>JBJKRE010000034.1:0-15871 GCA_046704825.1 Acidobacteriota bacterium
CGGCAGGCGGATTTCGCGGACGCCTTCTCCCGGTACCTTCCGCCAGAGGCGCCACCGCCGCCACCCGCCTCATATCAAAGTACTTATGCCGCCACCCGGGCCGCCACCCAAGCGTCCCCGGTGGCGCCACCGGTGGCGGCCGGTGTCACCTGTAAGTCCAATAAATTCAGCGAGGTGGCGGCAGTGGCGGCCCGGGCAGAGGACCTTGCGGGAGAAAGCGCATGATCCGGCTGCCGGGATCCCTGCCGAGGCCCACTTCGCCGCGTCTCGAAACGGGGAGCGGATCCTTCGAAGTGTGCAGCGCAAGCAACGCAATGGGCGCCAAATTGCGCCATTGCACCCAGGGTGCGAGGAGCGCAAGCAGCGCATTGGGCGTCCACATGGGCGCCCACCTGCACCATTGCGCCCAGGGTACGGGGAGCGCAAGCACCGGATTGGGCGCCCAAGTGAGCTCCCCAATCCCCGGCTTGCCGCCCGCCTTCCCCGGCTCATGTCAGGGGTTCCCCCGACACCCCCTTTGTGGCTTCGGCCTGGCAAAAGGCTCTAAAGAGGTTCCTAATAGAATCAACTGGTTCCCGGCGAAAGGAAGGAGGTACAGGTGGACAAGCGCAGGGAGCGAGGACTGAAGCAACTCCCGGACGGCCGCTGGCAGTTTTCGTGGTGCTTCGAGGGGCGCTACCACCGGCGCATAGCGAAAACCAAGAGCGAAGCCAGGGCCTACCTGGAGAAGATCCACACCCAGATCAGAGAGGGCCGGTACATGGACCGGCGAAAGGAGGTGAAGAGCCATTTCGAAAAGGCGGTGGAACGGTTCCTGGAGTGGTCCAAGGTGAACAAGCGGCCCGACACCTACAGGAACGACCGGTACTTCGCGGCCAGGTGGCTGGCGTCTCCGCACTTCGCCAGGAAGAGGCTGGACCGCATCACGCCGGGCGACGTGGAGGCCTACAGGACGGCTCGCGCTCAGGAGATGCAGGGCGGCCAGGTGACGAGCAGGAAGACCGTGGACAACGACCTGGCGCGCCTCAAGCGCCTCTTCTCGCTCTGCATAGTCTGGGGCCTGTGCAAGGACAACCCGGCTCGGCCCATCAAGCTCTTCCGACCGGAATCTCGCCGAGACCGCTTCCTGGATCCGGAGGAGGAGGCCATCCTCCTGGAACAGTGCGCCGACTCGATCCGGCCCGCGGTGGTTTTCTCGATCCACACGGGGCTCCGCCAGGGCGAGATGCTGTCGCTGACCTGGGGCGACGTGGACCTCAAGCGCGGCCGCTTCGGGTACGTCACCGTCACGGCGGAGAAGGCCAAGGGGAAGAAGACGCGCCACGTCCCCATGGACCACACGGCGCGAACGGCCCTGGACACACTTCCCCGCAACGTGAAGCCGGAGGCCCTCGTCTTCGAGCGCTTCGGCGGCACCTACAACTCGGTCCTGCGGAAGGCCTGGGAGACTGCGCTTAGGGCCAGCGGGCTCGAAGGCGTGGTCTGGCACACCCTGCGGCACACCTTCGCCTCACGGCTCGTCATGGCCGGCGTGCCGCTGACCACCGTGCAGTACCTGCTGGGCCACGCGACCTTGGACATGGTGCTGCGGTACGCGCACCTCGCGCCGGGGCATCTCGAGGACGCCGTCATGGTATTGGACGGGAACTTGCAATTTAGTTGCGATGCTGTCCAAAGCGGGGTCGGGAATCGGCCCTCATGATCGGCCGTAAGTGCTTGATTTCTGGCGGAGAGAGAGGGATTCGAACCCCCGGTGCCCTTTTGGGGCACAGCGGTTTTCGAGACCGCCGCCTTCGACCACTCGGCCATCTCTCCGCGGCGACATTCTACTGGGTCCTCGACGAATTCGCAATCGGGGGACGGCGAGGGGCGCAGAGCCGAACCGGGATCGCGGACGGAGCGTTCAGCGGCGGGCTTCGAAGAAGGTCTTCACCAGGGTCCTGGCTTCTTCTTCCATCAGGCCGGAGGCGACGGGGAAGCGGTGGGGATAGCGGCCCTCGCGCCAGAGGGCCTGCAGGTGGGACACGCCGCCGAAGCGGGGTTCGGGACAGGCGTAGACGAGCCCGCCGACGCGCGCCAGCACCATGGCGCCCAGGCACATGAGGCAGGGCTCGAGAGTGACGTAGAGGGTGGCTTTGGCCAGTCCCCGGCGGCCGAGCCGGTCCAGGGCGGCGGCCAGTACCTTCATCTCGGCGTGCTCGAGAGGCGATCCGGACTCGCCCGTGTTATGGCCTTCGAACGCCTCTCCGCCGGGGCACGCGAGCACGGCGCCCACGGGTACTTCCCCCCGCCCGGCGGCCTCACGGGCAAGCTCAAGGGCCCGGCGCATGTGATCGGCGGCTGTGGTCACGACCTCTTACCTCCTCGGTACCCAGCTTACACAATACTAAGGCTACGCGCAGGGGCGCGCGCACCGCAAGCCGCGGTGTACACGAGGCCTTCAAGGCCCCCGTCCCGTCGGACCCTGGGGATGCGATCCCCCATGGTATTGTGGGGGGGCGGCCGATTAGCGGCGATGGCCCCCAAGATGTTGGGGCCAGCCCGCCCGGCAGGCGAGGCATCTCCTTTGTTTTCTTCCCCATAGGGCTTGACACGCCCCCTGGACTGCGCTAACCTATCGCGGCTCTTCCCCTCGTGAAGGGGGAGGAGTCCGTATAAAACCTTCATTGCAAGGAGGATGTTGTGCCGACGATCAATCAACTGGTGCGAAAGGGACGCAAGGCCATTCTCTACAAGACCAAGAGCCCGGCCCTTCGCAACAATCCGCAGAAGAGGGGCGTCTGCACCCGCGTGTACACGACGACCCCCAAGAAACCCAATTCCGCTCTGCGGAAGGTGGCTCGTGTGCGTCTCACCAGCGGGATGGAGGTCACCTCGTACATCCCGGGTGTCGGACACAACCTTCAGGAGCACTCGGTGGTCCTGATCCGCGGAGGCCGTGTGAAAGACCTGCCCGGCGTGCGCTACCACATCATCCGCGGCAAGCTGGACACCACAGGCGTGGACGCCCGCCGTCAGGCGCGTTCGAAGTATGGAGCCAAGCGACCGAAATCCTAAGATCCGCTAGTACCCCGGGGCCCCAAGGGGTCCGTTGCTCTTTGAAAAAGAGGGTAAGGAGCAGTAGGTTATGCCGAGGAAAGCCGTTGTCAAAAAGAGAGAAATACCGCCGGACTCTGTCTACGGATCCGTCCTGATCAGTAAGTTCATCAACCAGATCATGTATCAGGGCAAGAAATCCGTGGCCGAGTCCATTTTTTATGGTGCCATGGACATCATCAAAGAGAAGACCGGCGAAGACCCGCTGAAGGTCTTCCAGCGTGCGCTGGAAAACGTGAAGCCCGTCCTCGAGGTCAAGTCCCGGCGCGTCGGCGGCGCCACCTATCAGGTGCCCGTCGAAGTCCGCCCCGAGCGTAGGCTCTCCCTGGCCGTGCGCTGGCTCATCGACTACTCCCGCCACCGCGGTGAGAACACGATGACCGCGCGCCTGGCCGGCGAGATCCTGGACGCCTACAACAACCGTGGCTCTTCGATCAAGAAGAAAGAAGACACTCACAAGATGGCCGAGGCCAACAAAGCCTTTGCCCACTATCGCTGGTAGGGATCAATCGTGCCTCGTTCGGTTCCTCTTAACAGACAAAGAAACATCGGCATCATGGCCCACATAGACGCGGGCAAGACCACCACCACGGAGCGCATCCTCTTCTACACCGGCGTCAACTACAAGATGGGCGAGGTGCACGAGGGCACTGCGACCATGGATTGGATGGTCCAGGAGCAGGAGCGGGGCATCACCATCACCTCTGCGGCCACCACCTGCTTCTGGCGGGACTGCCGGATCAACATCATCGATACGCCCGGCCACGTGGACTTCACCGCCGAGGTCGAGCGGTCGCTGAGGGTTCTGGACGGCGCCGTGGGCGTCTTCTGCGCCGTCGCCGGCGTGGAGCCCCAGTCCGAAACGGTCTGGCGCCAGGCCGACAAGTACAAGGTTCCCCGCATCGCGTTCGTCAACAAGATGGACCGGCAGGGCGCCGACTTCGAGCGCGCCATCGGCATGATGGACGAGCGCCTGCACGCGCGCCCCGTTGCGCTCTATCTCCCCTGGGGCAAGGAAGATACCTTTGAGGGCGTCTTCGACCTCGTGGAGGAGAAGGCGTTGCGCTGGCTGGATGACACCCTCGGCGCCAAGTTCGTCGAAGAGGACATCCCGGCCGACTACAAGGACGCCGTGGCCGAGTGGCGCGAAAAGCTGCTCGAGATGGCCTGTGAGGAGGACGATGACCTCATGCAGCGCTACCTCGACGGCGAGCCCCTCGACAAGGCCGCCGTGCGGAAGGCGCTGCGCAAGGGGACCATCGCCATGCATTTCACGCCCGTCCTGTGCGGGACGGCATTTAAGAACAAGGGCATCCAGCCCCTGCTCGACGCGGTGGTGGACTTCCTCCCGTCCCCCGTAGATATTCCTCCGATCCAGGGCGTGGAACCGGACTCGGGCGAGCCCGAGGTGCGGCACCACACCGACGAGGACCCCTTTTCGGCGCTGGTCTTCAAGATCACCACCGATCCGTTCGTGGGCCAGCTCGCCTTTACCAGGGTCTACTCCGGAACGCTGAGCGCCGGCTCCTACGTGTGGAACGCAAGCAAGAAGCGTCAGGAGCGCGTGGGGCGCCTGCTCAAGATGCACGCCAACAAGCGCGAGGAGATCGACGAGGTGAGGGCCGGAGACATCGCGGCCATCGTCGGCCTTAAGGACGTGACCACCGGCGAGACGCTGGCGGCCAAGGAGAAGCCCGTTCTGCTGGAGTCCATGGACTTCCCCGAACCGGTCATCTCCGTGGCCATCGAGCCCAAGTCCAAGGCCGACCAGGACAAGCTGTCCGCCGCGCTGCAGAAGCTGGCCAAGGAAGACCCGACCTTCAAGCTCCGCGTGGACGCCGATACGGGTCAGACCCTCATTTCGGGCATGGGCGAGCTTCACCTGGAGATCATCGTCGACCGCCTGACCCGCGAGTTCGGGGTGCAGGCAAGCGTGGGCAAACCCCAGGTGGCCTACCGCGAAACGCTCACGAAGCCGTCCGAGGGCGAGGGCAAGTTCATCCGCCAGACGGGCGGCCACGGCCAGTACGGCCACGTCAAGATCAGGGTCGAGCCCCTCACCGAGGGGGGCGGCTTCGCCTTCGAGAACGCCATCACGGGCGGCGTGATCCCGCGGGAGTTTATCGCCCCCGCCGAGAAGGGCATCCTCGAGGCGACGGAAACCGGCGTCCTGGCGGGCTTCCCCGTGAAGGACGTCAAGGTGATTCTCTACGATGGCTCGTATCACGAGGTGGACTCCTCGGAAATGGCATTCAAGATCGCAGGCTCCATGGCCTTCAAGGCGGCCGCCCAGAAGGCGGCACCGGCCCTGATGGAGCCTCTCATGAAGGTGGAGGTGACGGTTCCGGAAAATTACATGGGAGACGTCATTGGTGATCTGAACGCCCGAAGGGGCAAGATCCAGGCCATGGAATCGAGAACGGGCCTGCAGGTGATCACCGCGATGGTGCCATTGGCAGAAATGTTTGGTTACGCCACGGCTCTCAGGTCGCTGACGCAGGGCCGCGGCAATTACGTCATGCAGTTTGAGCGCTACGAACAAACGCCCAGGCAGATATCGGACGAGATTGTCGCCCGCGTGCAGGGCCGTTAGCAAGGAGGCTGAGGATGTCGAAGGAGAAGTTTTCACGGACCAAGCCGCACGTCAACGTCGGAACGATCGGTCACGTCGACCACGGCAAGACCACTCTGACCGCGGCCATTACCAAGGTTCAGGCTGCCAAGGGTCTGGCCAAGTACATCAGCTACGACGAGGTGGCCAAGGCTTCCGAGTCCCAGGGGCGGCGTGACTCCACCAAGATCCTGACCATCGCGACCTCCCACGTCGAGTACGAATCCAACAACCGCCACTACGCGCACGTGGACTGCCCCGGACACGCCGACTACGTCAAGAACATGATCACCGGCGCGGCCCAGATGGACGGTGCGATCCTGGTCGTCTCGGCCGAGGACGGGCCCATGCCCCAGACCCGCGAGCACATCCTCCTCGCCCGTCAGGTCGGCGTGCCCTACATCGTCGTTTTCCTCAACAAGTGCGACAAGGTCGACGACCCCGAGCTGCTGGACCTGGTCGAGCTGGAAGTCCGCGACCTGCTGTCCCAGTACCAGTTCCCCGGTGACGACACCCCGATCATCCGCGGCTCCGCCCTGAAGGCCGGCCTCGCCGAGGATCCGAACTCCGAGGACGCCAAGTGCATCCAGGACCTGCTTGACGCCTGCGACAGCTTCATCCCCGAGCCAGTCCGCGACATCGACAAGCCCTTCCTCATGCCCATCGAGGACATCTTCTCCATTTCCGGCCGCGGCACCGTGGTCACGGGCCGCGTCGAGCGCGGTGTGGTGAAGGTGGGCGAAGAGATGGAGATCATCGGCCTCAAGCCGACGTTCAAGACCGTCATCACGGGCGTCGAGATGTTCCGCAAGCTGCTGGACCAGGGACAGGCCGGCGACAACATCGGTCTGCTGCTGCGCGGCACCAAGAAGGAAGAGGTCGAGCGCGGCCAGGTCGTGGCCAAGGGTGGTTCCATCACCCCCCACACCGGGTTCAAGTGCGAGGTCTACATCCTTACCAAGGACGAGGGCGGCCGCCATACCCCCTTCTTCAAGGGCTATCGTCCCCAGTTCTACTTCAGGACGACGGACGTGACCGGCGACGTGACCCTTCCCGCCGACCGCGAGATGGTCATGCCCGGCGACAACGTGAGCATGGACGTCAAGCTCATTTCGCCCATCGCAATGGAGAAGGGACTCCGGTTCGCCATCCGTGAAGGCGGCCGCACCGTGGGCGCCGGCACCATCACGGAGATCGTGGAGTAGGAGCTCATGCTGAACGAGAAGATCCGGATTCGCCTTTTGGCATACGACTACTGGATCCTGGACCGATCCACGAAAGAGATCGTGGAAACGGCCAAGCGGACCGGTGCGAGGGTGAAGGGTCCCATCCCTTTGCCCACCGACCGGACCGTGTGGACCGTGAACCGGTCGCCCCACGTGGACAAGAAGTCCAGGGAACAGTTCGAGATGCGTACCCACAAGCGGCTGCTCGATATCTACGACCCGACGCCGCAGACCGTGGACGCGCTCATGAAACTCAACCTGCCGCCCGGTGTGGACGTGGAGATCAAGGCCTTCACCAAGTAGGCACCTTCGCGGACCGGGCTGCCACAGAGTACGGAAGCAGCCGTTCCAGGTACGTCGCCGGCGGGCGACCTATGCCTGAGGAGAGGACATGAAGATCGGAATTCTGGGACGCAAAGTGGGAATGACGCAGATATTCGACGAGAACCGCTCGGCCATCCCCGTGACGGTGGTTCAGGCCGGACCGTGCGTCGTCCTGCAGAAGAAGACCCCGGACACCGACGGCTACCACGCCATTCAGATAGGCCTGGTGGAGAAGGTGGGCCGGAAGGCGGTCAACAAGCCCATGGCCGGCCACCTCAAGAAAGCTGGTGCGTCGTCCATCCGGGCGGCCAGAGAGCTCAGGGGCGAGTTTCCGGACCTGGTGCCGGGCAACACGCTGACGCTCGACAGCTTCAAGGACATCAAGGCCGTCGACGTGGTAGGGACGAGCAAGGGAAAAGGCTTCCAGGGCGTCATGAAGCGCCACAACTTCGCCGGGGGCCGCGAGACGCACGGGTCCATGTTCCACCGGGCACCGGGCTCCATCGGAGCCTCGTCCGACCCTTCGCGCGTGTTCAAGGGCACGAAGATGGCCGGGCAGATGGGCAGCGGCCGCGTGACGGTCAAGAACCTGGACGTGGTTCAGGTGGACGCCGAGAACGGGTTGATCCTCATCCGGGGCGCCCTGCCCGGACCCAAGGGCGGACTCCTCGTGATCCGCGGCATCAGGTAAGGGGCTGAACATGAATATTCCGGTTATCAACGAAGCCAGGGAAACGCAACGCGAGCTGACCGTGCCGGACGAGATCTTCGAAGCCCGTTACCGCAGGGACCTGGTGTACGAGGCCGTCCGGAACTACCTGGCCAACCAGCGCCTGGGCACCCACTCCACCAAGCGGCGGGACGAGGTCTCGGGCAGCGGCAAGAAGCTCTGGAAGCAGAAGCACACGGGCCGGGCCCGCATGGGCGAGGTCCGTTCGCCCCTGTGGTACCACGGCGGCATCGCGTTCGGACCCAAGCCGCGCGACTACTCCTACGCGGTTCCCAAGAAGGTCAGGCGCGGCGCCATGCGCAGCCTGCTCTCCGAGCGGGTCCGGCGGAACATGCTCGCGGTCATCGAGAACCTCGAGGTGGCGTCGCCCAGGACCAAAGCCTTCATCGGCAAGTTCGGGCCCATCCTGGACGCCCACAAGACCGTGCTGTTCGTGGACCAGGAAGTGAGCGAGTCCGTGCGGCTCGCCTCGCGCAACCTGCCCGGCGTAAAGACGCAGAGGCTCGATGAACTGAACATTTACGACTTGGCGCGCTACGAGATGGTCGTGATCACGGAACCGGCCATTATGAAGCTCGCGGAGGTTCTCAAACCATGAGAAACCCGCACACGATCATCATTCGCCCGCTCTTGACGGAAAAGAACCTGATCGCGAAGGAACGGACCAAGACCGTCGCGTTCCAGGTGGACCGCAGGGCGAACAAGCTGGAAGTTGCGTACGCCGTGGAGACAATCTTCAACACTGAAGTGGACGACGTCCGCATCGTGAACGTCCGCGGTAAGGTGAAGCGCGTGGGCCGGTCGGAAGGCAAGCGGCCCGACTGGAAGAAGGCCTACGTGAAACTCGCGAAGGGCGCCAAGCCCATCGAGTATTTCGAAGGCGTGTAAGGGGAATTCAATGGGTATTAAAACGTACAAGCCCGTAACCCCGAGCCGACGCTACATGACGACCTCGACGTTCGACGAGGTCACCAAGCGCGAGCCCGAAAAGCGTCTGCTTGAGCCCAAGACCAAGGTCAACGGACGCAACGCCCATGGGCACGTCACGGTCCGGCGTCGGGGCGGCGGGCACAAGCGCCGCTACAGAGTGATCGATTTCAAGCGCGACAAGCGGGGCATCCCCGCCAAGGTCGCGGCCATCGAATACGATCCCAACAGGTCCTGCCGGATCGCCCTGCTGCACTACGCGGACGGCGAGAAGCGCTACATCCTTGCGCCGGACGGTGTCAAGGTCGGCGCCAAGCTGCTGGCCGGCGAAGAAGCCGAAGTCGTTGCAGGGAACGCCCTCCCGCTCAAGAAGATCCCGGTGGGCACCCTGGTCCACAACATCGAGCTGCACGAGGGCGCGGGCGGGCAGCTGGCCCGAGCGGCGGGAGTCTCCGCCCAGCTGATGGCCAAGGAAGGCCGCATGGCCACCCTCAGGATGCCCTCCAGCGAAATGCGCTACGTCAGCCTGGGGTGCTACGCGACCGTGGGACAGGTGGGCAACGGTGATCACCAGAACCTGCACCTCGGAAAGGCCGGTCGCTCGCGCTGGCTCGGCCACAGGCCCAAGGTCCGCGGCTCGGCCATGAACCCCGTCGATCACCCGCACGGTGGCGGCGAGGGCAAGAGCAAGGGCGGCCGTCATCCCGTCACCCCCTGGGGCGTGCCGACGAAGGGTTACAAGACCCGACGCAACAAGCGCACGGGCCGGTTTATCTTGAAGAGGAGAGCCTAGTATGTCGCGCTCGCTGAAGAAAGGCCCCTTCGTGGACGACCACCTCATGCGAAAGGTGGAGGCCATGAACGCCTCGGGAAAAAAAGGCGTCATCAAGACGTGGAGCCGGCGTTCGATGATCGTTCCGGCCATGCTGAATCTCACGATCGCCGTGCACAACGGCCGTAAGTTCGTGCCCGTGTACATCACGGAAAACATGATCGGCAACCGTCTCGGCGAGTTTGCCCCCACCCGCACCTTCCGGGGGCATTCGGGCGACAGAAAAAAAGGCAGCGTGAGGTAGGTGGCACTCATGATAGCTAAAGCCGTAGCACGATATTTGGACTCCTCGCCCCAGAAGACCCGCCTGGTGGCCGACATGATCCGCGGCCGTTCGGTCAACGACGCCCTCGGTATCCTGCGGTTCACAAAGAAGCGCGCGGCCAGGGACCTCCACAAGCTCCTCAAGGATGCCGTGGCCAACGCCGAGAGCAGGCAGGATCAGCAGGTGGACGTGGACGACCTCGTTGTGAGCACCGTGGTCGTGGACGGCGCTTCGCTCAAGTTCAGGAAGCGTACGATGCCCGCCCCCATGGGCCGGGCGTACCGGTTCGTGAAGCGCCAGAGCCACGTACTGATTGGTTTGGACGTTAAAAAGTAATTGCCCGCTGGCCGCAGGACCCGAGCCCCGGGCAGACGAGCGGGGCCGGCCCTCCGGAGGCCATAGCACGTAGGAGGTGAGCGTTGGGTCATAAAGTCAATCCCGTGGGTTTCCGGGTCGGCTTCAACAAGGACTGGGAGTCCCGCTGGTTCGCGAAGAAAGAGTACAAGACGCTGCTTCACGAGGATCTCAAGCTCCGTCAGGAACTCCTCGGGCGCCTCAAGCACGCCGGCGTTTCGCGGGTCGACCTCGAGAGGGCCGGCAAGAAGCTGACCATCACCATCGCGACCAGTCGTCCGGGCGTGATCATCGGAAAGAAGGGCTCCGAGGTCGACCGCCTGAAGGAAGACATCCAGAAGAAGCTCGACCGCGAGGTCTACATCAAGATCGACGAGATCCACAGGCCCGAGATCGAGTCCCAGCTGGTGGCCGAGTCCATCGCCCTGCAGCTCACCAAGCGTGTGGCCTTCCGCCGGGCCATGAAGCGGGCCATCGAGATGGCCATGAAGTTCGGAGCCCTGGGTATCAGGATCCGGGTGGCCGGCCGCCTGAACGGCGCCGAGATCGCACGGTCCGAATGGTACCTGGAAGGGCGCCTGCCCCTGCAGACCCTCAGAAGCGATATCGATTACGGGTTCGCCGAAGCCCGCACCACCTACGGGGTCATCGGCGTGAAAGTGTGGATCTACAAGGGGCAGAAGGTAGGGAAGTAATCCTTCCGGGAGTGTCACCATGTTAATGCCGAAGAAGGTCAAATACAGAAAGCAGCAACGAGGCCGGAGGTCCGGGCCCGCCAACCGGGGGAACCACGTGGACTTCGGAGACTTCGGCCTGATGGCGCTCGAGGCGGCCTGGATCACCAACCGGCAGATCGAGGCGAGCCGCGTGGCCATCAACCGCTACATCAAGCGCGGCGGCAAGATGTGGATCCGCATCTTCCCCGACAAGCCTTACACCAAGAAACCGTTGGAAACCCGTATGGGTAAAGGCAAGGGCAACCTGGAAGGCTGGGTCGCGGTGGTCAAGCCGGGGCGCATCCTCTTCGAGCTGGAAGGCGTCAGCCAGGAGGCCGCGCAGGAGGCGTTCCGCCTGGCCGCGCACAAGCTTCCCATCAAGACCCGGTTCGTCAGCCGCAAGGATCAGGAGTTTTCACGATGATGAAACCGAAGGATCTGAGGAAGCCGGCCAAGGTTCGGGACCTGTCCGTGGATGAACTCAGAAACGAAGAACTCGAGATCACGGAGCAGCTCATGAAGCTGCGCTTCCAACTCGCCTCGGGGCAGATCGAAGATCCCCAGATCATCCGTACCTACAGGCACGGGCTGGCGAGAGTCAAGACCATACTGGCCGAGAAGCTCCGGGCGGCGGAAGGGAGTTGAGGATGGAAGCCAAAGTGACCCAACAGACCGAACGCCACCGCAATACCAAGGTCGGTATCGTGGTGTCGGACAAGATGGACAAGACCGTGGTGGTCAAGGTCGAGCAGCGCATGTTCCACCCCACCTACCACAAGGTCGTCAACCGGTCCAAGCGGTTCCAGGCCCATGACGAGCAGAACCAGTGCGGCGAAGGCGATAAAGTGCTCATCATCGAGACCCGGCCCCTGAGCCGCGGCAAGCACTGGGCCGTCAAGCAAATCCTGGAAAAGGCCCGCTAAGCACGGAGCGTGGGAGACAGCCATGATTCAAATGGGAACCATCCTGGAGGTTGCAGACAATTCGGGGGCGAAAAAGCTTGCCTGCATCCGCTTGAAAGGTGGAACGGTGGCCGGTCGCTACGCTGGGCTCGGCGACATCGTCACGTGTTCGGTGAAAGAGGCCGCACCCCAGGCCAACATAAAGAAGGGTAAGGTCGTAAAGGCCGTCGTCGTGCGCACGGTGAAGGAAACCCGGCGGCGTGACGGCTCTTACATCCGTTTCGATAACAACGCGGCCGTGCTGGTCGACGACAAGGGCGAACCCATCGGCACCCGCGTATTTGGACCCGTGGCCAGGGAACTCAGGGAAAAGCGGTTCATGAAGATCGTTTCCCTCGCTCCCGAGGTCATATGAGCGAGAGGCGAAACGTGGGCAACTGGATCAAGAAAAACGACCAGGTCGTGGTTCTCTCCGGCAAGGAGAAAGGCAAGCGCGGCAAGGTCCTCAGCGTCTTTCCGGATAAGGGCCGGGCCATCGTGGAAAACGTTAATTTCGTGAAGCGCCACACCAAGGCCAATCCGCAGAAGAATATCAAAGGCGGGATCCTGGAGCGCGAGGCGTCCCTGCCGCTGAGTCGACTCATGCTCGTCTGTAAAGAATGTCAGGAGCCGACGCGCGTTGCGTTCAAGGCGCTTGAGGGTAACCAGAAGGCGCGCGTTTGCAAGAAGTGCGACGCGATTCTGGATTAGAGGTAGACGTTATGAAAACTAAACCCCGCTTGATGGAGCGCTACCAGACCGAGATCATTCCGAAGCTTCGGGAGGAGTTCAGCTATCCCAACGTGATGGCCGTGCCCAAGCTGACGAAGATAACCATTAACGTCGGAATCGGGGAGGCCAAGACGGAGATCAAGCTCCTGGACGAAGCTTCGGCCACCCTGACGGCGCTCTCTGGACAGAAGGCCACCGTTCGCCGAGCGCGCAAGTCCGTGTCCAACTTCAAAATCCGCCAAGGCCAGCCGATCGGTACGATGGTGACCTTGCGCGGGGTGAGAATGTACGAGTTCCTAGACCGTCTGATCTCTCTGGCGATCCCGAGAATGAGGGACTTCAGGGGCGTTCCCGACAAGTCCTTCGACGGGCACGGAAACTACACGGTCGGCATTAAAGACCAGCTCATTTTCCCGGAAGTGGATTACAACAAGATCACGCGTGCCATGGGCATGAACATCACCATCGGCACGACGGCCAAGACGGACCCGGAAGCGAAGGCACTCCTTCGGCATTTCGGGATGCCCTTCCGCAAGTAGGAGACCAAGGCATGGCCAGTGTTCGCATGTTTGCAAAGATGGAAAAGAAACCCAAGTTCGCCGTCAGGCACAGAAACCGCTGCAAGCGCTGCGGCCGCCCTCGGGGCTACTACCGCAAGTTCGCCCTGTGCCGGTGCTGCCTGCGCCAGCTCGCCCTTCAGGGACAGCTGCCTGGCGTGGTCAAGGCGTCGTGGTGAGGTGAGCAGATGACTATGACCGATCCCGTCGCCGACATGCTCACCCGCATCCGGAACGGCCTGAGCAGCAAGAAGGCCTACGTGGAAATGCCCTCTTCCGCCCTGAAGGTGGAGATCGCCAAGCTCTTAAAGGACGAGGGCTACATCCTGAATTTCAAGACTCTCGAGGACAACAAGCAGGGAATCCTCCGTGTTGACCTCAAGTACTCGCCTGAGGGCGCTCCGGTCATCGAAGGCATCAAACGCGAATCCCGCCCGGGCCGCCGCGTCTACGTGGGCAAAGACGAAATCAAGCCCGTCCTCGGCGGGCTCGGGGTGAACATCCTGAGCACCTCCAAGGGCGTTCTTACGGACAAGCAGGCCCGCCGCGAAGGCGTCGGCGGCGAAATCCTCTGCAGCGTCTGGTGAGGAGGAGGGTATCATGTCGCGCGTAGGAAAACTTCCCATCCCTCTGCCCGATGCCGTCAAGGTGGACGTCAAATCCGACGTGGTGGAGGTCAAAGGCCCCAAGGGCACGCTCATGACGCCCGTGCCCCGCGGGATCACCTGCACGGTCGAGGACAAGGCGCTGATCGTGACGAGGGCGGACGACACCAAGCCCCAGCGTTCCATGCACGGCCTGACGCGCTCCCTTCTCGCCAACGCGGTCAAGGGCGTGACCGAGGGCTACAAGCGGGAACTGGACATCGTGGGCGTGGGCTACAAGGCGGTGGTGGAAGGCGACAAGGCCGTGTTCAACCTCGGCTACGCCCATCCCATCACGCTCTCGATTCCCGACGGGATACAGATCGTGGTCGAAAAGTCCACGCACGTCGTCGTCACCGGCTACGACCGCCAGAAGGTCGGCCAGGTGGCCGCCCAGATCCGCAGCATGAAGAAACCCGAACCCTACAAGGGCAAGGGCGTCCACTACTCGGACGAGACCCTCGTGCGCAAGGCCGGCAAGGCGGCCAAGTAAAGGGGTATGGCTATGGGCAAACTGAATCATCTGGACCGTAAACAGAAGAGGGACCGGAGACGGATCCGGATCCTCAAGAAGATATCGGGTACCTCCGCCAGGCCCAGGCTGGTGGTGTTCAAGAGCCGCAAGTACATCTACGTGCAGGCTGTCGACGACACGACCGGCACCACCCTGGCCTCGGCCTCGTCGCTCGAACCCGCGCTCAAGGCCTCGCTGGAGAAATCCGGGAAGCACGTCGAGGTCGCCGAGAAGATCGGGCAGATGGTGTCCGAGCGACTTAAGGCCAAGGGCGTCGAGACGGTGGTCTTCGACCGCGGCGGTTACTTGTTCCACGGCCGGGTGAAGGCCGTGGCCGAGGGTGCTCGCAAGGGCGGTCTTCAGTTTTAGGGAGTGAGAACATGGAAGATAGATCGTCCAGCGAAGTTGAATTTAAAGAGCAGGTCCTATCCATCCGGCGCGTGACGAAGGTCGTCACGGGCGGCAAGAACTTCTCGTTCTCGGCGCTCGTCGTGGTCGGAGACGGGAACGGTCGCGTCGGCTGCGGCATGGGCAAGGCCCGCGAAGTGCCCCTGGCCATATCGAAGGGGATCGAGCAGGCTAAGCGGAACATGTTCCGCGTCCCGCTCCAGGGCAACACCATCCCGCACTACATCGAGGGGCGCTTCGGCGCCGGGCACGTGGTGCTCCGCCCGGCTTCGAAAGGTACCGGCGTCATCGCCGGGGGCCCCATTCGTGCCGTCATGGAAGCCGCGGGTGTCCAGGATATTCTGACCAAGTGCGTCGGGACCAACAACCCGCAGAACGTCGTCAAGGCGGCGCTCGAGGGGCTCAAGGGCCTTCAGAGTCCCGAAAGCGTGGCGCGGAAACGCGGCAAGACCGTCGAAGAACTCCTGGGGTAGGCCATGAACGCCAAAAAGAAGCCAGCCAAGGAAAAACAGCTCGTCGTCACCCTCGTGCGCAGGCCAAGCACCGAGAAGTTGCGCACCGTGACGTGGAGCATGGGTCTGAGAAAAATGAACCGGACACGGCGCTACCCTGATCGTCCCGAGATCCGGGGCATGATCTTCGCCGTCAAACACCTGGTGAAGGTCACCGAAGAAGAATAGGGGGCAGCAATGTTTCTATCCGAGTTGCGACCGGCGAAGGGTGCCAAAAAGAATCCCAAAAGGGTGGGGCGCGGGCCGGGCTCCGGCCACGGCAAGACCGCCTGCAAGGGCTCCAAGGGACAGAAGTCCCGGTCCGGCTTCAGCCAGAACCCCGGCTTCGAAGGCGGCCAGATGCCCCTGATGCGCCGCATCCCCAAGCGCGGGTTCAAGAACCTCTTCCGCCGCGAGTTCGAAGTCGTGAACATCGAAAGGCTGTCGGCCTTTGAGGGTGGCAGCGAGGTCAACGCCAAGACGCTCAAGCGCGCCGGCCTGAT
>JBJKRE010000035.1:0-26619 GCA_046704825.1 Acidobacteriota bacterium
ACGGCGAAGGGCTTGCCCGAACGACGCTTTCGACGCCGGAGACGCGCCACGGCCTCGTCGGAATCGGCCCGGCAGGCCAGCTGGAACCCGCCGAGCCCCTTGACCGCCACCACGGCACCGTCGGCCAGCGCTTTCCTCGTCTCCCGCATGGCGTCCCAGCCCCGTCCCCGCTCGCGCTCTCCGTCCACCAGCCAAAGGTCGGGGCCACAGGCGGGACAGCAGACGGGCTCGGCGTGGAAGCGGCGGTCGGCCGGGTCGGTGTACTCCGCTCCGCACTTCTCGCACAGAGGGAAGCAGGCCATGGCCGTCCGCTCCCTGTCGTAGGGCAGGGACCGGACCAGCGAAAACCGCGGGCCGCAGTTCGTGCACGTGATGAAGGGGTAGCGGTGGCGCCGGTCCGCGGGGTCTTCCATCTCGGCCCGGCAGTCGGCGCAAAGCGCGGAATCGGGCGGCACGATGGCACGCGCCCTGGGCCCCACCTCGGAGGCCCTGACCACGAAATCCTCTTCGCCCAGAGGCTTGACGGAGGCGGTCTCCATACCGTCGAGCCGGGCCAGCGGCGGCATCGAACCGGGGAGCCGGTCGACGAATTCGTCCACCGCCGGTTCCGGACCTTCCACTTCGATGACCACGCCGTCCGGCCCGTTGAGAACCCACCCGGCCAGGTCGAGGGCCTTGGCCAGCCTGTGAACGGCGGGGCGGAAGCCCACGCCCTGAACCGAGCCCCTGCACTGGATGCGCACTCTCCTCGTCCCCGGTGAGCCTGCCATACACAGAAACTATCAGCGGGTGCCCTCTCCGTCAACAGCGGTCGCAGACGGCCGCCCGCTTTCGTGATATAGTGCGCTCGTGTCAGGCCGCCCGTCTGTGAGGACGTCCGCGTCGGTGGGGCGCGGGCAGGAAACCTCAACAGGCGGCCCGCCGACCGATAGCGCCGGCACTCCCGGCGCCCGCACGGAAAACGATGAAAACAGCGTTCCCAGACAAAAAGGAGTCGAGATCATGAAAAGAATGCTGACGGCCCTTCTCGCCCTGTCCCTTGCCGTGTCCGCCCTGGCGGCCGGCCCGAAGACCCCCGAAAAGGCCCTCTCAGGCGTCCTCAAGAAGACGCCCGTGGTCGTGATCGTGGACATGAGCCGCATCTACAAGGATTCGAAGATCTCAAAGCAGATCGAGGCCGATTTCAGTGCCTGGAACGAGAGCCTCAGGGCCACCTTCCAGAAGGAGCTCGCCGACCTCAGGAGCAAGCAGGAAGCCTTCAAGAAGAACGAGGCCACCCTGTCCAAGGAGGAAAAGGCCAAGGAGCAGAAGGCCATCGACGCCGCTCAGAAGGATCTCAGTTCGCTCCAGATGAAGGCCCGCCAGGAGTTCCAGAAGAGACAGAAGGCCGCCGAGGAGAAACTCCACAACGTGTTGGACCCGCTTCTCGAAAAGCTCGGCAAGGAGTACGGCTGGGACGTCATCCTGAACAAAGGCTCCAAGGACCTCGTGTGGAACACGGGAGTCGTGGACGAGACCGACCTCATCCTCAAGCACCTCGACGCGGCCACGCCCGACAGCGCGCCCGCCAAGGCGCCGGCCGGCAAGGACGCAAAGCCCAAGGCCTGAGGCGGGGCGTTCGCGTCCCGACATCTCTAATGTTCATTCCGCGAGGCGGAGCGCCGAAAGGCGCTCCGCCTTTTTCGTCACGGCCGCCTTCCGTGACCTCGCGGTTCGCGGGGTATATATTGGAACCTGGTCCTTTGGGGGGGCACCAAAGGAACAACGAGAAACGCCCATCTTGAGCCTCTGGGGCCGTTCGCCGTGCACACCACCGCCGCCGACGTTCCAGCCTCTACGCTCGGGGGTGATCGAACATGGCGAAGGACACCGACGAGAAGCTCGAATATCAGCTGGGACACGTGGAAGCCGAGAAGCTGAGGGAGGCCGAAAAGGCCTTTCTGGCCAGGCCGCGCCTGAGCATCCGCCTCCGGATCGTCGCAGGGTTCCTCCTCTGCTTTTTTCTGCTGGCGGTGACGGGGATCGTCAACCTGGTCATCCTCTACCAGGCGAGGGGCAAGCTGCACTTTCTGGACGTCTCGCAGGATCTGTCCCTGCAGATCCAGGAGTCCAGGCATTTCGCCCTCTCAGGCTTCCCGGACCCCGTCTGCCTGCGCCGCGCGAGAACCGCGGCGCAAAAGGCCTCCGAAATCCTTATGCGCGACGGGTCCAAGGTTCTGGACGCCACCGGTGAGAAGGACCTTTCGGAACTCAATTACGCCCTCGGCCATTACGTCCAGCTGCTCGACGACAGCCTCTCGTTCGCGAAGGACAACGCCCCTGACACGGCCAGGCGCACCCAGCTGCGGTCCGCCGTGGACGAAAGCAGTTCGGGCCTGCTGAACAGGCTGAGGACTCTCAAGGCCAGGGAGGCCGAGGCGGCGAGCCACGTCCTCAAGATCTCCCAGGAACTGCCCTTCCTGTTCTCACTCGTCATGCTGATCATCATCTTCTGGATCACGAGCCTGCTCGCCGGCACGATCACGGCGTCTCTGGAGCGACTCCAGAAATCGACCCGCCGGATCGCCGCGGGCGACTTCAGCCTCATGAACCCAAGGAGGCGCTACCACGACGAGTTCTCGGACCTGTCGCTCGCCGTGAACCGCATGCTCCTGGAGTTGCGCGCTCGGGAGGCCCAGGTCCTCAAAGCCGACAAGCTGGCCAGCATCGGCGCGTTCACCGAGGGCGTCGCCGGCGAACTCGACACCGTCCTCGACACCATTTCCAGCAACGCCGAGGCCTTCGTGGAAGGCTGTCACCCGCCGGAGGAGTGCCCACGCTACAACCTCCTGCTGGATATCTTCTCCCAGACGAAGAAGGGCAAGGAGACGGTGGAGGAACTGCTCGCCTTCACCCGGGACGACGCCTTCGAACCCGAGCCTCTGGTCCTCAAGGACCTCGTGGACGCCTCCCAGCGTCTGCTGGAAAACCAGATGGCCCTCGACCACGTGGAGTTCGTCAACGAAGTCCCCCCCGAACTCCCGAAGGTCCTGTGCTCGCCCAACCAGCTCAAGCACGTCCTTCTCAACCTTTTCCACAACGCGATACAGGCCATGCCGGACGGCGGCCGGCTCACCGTGACCGCCTCGCGCGTGGACGCCAAGCGCGTCGAAATGACCGTGGCGGACCAGGGGGTCGGCATCTCCCCCGACGACCTGGAACGCATCTTCGATCCGCTCTACACCACCAAGGAGGGGACGAAGGGGACGGGGCTGGGCCTTTCGATCAGCTATTCGATCGTGCGGAAGCACGGGGGCGACATCAGAGTCACGAGCCTCGAAGGGAAGGGCACCACCGTCCACGTGACCCTTCCCCTCGCCGGCTGACGGACCCGGCCTCCGGGCTCACGCCGGCCGGGCCGAAACCCTCTTGGGACGCCTGAACACGAGGCTCGCCGCGAGTCCCGCGACGACGGCGAGCGCCACGGCGAAAGCCCCGTAGAGCATGCCGTGGTGCCGGGACAGCCGGCTCACCCAGGCCTCCAGGCCGACCCTTTTGACCTCGATGCCGACGGACCCCGACCCGACCACCAGGCCCTCCCTCGCGGCGAAGGCCTCGATCCTGTAGCGGCCCGGCGGTCCGTCCGACGGCCAGAAGAAGCTCGTGGTGAAGGCGGGCCCCCTCCGGGTGACGCCCGTCAGCCCGAAGCTGAACAGCCTGCCGGCCTTGCGCGTCATGATGAGTTCGTTGAGGTACAGGTCCCTGTCCACGCCCTTCTGGACATCGATCGACGCCTTGAGTCCCCGTATACCCAGCTGGTACCGCAGCTCTTCTCGCCGCGTCAGGATTTCGTCGATGGGCAGGTCCGACTTGACCTTGTACATCCACGGGACGTTCTTGAACCGCACGCGCCCGACCGACAGCCAGAACGGACCGACCTTGCCCTTGCGCGAGAAGACCGCCGGCTCCCGGGGCGAGGACAGCTTGACGACAACGTAGCAGTCCTCGGGCACGCTCCCCCAGACCCTGATCAGCTCGCCGCTGTAGCGGGGCGTGACCTCGATCTCCCGGGCCGACGCGTGCACCTCCACGGGCACCCCCTCCGGCGTGCCGGCGGCGCACGGCGCAAAGGTCGCTCCCAGCGCGCACGCGGCAACGGCCAGGGCGAGAAGATCCCTGCGCATCATCGTCTGCCTCCCAGCTCCACCAGGAAGAAAGCCGGGGCCGCCAGGAGGTCGTTGAGCATCTTGACGGACATGGCCAGAACCATGAGCGAGAAGGCCACCTTGAGCTGGTCGGCCTTAAGCCGCCGCACGAGTCTCGCCCCGAGCTGGGCGCCGAGGGTCGCCCCCACCAGCAGGACGGCGGCGAGGATGGCGTCCACGTTGTGGTTGACGGCGGCCTGCATGAAGGTCACGGACCCCGATGTGAAGAGCATCTGGAAGAGCACCGTACCCACCACCACCTGCATGGGCATGCCCAGGAAATAGGTCATGGCTGGGATGAGGAAGAAGCCGCCCCCCACCCCCATGACGGCGGCCAGAACACCGACGAACCCGCCGAGCAGAAGGGGTGCGAGGGCCGAGGTCTGCACGCCCGAAACCTTGAAGGTCGTCCGGAAGGGCAGCCTGCCCAGCCACCGGATCACGGCCGAGTCCGGCCGCCCGCCCGTGTCGCCCTTCACACGGCTCGACAGACCTTCCACGAACATGATGACCCCGATGACGGCCATGAAGATCACGTAGCAGAGGATGATGACCACGTCGAGGTTCCCCATGGCCCTGAGAATCTTGACGAGGATCGTGCCCGCACCGCCGCCGGCCACGCCGCCCGCGAGCATGAGCAGCCCCATCTTGACGTCCACGTTGCCCGCCTTGAGGTGCGTAAAGGTGCCGGAGACGCTGGCCCCCACGATGGCGTTGATGCCGGAAGCGGCCGCCACCGTCGGGCTCACCCCCATCATGATCAGGAGCGGCGTCAGCAGAAAGCCCCCCGATCCCAGAAGGCCCTGGATGAATCCGACCAGGGCCCCGATGCCTATGATGAGAAACAGGTTGACGTCGATACCTGCGACCGGCAGGAAGATGGTCATGAAGTCCCCCCCAGGAAGTGTGCCTCCGTCCGGACCCGCGGGACGCGCGCCGTGCCCGTCGTGCCGTCGTGGCGGCGGTGGAGGAAGGCCGGCGGATTGGTGCCTCCGGGCGGCTGTCCCCTGTCCTTCAACATATATCCCCGGGGCCCGGCGGCGTCAACACGCGCCGGCGCTGAGGCCGGCGGAGAGTCTTTTGCCCACATCGCGCGCCTCCGGGGCGCCTTGCCGTCTGGCCACGCGGTCGACAGGCCATGTATACTTCCCCCAGGATCGCAGCAACGGCAACCGCAGGCACGCGAGGGGACCCGATGCACCGAGGGCCCCGGGGGGAGACATGGCCGGATTCGTGGAAGACAGGCCCGAATACCACCTCGGGAGGATGGAGGCGGAGGAGCTGAGGGAGGCGGAAAAGGCCTTTCTGAGCCGCCCGCGGGTCAGCATCCGGATGCGCATCGTGGTCGGGTTCCTGCTCTGCTTCTTCCTGATGAGCGCCACGGCCGTCATCGTGCTGGCCTTTCTGTACCACGCCCGCGGTTCCATCCGGTTTCTCGCCGTGACGGAGAACCTGACCTTCGAGATCCAGCAGGCCAGGCGCTACGAAAAGGACTTCTTCCTCTACGGAACCAACCTCGACGCCGCCATCGGGCACGCGGACAGGGCCGTCGACATACTCCGGTCCAACACGGTGAACATCCTGGACGTGGCCGGGGAAAAGAACCTGTCCGCCCTGAACTTCCACCTCGGGGCCTACCGCGCCCTCCTCCAGGAGTGCCGTCCCCTGCCCGGTGAGCCCGGACGGACCCCCGCCGGGCGAAGTGAGATCGAGGCGTCCCTTAGAAACCACGGCGCGCGACTCGTGGGACTAGCCCGCGCATTGAACAACCGCGAGGCCGACACCGCGAACCGCGTGCTCAAGTTCTCCCAGGCCGTCCCCTTCATCTTTCTGGGGCTCCTCCTCCTGCTCATATTCTGGGTGGCCCACTTGCTGTCCCGCACCATCAGCCGGTCGTTGACGCGGTTTCAGGGCTACACCCGGCGAATCGCCGAGGGAGACTTCTCGCCCATACGGCCCGCCAAACCCTACCACGACGAGTTCTCCGAACTGGCCCTCGCGACAAACCGGATGCTCTTCGAACTCAGGGCGCACGAGGCGCAGAAGCTCAAGGCCGGGAAGCTCGCCGCCGTGGGGACCTTCACCACCGGTATCGCACACCAGCTGAACAACCCGCTGAACAACATCTTCATCACGGCCGAGGCCCTGATGGACGAGTGCAGGGCGCTCAAGGACGATCGCAAGTACCGCCTCGTGGAGGACATCCTCTCGGAGGCGGAGCGCGCAAACGGCATCGTCGAGGGCCTCCTGGACTTCGTGCACGGCAGGAAGCCGGAGATGGAGCCGGTCGCCCTGTCGGACCTCGTGGAAGCCACCCGCAGCCTGGTGGGGAACCAGATGGACCTCCACAAGGTCGCCTTCACCTTCGACGCGCCCGACGACCTGCCGCCCGTGCTGGGCGCCTACAACGACCTGCGCCAGATGCTCCTGAACATCTTCCTGAATGCCGTCGAGGCCATGCCGGACGGCGGGACGCTCGCCGTCCGAGCCCGTCCCCTGGACGCGCGAAAGGTCTGCCTCGAGATCTCCGACGAGGGTGCCGGCATCGCCCCCGAGAACATGTCCAGGATCTTCGACCCCTACTTCACCACCAAAGAACAGGGCAAGGGGCGGGGCCTGGGGCTTTCCATCAGCTACGGCATCGTCCGAAGGCACGGCGGGGAAATGCAGGTCGAGAGCCTTGCGGGTAAAGGCACCCTGGTCTACATCTGCCTCCCGCTCGCCGCCGCCCCATCGCCTGCAAGCGACGAGCCGCAAAACGCTCCTCCCTAGCAACCTCTCCGCACCATCGCCTCTTTTCTTCGAAGGCTCGTCCCCCGCCGCAGTTCAAATCCCAAATCCCAAATTCCAAATCCCAAATTCCAAATTCCAAATTCCCCCCTTCCCGGTTGTGCGCGCCGCCCCCCTGAGCTATAGTTGAAAAAGGAAGAGGGGATAACAGAATCCACGCGAACTGCTTGGGGGGGAACCATGGCAGATCCAGGTCAGTCACAGGTCGGGGAACGGGAGCACCCGCTCACCAGGGAGAAGCTGACCGAGCGCATGCGTTCGGCGGAGGCGGCCCTGATGGGCAGGCCGTCGGTCAGCATAAGATTTCGGCTCGTGATCGGTTTCCTCCTGTGCTTCTTCCTCTCGGGCGCCATCGCCGTCGCGACGGTTGTGATCCTCTACCAGATCCAGTTCAAGCTGCAGTTCCTCGAAACGACCCAGAGCCTCACCTACAACATCCAGCAGGCGAGGCGTTACGAGAAGAACTACTTCCTGTACGGGACGGACCTGGACAGCGCACTGGCCGAGGCGCAGGCCGCCGAGAACCTCCTGGCCTCCGAGAAGGGGAACATCCTTGAGGTCGCAGGGCCGGCAGGCCTGTCCAGCCTTTCCCAGCACATGGACCAGTACCGCATCTTGCTGACCCGGGCCGAACAGCGCGAGAGGACCCGCGCATGGACGCCGGGCGAAAAGGCCCATATGGAGGGGGCCCTGAGGGAGCACGGCGCGAGGATCATCCAGCTCGCCTCCGGCCTGATGGGCAAGGAGCGGGCCTCCGTGAACCGGATGATCCGCATCTCGCAGATCGTACCCTTCGTCTTCGTGGGCCTGCTCCTGCTGCTGATCATCTACATCGTCAACTTCCTGGCCCGGGCCATTGTCGGGCCCCTCAAGCGTTTCCAGACCTACACCCGGCGCATCGCGGAGGGGGATTTCTCGCCCATCGCCCCGGCGCGCCGGTACCGGGACGAGTTCTCGGACCTCGCCCTCGCCCTCAACCGCATGGTCATCGAACTCAAGACCCACGAGGACACCTGCATCGAGGCGGCCAAGATGGCCGCCGTGGGCACGCTGACCTCGGGCGTGGCCCACGAGCTGAACAACCCTCTGAACAACGTGGCCATCACCACAGAGGCCCTCATGGAGGACTTCAAGACGCTGAGCGACGACGAGAAGTGGAAGCTGCTCCAGGACATCTACTTCGAGAACGAGCGGGCTAGCGAGACGGTCAAGAGCCTCCTCGACTTCACGCGCAGCGAGAAACCCGACATGTCGCCCCTCGACCTGAACGAGGTGCTGCAGTCCACCGCACGCCTGGTCCAAAACGAGATGGCGATCAACAACGTGACACTGGCGATGGACGTGGCGCCGGACCTTCCCAGGGTCATGGGCG
The DNA here is from genome assembly GCA_046704825.1 of Acidobacteriota bacterium. Taxonomy (GTDB): domain Bacteria; phylum Acidobacteriota; class UBA4820; order UBA4820; family DSQY01; genus CAVRTJ01. Next base: position 8,347 of record JBJKRE010000035.1, read on the forward strand.
CTTTCAACCAGCTCCGGCAGGTCCTTTTGAACCTCATGATCAACGGCATCCAGGCCATGCCCGAGGGTGGCGAGCTGTCCGTGTCCGCAAGGCCTGAGGACCCCGGACGGGTGTGCATCGAAATCAGGGACGAAGGCGTGGGCATCCCCGAGGACGTCCTGCCCCACATCTTCGAGCCCTTTTTCACCACCAAGGAGCCGGGCCGGGGCACGGGCCTGGGCCTTTCCGTGAGCCACAGCATTCTCAAGAAGCACGGCGGGGACGTCCAGGCCGAGAGCAAGCCCGGCGAGGGCGCCCTGTTCAGGGTCGTCCTGCCCGCCCTGACTACGTGACGGTACGGTAGAATTCCGGGACGGGGCCGGCCGGCGCCCGGTCCGTCCCGTCGAGGGGGTGCCTGGAATGAAGGAACAGAAGAGCGTAATGGTCCTGGACGACGAACCCATCGTGGGCGACAGGCTGAAGCCCGTCCTGGAGAAGGAGGGGTTCGAGGTCGAGGTCTTCACGGACAGCGCGGAGGCCATCGAACGGCTCAAGGCGAAGACCTTCTCCGTCCTCGTGACGGACATGAAGATGAAGGGGCCTTCCGGCATGGACATCCTGCGCTTTGTGAAGGACAAGGCCCCGTCCACGCAGGTCATCGTGATCACGGGCTACGCCACCATCGAGACGAACTACGAAGCCCAGGCGCTGGGGGCGGCCCACTTCATCGCGAAACCCTTCAAGATGAAGGAGCTCGCAAAACTCGTCGGCAAGGCCTCGAGGGAGAACTGACCCGGCCCGCGCCTTACGGCTGGGCGTCTTCCCCCGCCAGGCCGGGCACCAGCGCGGCCGGCAGCATGACGGTGAACGCGGCGCCCCGCCCGGGCCGGCTCTGCACCTGGATGTCCCCCCCGTGCTGCCGCACGATTCCCAGGCTCACCGACAGGCCCAGGCCCGTACCCCGCCCCCTCGATTTGGTCGTGAAGAACGGGTCGAAGATGTAGGGCAACACGTGGGGCGGAATGCCCTTCCCGTCGTCCGTCACGACGATCTCCACGAAGCCGTCCCTGCGCGCCTCCCTCGCCGAGATGGTGACGGTGCCGCCCTTGCCCACGGCGTCCAACGCGTTCAGCAACAGGTTCAGCAGGACCTGGCTCAGGGACTGGCGGTCCCCGTGGACGGGCGGGAGATTGTCCGGCACCTGGAGCTCGATCTTCGCCCCCGACAGCTTGATCTGGTTGGCGGCCAGCCCGGCCGACCGCCTGATCAGCTCAGCCAGGTCGAGCCGTTCGGTCCCGATCTCGCCTTCACGGGCGAAGTCCAGAAGGTTGCGGACGATCTTCTGGGACCTCTCGGCCTGCGTCACGAGGTCGTTCACCATGTCCAGGCGCTCGGCGTCCGAGAGCGTCGCGTAGTCCTCCTTCAGCATCTCGGCCGTCAGGGTGATGTTGTTGATCGGGTTGTTCAGCTCGTGGGCGACGCCCGCCGTGAGCGTGCCGACGGCCCTCAGCTTGTGAGACTGGACCAGCACGTCGTGGCGGTGGGCCAGCTCCCGCATCATCGTGTTGAGGGCCACGGCCAGGTTGGAGAACTCGTCGCGGTACCACCGGGCGGGCGTGATGGGGGTGAAGTCCCCGTCGGCGATACGCTGGGCCGTCCCCATGAGGCGGCTGAGGGGGCGGAGCATCTGCCTGGCCAGGAAGTTCGCGATGACCACCACCAGGGCCAGGAGCACGATCAGGAACAGGAGGGGCAGGCGCTTGAACAGGGCGAAGGTTCCGCCCACGCTGCTGCGCTCCTTCTGCGCCAGCTCCATGGCGAAAGCGACCATCTGGGCTCCGTGGGTCCTCAGCTCGGCCTCGATGGCCGCCCGGTCCGCCGAGCCGTTGGGCGCCCGTCCCCTGTCCATCTCCTCGAGGCGCCCGATGAGGGCGGCGTATCGATTCAGGTGTTCGCGCATCCGCCGCAGGTCCCCGGGCGAGAGCACCTTGGCGGCCTCAGGACCCGCCGAATCGATGAGGCGCCGGGCGTTGTTCAGGTGTTCGCGGACGTCCTGGAGGTTGCTTCCGTACAGGAAGTAATTCTTCTCGAAGCGCCGGGCGTGCTGGATCTCCATGGTGTACCGGTCGGCCACCTCCAGGAACCGGAGCCGGACCTCGAGGCGCGACAGCATGACCCACGCGGCCACCGTGACGGCGGCCGCCAGGAGGAACAGCGACAGGAAGCCCAGTGCGAGCCGCGTACGAATCCCGATGCTGGGCCTGGCCAGGAGGGCGCGCTGGACGTCGGCGACTTCGGGCGCTCCTCCCCCCGGGGTTGCCTCGGTCATCCCGCACCTCCCGGCGACGCTTGCGCCCTTCCTTATTCGACCGCGTCCGAGCCGATATCCTTAAAGCCCAGTGCGCTGGCCGCCTTGGCGATCACGTCCCTCAGCTCCTGGGGTTTGAAGGGCTTGGCGATGAAGTCGAAGGCCCCCTTGGCCAGGGCCTCCCGCGCCACCTCGACGGTGGCGTAGCCCGTGATCATCACGACCTTCGTCCCGGGCGAACGCACCATCACCCGCTCCAGGACCTCGATGCCGTCGATGTCGTCCATGCGGATGTCCGTCACGACGACGTGGAAGGACTTCGCTTCGAGCCGTTCGAGCGCAGGGGCCGGCGCGTCGAAGACCTCCACGTCGCATCCCACCTTGGCCAGCGCAGGCTGCAGCCGCTTGCCCACGATGGGCTCGTCGTCCAGGATCAGGACCTGCAGTCGTTCGTCCATGGGCGGCGCTCCTTTCAGGATTCGGACGCGGGCCGGCTCACGAGCAGGGTCGTGTGGATCTTCCTGCGCTCCGCGTGCGCCTTGATCACATTGTACAGGATCGTCAGGGCCCCGCTGATGCCCGCCGCGAAGAGGAGCACCGTGCTGCTCGTGTTGTAGACCTTGTCCCACGCGGGGTTGTACTGGATCCAGTTCAGTTCGCGCAGGTACACGGGGACGGCGACCGCGCGGCTGAAGACGCACAGGATGATGATGAGCCCCGTGGTCAGACGGATGAGCCGCTCGCTCACCACCTTGACCCCGTAGGCGCCCACGTAGACACCGATGAGCGATCCGAGGAACAGGAGCAGCGTGAGCCGCAGGTCTACGAACCCCTCCCATGCGTAGTTGAGGGCACCGAAGGCCCCCATGTAGACGGCCAGGTACAGCTCCGTACCCGTGGCCACCGCCGTGGGAATGCCGAACACGTAGATCATGGCCGGCACGCCGATGAAGCCGCCCACTCCGATGGTGCCCGCAAGGTACCCCGTGGCAAGGCCGACGGGCAGCAGAACCCAGAGGGACAGCTCCACGTCCGACACGGGAAACCGGATGACCGGCTTGAGGTTCAGCCGCCCCAGGAACTCGGTGATCTTCCTGGACGGGCCCACTCCCTCGGCGCCCTGCCTCAGGGCGTCCTGCAGCATGTGCAGTCCCACGAAGAAGAGCACGCCGATGAAGATGGCGCTGATGTACAGGTCGGCCCCGGCGCTCTTGCCCGCGCCGTGCCCCGTGCCGCCTTCGAACAGCATACTGTTGATCAGCACCGCCAGCCGGATGCCGACCACCGCCGTGGCCAGCAGGAAGACCGCCAGCCGCTTGTCCACGTTGCCCATCTGCCCGTGCTTCTTCGACCCCACGAGCGCCTTGCCGAATTTGTGCGTAATGTTGCTCCCCACGGCCACCACGCCCGAGACGCCCAGGTTCATCATGCCCGGGGTCATGAAAAACGCGCCGCCGCTGCCTATGAATCCGCTAAGAATGCCCCCGATGAACCCGAGCAGGATCACCAGAAGCGCCTTGGAAACCGTCAACTGCATGAAAACGTCGCCGAACAGGACGTGCATTATCGCCTCCCTCGCATCGCACCGGACCCGGACGCCGCCACCGCTACTCCAGCTTGATCAGCTTGAGCAGCGCGCCGGCCACCTTGCCGTACAGCGCCGCCACGAGCGGCGCCACGATGGCCACGATCACCGGGGCCACCCACGGGTGCGACTTGTGATACGCCCCTCCGAGCATGTCCAGAAGGGGCCCCTGCCTCATGAAGACCGCGACGTAGACCAGGACTACGACGGCCAGCGCGGCCGCGATCTTGAGCGCCTGGGCCGGAGTGAAGCGCAGTCTCTCCCCCAGCTCGGAAATAGAGATGACGGGGGCCTTGACGTGGCGTCCGATCCAGGCGGACAGCTCTCGCGTCATGCGGGTCCGGGCCGCCGCGGGCTTTTGAAGGTAGAGGTCCCCCACGACGACGAGGCTGTAGGGGATACTCGGGTTGACGGCCGCCAGCAGGTTCTCGCGCGCCCCCGAGACGGCCTGTCCTCCGCCGGATCTGCCTTCCCGGACGAGGGACTCGATGGTCTGGCGCAAGGCTCGCTCCGAACTGGAAACCGTCTCCTGGACGTCGTCTTCGATGCCGCCGTCGTACGGCCTGCCGGTCCGCTCCGGCCGGGGCAGCTCCGTCTGCGGGGCCCCATCTTCAGGTCCCGAGGGCGTGTAGCGAAGGAGTTCCACCGCCGCCCCCCACCGCCTGGCCAGCTCGTTCACCTGCCGGAAGCTCTCGCCTCCGGCGTCGAATTCCTCCTGGACCCACAGTATGTTGGTCCCCGCCATGGTGCAGCGGATCTCGCGACAGCCCGGCAGGTCGCCGATGACCTCGGGGATCACCGACGCCAGCTGCGACTGGCGGGGCATGTAGGTGATTGTCAGGACGCCGTCGAGCGAACGGACCGTGAGGTCCGCTCCGGCCGTACGCTCGTCCAGCGCCAGCTTGATCCGCGCCCGGGACTGGAGGAGCCTCTCCTCCATGGCCTTGCGGCTGGCGGGCGTGGGCCTGAAGTCGGGCAGCTCCGCCATCCCGCACAAAACCACCGCGGCGTTCTCCAGGCTGACGTGCTCGAGGTTGACGACGAAGTCGTAGCGCTGGGGATCGTCCATCTGCCATCCGTGGACGAAGTTCACCCACGCCCGGATGTCGCTGTCGATGTCCCCGATGAACTTTTCGGCCTTTTCCCGGCTCAGCTTGAGCCGCTCCATGACGGTCTCGAGCCGCCGTCCGGCGTCCGGCACGACGCGGACCCTCATGACGTGGCCCACCCCCTGGAGCAGGTGGTGGCCGGCGCGCCCGTAGTAGACGAGGTCGCCACGGGCCGCGCGCTCGCAGATGGAGTCCGTCGCAACGGCGATGTAGCGGTCGCGGAGCCTCGCCATGCGCTCCTGAACGGCCGGCTTCTTGACCATGGCCACTTCGAGCTTGCCCACCGGGATGCCGCACTCGTTCGCTCTCGCGACCACGTCGTCCCGGCCCAGGAAGTCGTACCCGAGCTTCTCGGCAAGCATCCTGGCCAGCCTCTCGCCGCCGCCGAAAGGCAAGCCGCTGATAAAGATGATCGGCATGTTCCCCCCCGTTCCTTTGACCCTGCTGCACCCGGCGGCCCCCCCGGCCGGAATCCAGGTGCGAGAAACGATCCGAGTAACCGGGTCCCGTTACTACCGCTATTCTACCATCAACCGCCGCGGCGCGACGACCTCACCCGCGCCCGCCCCCGCCGGGCTCCTCCGGCTGCCGGAACCCGTAGTTTCCCGCGAGGAACTGGTCCACGTACCACCGCATGACGTCCTCGCCGGTCATGTACATATCCAGCTGGCTGGCGCAGGCCATGAGTCGGCCAAGGATGTCGAGTTTATCCTCCGTCTCCGCAGCGGGGCGCTTCCGATACCACGCGTTCACCAGGTCGCCGCGCCTGTCCGTCTGGAACCCGTAGTGCTCGAGGCAGGTCTGGATGAAGACCGCCCTGAGGTTCCGCCGCCACCGGGTGGCGCCGCCCCCCGCGAAGCGGAAGGCGACGTAGTTGTTGTTCAGGACGTCGGACACGCAGGCGTCCACGAGCGTGAAATGATAGGCCAGCCGCGAGTTGAGGTTCATGTACTCGTCGGCCACCAGGAGGTAGCTCCGGTCGCCGAGGGCCCGCCGGGCGCTCGAGGGCGACGAGAAGGCCCCCGCCATGACCGACGCCAACCCCTCCAGGCTGGCCGGCATCTGACGGCTCCACGTCACGTCAGGGTGGCTGACCCCGCGCCAGATGGCCTGGAAGGGCCTGGCCGTGATCTGCGACGGGCTCACGGCACGGCTGTCCCCAGCCTCGGACGCGAGGCCTCCTCCCAGGTCCAGCACGTAGAGGTTGATGGGCGCCGGGTCGATCAGCCGCTTGGAGCTGTGGGGACCGCTCTGGAGCTCGCTGTCGTTGATGGCAAACATGGTCTCGATCGCCTTCTCGTGCGAGAACCTCAGGACGTCGTGGGTCGACCTGCACCCTCGGGGCCGGAAGTTGAAGGCCGAAGGATCGAGGAGGTGCAGGGACAGGAGCTTCTCGCCGATGGGGTCCTCCCGCGAGCCGTTGGGCGGCAGGGACTCGGACACGCCCTTCTCTCTCGGCGGCCACAAAACACCCGGGTAGACGCGCGGCGTCACGGCGTCGAGGCTCATCTCCTCGCCCGACCGGATGCGGTCCGTGGCCCCCGCCATTTCGATGACCGACGGCACCTTGAACTCCCTGAGCAGGGCCGCCCCGTGGCCGGCGACGTTCCCGGCCTCGGCCACGACGCCCGCTATGCGGGGCAACACCCTGACGATGTCCGGCGAAGCCCGCTGCACGAACACCAGCGAGCCCTTCGGTGCCCTGTCCAGATCGGCCGGACCCCGGACCAGGTGGGCCCGGCCGGAAACCCGCCCCGGGTAGACCGTGAGACCGCCCTCGAGGACCGGCTCCACCCGGACTCGGCTCCTGGAGCGCCTGGACGCTTCGGCCATGGCCAGGGGGCGGGACTGGAGGATCCAGAGGTTGCCGTCCCGGTCGAGGGCCCACTCCACGTCCTGCGGGCGCCCGAAGTGTTCCTCGATCCGGACGGCCCAGTGGGCCAGCACCTGCAGTTCCTCGGACCTGAGGCTGGGCGTTCCCCGGGCCTCCTCGTCCAGCAGGGTCCGTTTGAGGCCTTCGTCTTCGGCCACTTCCAGGATCTCTTCCTTGCGGGCGATCCTGCTTTCGAGCACCACGTGCGAGCGGCTCCGCGAGACTCTGAAGAGGTCCGCGGGCATGGTCCCGCCCGCCACGTCGAGCCCCAACCCCCGCGTCGCAGTGACCAGGACGTCCTGGCTGCGGGGATTGCCGGGGTCCCTCGTGTACATGATGCCCGCCGCCCTGGCGTCGACCACCGGAAGGAAGAGCACGGCCATCGGGCTGTCCACCTCGGCCAGCCCCACCGAGAGGCGGTAAAAGAGGGCCCGCTCGCTGAAGCGGCTGGCGACCACGCGCTTGTAGGCATCCACCAGCCCGGCCTCGGGAACGTTGAGCAGGCTGAGGAACTGACCGGCGAAGCTCTGCGACCCGCCCTCGCCCACGGCGCTGGACCTGACGGCGAACCCTCCGGAGCCCAGGTCCATGGCTTTGCCCCTCTCGGCGACGGCCACCTCCACGGCCCTCGGCACGGGACACGCCACGACGCGCTCCGCCAGGGCTCGGGAAGCCGCGCCCAGGCTCTCCGGCGCCTCCACGTCGGTGCCTGAAAGCGCGTCGCGGATGGTCGTCCACTCGGGGTTGCCGAAAAACCTGCGGTAGGCCTCGGTGGTCAGAACGTACCCGTGGGGGACGGGCAGCCCGAGGGCGTTCTTGATCTCCCCGAGGGCCGCCGCCTTGCCGCCCACCTCGCCCGCGTCCCCGGCGCCCACCTCGGTCAGCCATGCCGCGAGCCGCGGGGACACCAGCTCCTGCCGGGTGGCGATGAAGTTCTCGACTTCACGCCTCTGGCCCGCGACGCCGGCGGCCAGAACCGGGAACGGCTTGCCCGTCAGACGCTGGAGCGTGGACACGATCCGGTCGGCCCTTTCGAAGATGCCCGCCACGCGCCCGCCGACGACGTCCCGGCGCGGAGGCACGTACTGCAGGTCCTCCTGCAGCGTGGCCATGAGTTCCAGGCTCTCGTTGTTGAGGGCGAGGAGAGTCCTGAAGCTCTCGTACTTCCGGCGGACCCTTTCTTCCGCCGAGGCGTCTTCCCCGTCGCCCGTCCTTTTCCGGCTCCACCAGCGCATGCCGTCCCCTGCCCCTCGTCCCCGCCGGCCGTCCCGGTCGTCAGCCTTCCGGCCCGGCCTCCTCCGGCGGTTCGAAGTCGTAGTTGCCCTCGATGAACTGCTCCGCGTACCACCGCATGGCCGCCGGGCTGCTCATGTACATGTCGAGCTGCGTCGTACACACCGTCAGCCGCCCCAATATATCGAGCTTTTCGGCCGTCTCGGCGGCCGTGGCCTTCTTGAACCAGGCGTTCACCACGTCCCCCCGCCGGTCCACGTGGAAGTCGAAGTGCCCGAGCACCGACTGTATGAACAGGGCGCGGAGGCTCCTCCTGCGCCGGCTGGCGCCGCCCCCCGCGAAGCGGAAGGTGACGTAGTTGTTGTTGGGCGTGTCGGAGAGGCTGGCGTCCACCATGGAGAAGTGGTAGGCCATCCGCGCGTTGAGGTTCATGTACTCCCGGGCGACCAGCAGGTAGCTGTAGTCGCCCAGGGCGCGCCTGGAGCTGTGCTGCTCCGACAGCGAGCTGGCCAGCACGGAGGCGAAGCCGCCCAGGCTGGGAGCGGCCTTCCGGTTCCACGTCACGTCGGGCCGCGATACGCCGGACCAGAAAGCCCGGAAGGGGCGGGAGAGCACGTCCTCCGGCCCGATGTCCGGGCGCCGCGCCTCCGCCTCTGCGATGCCTCCTCCCAGGTCCAGCACGTAGAGGTTCATGGGGGACGTGGTCACGATCCTCCGGCAGCCGGGGTTCCCCCGCTCCAGCTCCTCGTCGTTCAGGGTGAACATGGACTCGATGGCGCGTTCGTGCGCGAAGCGCAGGACGTCGTGCACGGACTTGCACCCTCCCGGACGGAAGTTGAAGCCGTCCGGGTCCAGGAGGTTGAGGGCGAGGATGCGGCGGCCGATGGGGCCGGCCTTCCGGTCGCCCTTCGCGGTGCTCCTGTCCGGCGAACCGGTCTTCGGAGGCCACAGGGTCCCCTCGTAGACGCTCGCGCGGACCGCATCGAGGCTGACGGGCGAGCCGTCCCCTACCACACCGGCGAAATCGGGCGCCTCGAACACCGAGGGGACCTTGAACTCCCTGAGCAGCGCGGCGCCGTGGCCAGCCACGTTGCCCCGGGCGGACACGAGGCCCGCCAGCCGGGGCAGGACCTTGACCAGCTCGGGGGACGGGCGATCCACGAAGACCACGGCGCCCGGCGGCGTTCGCGAGAGCGCTCTCGGATCGGCCACGATGAAGGCCCGCCCCGACGTTCGGCCCGGGTAGACCGTGCGCCCGCCCGAGAGCATGGGCCGAACACGCGTGTGACCGCGCCCCCTGTCCCGCCCCGACGCCGCGAGGGTCAGCGGGCGGGATTGGACGATCCAGATCCGGTTTTGGCGATCCATGACCCACTCCACGTCCTGCGGCGACCCGAAGTGGGATTCGAGCTTCAGGGCCCAGGCGGCGAGGGTCCTGAGTGATTCGGGACTCAGGCTCGGGGCCTCGCGCGCTTCCGCGTCGAGCGCCTCGGCGGTCAGGCCACCGTCCTTCCCGGGCACGACCGCGTGCGGCTTGGACGCGACGTGCGCCTCCAGGATCTTGTGCGCCCCGGACCTGGCTACGAGGAAGAGGTCGGCCCGGGAGCGTCCGCTCGCGATCTCCGTTCCGAGCCCCCGGGTGGCGGTCACCATCACGGCCCCGCTCCTGGGATCCTTCGGGTCTCTCGAATACATGATGCCCGATGCCCGAGCGTCGATCGTCGGCAGGAAGAGGACGGCCATGGGGCTTTCGACCTCCTGGATCCCCCTCGACAACCGGTAGAAGAGTGCCCGGGCGCTGAAGCGGCTCGCGACCACCTTCTTGTAGGCCGCCACCAGTTCGGCCCCGGGCACGTTCAGTAGGCTCTCGAACTGGCCCGCAAAGCTGCTCCGTCCGCCCTCGCCGACGGCGCTCGACCGGACCGCCCACCCCATGCCGCCCGTTTCGACGGCGAGGGCCCGGTCTCCGACGGCCACCTCCACGGCCCTGGGCACGGCGCAGGCCATCACGGCTCTGGTGAGCCTGCCGGCACACCGCTCCTGGCCCTCCAGGTCGTCCACCTCCAGCCCCCGGGTCTCGTCGCGGATGGTCTCCCACAAAGGGATTCCACAGAAACGGCGGTAGGCCTCCGTGGTGAGGACGAAGCCGTCCGGCACGGGAAGCCTGAGCTCGTTCCTGATCTCACCGAGGACGCCGGCCTTACCCCCCACTTCTTCCCCGTCCCCGCTCCCGATGTCCGCGAACCGGGCGGCGAGCCTGGGCGCTGACAGCTCCTCGCGCGCGGCCACGTGCGCCTCCACCTCGCGTTTGAGGCTCCTGAGGGTGTCGTCGAGCCGCCCGTACCGCCCGTCGTACAGGTGGTTGAGCGCCGCGACGACGGATTCGGCCCTCTCGAAGATGGCGTCGATCCGCCCGCCAACCAGGCTCCGGAGCGGCGGCACGCACTGCAGATCCTCCTGCAGGCGCGCCAGCAGTTCCAGGCTTTCGTTGTTGAGCGCCTGGAGTGACTGGAAACTCCTGAACTTGGACCGGATGATCTCGTCCGTCGGGCCGGTCGGCGGGAGCCGCGGCCGCTGCCTTCGCCACATCCCCATGGTTAGAATGTCGCGGATCGGACCGCGAAACGCAAGAGCCCGGGCGCGGCCTGGCCGCTCAATGGACCGCCTGCGCGCCCTTCTTGCGCCCCGGCCCCATGCCCCTGAACACCAGGCCCACGATCAGACCGGCGAACATGGCGACGACCACCGCCACGATCCCGTAGATGAATCCGTGTCCCGTGGCCAGACCGCTGACCCACGCCTCGACCCCGACCTTTTCGACCTTGACCTTCTCCGAGTCGATGCTCACGACCTTGCCGTTCCGAACGGCGATGGAGTCGATGTGGTAGGTGCCCGGGGGTGCCTTGGGCGGCCAGTAGAAGCTCGCCTCGAACATGTTGCCCTTGACGCGCTTCACGTCGCCCTCGTGGAAGCTGTAGAGCTGATCCTCGATGCGGGTCTGGATGAGTTCGTCCACGAGGATGGGCGGCGTCTCAGGAGGGGCCTTGATGGATTCGATCAACCCCCGCATCCCGACGCGGTACCGGATCTGGTCCTCCAGGTAGAGGATCTTGTCGATGGGGCGCGTGGACTTGATCTTGAACATCCACGGGACGTTCTCGAAGGTGACCTTCCCAACCGAGAACCAGAAGATGCCGACCCTGCCCTTCTGTGCATAGGTGGTGGTCACGCGGGGGGAGGACAGCTTCACGATGACGTCGCAGTCCCTGCTCACCGTGCCGTAGATGAGCAGGCGCGTGCCGTGGTAGTCCGCAGTCACGCTGATCTCGTCCGTGGGGAGGTGGGCGGCGATGGCCGGCTTGGCCTGGACCCGGGGGTTCGCCTCCTGGGAGCGGAGGGTCGCGGGGCAAGCCGCCAGGACAGCCAGGAGCGCGAGACAAAGAGTCGCGCGGCGCATCAGTGGCCTCCCATCTGAGCCAGGATCCTGGCCGGGCGTATCAGCAGGTCGAGGAACATCTTCACGCACAGGGCGAGCACAAGGACGGCCAGGAAGATCTTCAGCTGTTTTCCACTCAGGTGCCGTCCGACCCTGACGCCCACCTGCGCCCCGATGGAAGAGCCGATCAGCAGGGCGATGGCCAGGAAGATGTCCACGTTGTGGTTCACGGCCGCCTGCATGACGGTGGTGGCGCCGGCCGTGAACAGCATCTGGAAGAGGCTCGTCCCCACCACAACCCGCATGGGCATGCGGAGCAGGTAGGTCATGGTCGGGATGAGCAGGAAGCCGCCGCCCACCCCCATGATCGCCGCCAGGATGCCCACCAGGACGCCCAGGAGCAGGGGGCTCAGGGCGGAGGTCGTCACGCCGGAGGCCTCGAAGTGGGTGGACCACGGCAGCCGGATCATGACCCGGTCCAGCCAGGAGTCGCCCTTGCTCACGGCATCCTCGCTGACGGGCCGGGTGAGGCTCTCTATGAGCATGGTGGCACCCACCAGGGCCAGCAGGACCACGTAGCAGATGCGGATAACCACGTCCACGTTGCCGGTCTGCCTGAGGACCTTGATGAGGAACGTGCCGAGGCCCCCGCCGAAGACGCCGCCGATGAGCATGAGCGTGCCCATCTTCACGTCCACGTTGCCTTCCTTGTAGTGCGCGAACGCCCCGGACGTGCTGGCCGCCACGATCTGGTTGGCGTCGGACGCGGCCGCCACCATGGGCTCGATGCCCAGCATGATCAGGAGGGGTGTGAGGAGGAACCCGCCGCCGACCCCGAACACGCCCGACAGGAACCCTACGACGGCGCCCACGCCGATCAGGAGAAACACGTTGATGCTGATCCCCGCGACGGGCAGAAATATGGTCATGGCAACCTCTTCATGCTGCGCGGCGGTTCTCTACCGCTTCGTTCACCAACGGACAACCCCCTAGTGGGCCACCGCGCCGCCCTTGCCCAGGCGCGACGCCACGAAATCGATCCCCAGACCCGCCAGCAGCGCCACGACGACGGCGAAGGCGCCGTACAGGGACGCCCTGTCCTTCGCCATCCGGGCCATCCAGGCGGGGAAGCCGATCTCTTCCACCTTGAGGCTCGCCGACGACTTTCCGGTCACGGCCCCGCCCCTGCACTCGTAGGCGACGATCTCGTAGAGCCCCGGTGGCGCCTTCTTCGACCACCGGAAGGCCACTTCGAAGGGCGTGCCCTCCGGCCCCGGAGCGCCGGTCTCGAGAGCGCCCGCCCTGACTTCGTAGATGTTCTGGTTGGTCTTCATCTTGAGGAAGTTCTCGCGGATGACGGGCTGGTCGTAGGCCTCCGGCGACACGTGCATCTGCTTCCGGATGGCGGCCTCGTCGAGCTGGTGGGCGTCGATGGCCTCCCGGCTCAGGATCTGTTCGACCGGCTTCTCGCTGAATGACAGGAACAGGGAGGGCACGCCTGAGATGTGGACCTTGCCCTCGTTGACCCAGATCGGGCCCACCCTGGCCTTCCGGTTCAGAATCTCCTCCACCTCCGCGCCCCGGATGACGACGACCACCTGGTCACCCCTCGACGCGGTTCCGCTAATCCTCACGTCCTTTCCGCCGTAGAAGGTCCCCATCTGGATCAGGGAGGGTTCCACCCTCAGCGCGCCCGCGTCTCCGTCGCCCCCCTGGACTGCGTGGACGACGGCCACCGTCAGAACGAACGCACCGATCACCGCCGAAAGCAATATGGCCGCTCGTCTCATCTCAGTGCCCCTTCGCGTAAGAAAGCAGGCTGGCCGGCGCCATCACGAGGCTGACGGCCATCTTCACCATCACGATCAGCACGATGGAGGCCAGCAGGATCTTGAGCTGGTCGCCGCGCAGGAGCTTACCCACCCGGGCGCCGATCTGGGCCCCGATGGTCGACCCCACGGCCAGCAGAACGGCCAGCACCAGGTCCACGGTGTGGTTGGCCGTGGCCTGCATGAAGGTCACGCCCGCGCACGTGAACAGGATCTGAAACAGGTCCGTCCCGACGGCCACGTGCATGGGCATGCGCAGGAGGTAGACCATCATGGGCACCATGATGAACCCGCCGCCCACCCCCATGATCGCCGCCAGGATGCCCACGATCGAGCACAGGAAGAACGGCACGAAGATCGAGTGCGTGACGCCCGAACGCTGGAAGTTCATCTGGAAGGGAAGCCTCTTCAGGAGGCCCCTCGTTTTCGCCGGTTTATGGGACCTGCCGGGTGCGGCGCCCCGCCTCAGGCTCTGCAGACTCTCCAGGAACATGTAGCCGCCGACCCCTCCCAGGACCACCACGTAGGTGATCTGGATAACCAGGTCGGCGTTGCCCATGGCCCTGAGCACCTTGATGACCTGGACGCCGATGGCTCCACCGAAGAGCCCGCCAAGGAGCAGCACGATGCCGAGTTTCGCATCCACGTTGCCGAGCCGGAAGTGGGCCGACGCCCCCGATGAGGAGGCCGCCACGATCTGGCACGAGTCGGAGGCGGCGGCCACCGTGGGCGGAATCCCTATCATGATGAGGATGGGCGTCAGGAGGAAGCCTCCCCCCACGCCGAACATCCCCGACAGGAACCCCACCAGCGCACCGCAACCGATCAGCAGAAACAGGTTGACGCTGAGCCCTGCGACGGGTAACAGAATCTCCATAAATCCCCCCCGTTTGCCCCTGCGGGCAGGACGGCGTCCGATCCATTCGGGCCGGTCCGCCACCCTTCTGATACGTATGCGTATCCCCCTCTTGCCAGGAAGCGATGGAACGGAGCCCCTCCCAGGCCCCTCTACCGGCCGCGGGTTTCCCCAAACCCGTCCCGGCCGGCCCTACACGTCGCGGTAGAAAACGAGCCCGCTGAGGTCGAGGTCCGTGACCCCGGGCACCTTCCACGCGACCTGTTCCACTTCGGTGATGTCCTCCTGATCGCCAAGCCTGCCGTTGATGGCCACAGCCCCGCCGCGCGCCACAACCTCGACTTCGAGGTTCGCTGTGGCGGGGTTGATGGCGAGGTTGGCTCTGATCTTGCTGGCCAGCGCCAGGTCCTCCATGGCGGCCTGCGACTCGGGCGTCTGCTCGAAGCACTTCTGCTTCACCGACGTCGCGACGATGTCGCAGGCTTCGTCAATGTCGATGTATTCGAGATTCAAAACGATGTCGTACAGGGTGGGATCGCCCCAATCCACGCCGTAGAGGTAGTGGGTCCACTTCTTGCGGTCGCTGTCCATCTTGTGGATGTAGGCCAGCGCCTCGCCGTGCCCCACCTTGAGGCGGTCCTCCACCATGCTGAGCCTGAACTCGGGGGGCGCGATGATGCGCGTCCTCACGACGTGGCTGACGCCGCGCAGGAGGAGGTGCCCCGCGTTGCCGTGGTAGATGGCGTCCCCCTGGCGGACCTCCTCCGTCAGCGCGGCCTGTATGAGCGTCAGGTAGACGTATTTCTTGTGTTTGAAGCGGTCCCAGAAGGTCGGCGGCTTCTCCAGGGCGTCTCTCAGGTCGGCCTGGTTCACGCCGAAGGCCGCGGCCTTCTCCACGATCACGTCGCGGTCGATGCAGCGGTAGCCCAGCTTTTCCGCGAGACACTCGGCCAGAATCTTCCCCCCGCTGAACGAGCCTCGCGAGATGGTGACGATAGCCATCCGGGTCCCCCCCTTCCCCGGCTCGAAGTGCCCGTCCACACGGCATACCGGGTGCTTGTGGTCAAAGTATAGGGGGGGGCCGGGCGGTTGTCAAACGGGCCCGCGACCCCGTCGGACGCTTGAGGGCCATATCCCCACCAGGGGTGCAAAAATCCGGGCCTAAAGCCCCACGCCCCGGCAGCGGACCGGGCGGCATGCGGTCATTTTCGACGGGCGGGCCTAACATTACCATCTGGCCTCGCTCCGCGTGCCACGAGTGACCGGTTCCGAAAGGGGATGGAAGCCGTCGCCGGGGGGAAGCGAGCACAGGGGAGGGCGGACGAACGCTATGAAACCGGGAAAGGTCTACATCGTAGGAGCGGGTCCGGGGCACCCCGAACTGCTCACGCTGAAGGCGGCGGAGCTCTTGCGCACGGGCGACGTCATCGTCTACGACCGGCTCATCCAGGAAGAGGTGCTCGCCCTGGCCAAGCCGGCCGCCGAGCGGATCTACATGGGGAAGCCCGTCGGCAAACACGACTCCCGTCAGGACGAGATTCACGAAATGCTTGTCCGGAAGGCCCGCGAGGGCAAGACGGTGGTCCGGCTCAAGGGGGGCGACCCCTTCGTCTTCGGGCGGGGCGGGGAGGAGGCCGAGTACCTGGCCGCGCGCGACGTCCCCTTCGAGATCATCCCCGGCGTCACGTCGGCCCTGTCCGCGCCGCTGAGCGCGGGCATCGCCGTGACGCACAGGGACAGCGCTTCTTGCGTGGCCATCGTCACCGGGCACGAGGCCAGGGACGAGGAGACCCGCCTCGACTGGGACGCCCTGACGAAAATGCCGACCCTGGTCTTTCTCATGGGGGTCAAGAACGCAGGACGGATCGCGCGCCGGCTGATGGACCGGGGGCGGAGCCCCGACACACCCGCAGCCATGATCCAGATGGCCTTCTGGCACGACGAGCACGTGGTGGTGGGCACCCTGGCCACCATCGCGGACGACATCGAACGGGAGGGCATCCGGCCGCCCGCCACCTTCGTGGTCGGCGAAGTCGTAAGGCTGAGGGAGAAGCTGCACATGGCCACGCGCGACCTGAAGCGCCGCCCGGACGGAGATTCGCGTTTCGACCCCGCGCCCGCGCCGGATCAGCTGCTGAGGCTCGCCACGGGCGGGCTCGCCACGCAGGCCCTGGGCTTCGCGCTCCACCACCGGCTGTTCGACGCGCTCGAGGAGGACGCCTCCGCCGAGGACCTCGCCGCGCCCCGCGAACTGAACGTCCAGGCCCTGTCGGAAATCCTGGACGCGCTCGTGGCCGTGGGGATCCTGGAACGGCGCGACGGGCGCTACCGGAACCTGGAGCTGGCGTCGAGATACCTGCGCGAGGCGTCATCCCAGAGCCTGCGGCCCGCACTGCTGCTCCAGGCCCGCACCAGCGCGCCCTGGCCCCAGCTTGAATCGTACGCCAGAGAGGGATGCAAGGATTTCTCGGCGGCTGGTGACGAGAGCGCCTACGAGGCCTCGTGCGAGAGCCTGGCACGCTTCGCGGCACCGGCCGTGGCCGAACAGCTCGACCTCAAGGCCTCGGGCCCGGTCCTGCTCCTGGGGTGGGGCGGCGAGGCTTACCGCCAAGCCTTCACGGCCCGCTGGCCTGACCTCGCCTACACGGCCGTCAACCCCTTCGCCTCGAGCAGCCGCTCGGCCGGAGCGCCATGCCCCATTCCGGAGGGCGGGCCGTTCGGGACGATCCTGCTGTCCGGCCTTCTCGCCTCGTGCGACCGCGGGCAGGTCCAGAAGGTCCTCGAACAGTCCGCAGGTGCCCTCGGGGCGGTCGGCACGATCGTGCTCCACGACAGCTTCCTTCCGGTCAGCGTCCTGCCCCCGCCCGAAGTGGTCCTCGGCGGTCTGGGGCGCCACGTGATCCGGGGCGGCTGCCGCACGTGGTCCATCGGGCGCCTGACGGACGCCTTGACGGGCCTCGGCTTCGGCGACATCGCCAGCAGGGCGCTCCCTGCCGGAACGGTGCTGGTGACGGCCCGGCGGGGCTGACGGACGGATCACGGGAGAATCCCGATGAGCTACATGGTCAACCTCCGGCTGGAAGACCGCGACGTGCTCGTGGTGGGCGCGGGCGGCGTGGCCGCGCGCAAGATCGCCGGACTGCTGGCCGCGCGCGCAAAGGTCCGGGTCGTGGCCCCGGCCGCGTGCGAGGCGGTCGAACGGCTGGCCGACGGCGGTCGCATCGAGTTGGAAAGGCGGGGCTACCGGCCCGAGGACGTGGAGGGCGCCTTCCTGGTCATGGCCGCCACCGACGACGAGGCCCTGAACGCAGCCGTCTCACGGGACGCGACGCGCCGGGGGTGCCTCGTGAACGTGGCGGACCGCCCGGCCCTGTGCACCGTCACGCTTCCGGCGGTGGTCCGCAGGGGCGACCTGACGCTGGCGGTGGCCACGGACGGCCGGTGCCCGGCCATGGCCCGGGCCCTGCGCGAGGAGCTGGAGGCCCGCTACGGGGAAACCTACGGCGAGGCCCTGGCCCTCATGGGCAAGCTGCGCGACACCATGCTTTCCCTGCACTGGGAGAGCGCCCGCATTCAGAAGGTTCTCGCAGAGATATACGCCGACGGACTCGTCGAGGTCGTCGGCTCGAACGACGCGGGAGCGCTCACCGCGCTCCTCCGCCGCCGGCTCGGCCCCGCCTTTCCGATCGAGGGCAGCTGAGCTCACTCCCGCCAGGCGAAAGGGCGGGCCGAAGCCCGCCCACCCGGACAAGAATCGTCCTACGCGGCGGCCGGGGAAGCCCGTTTTCGTTGACGGGGGCCGATTAAGAGTCGTTTCAGGGGCACCCGTCCTTCTCGTCGATCAGGATGCTGACGTCGTCCACGTACCAACCCTCGGTGCCCGTACAGCCCGCCCAGCAGGTGTAGGTGTACATGACGAACTTGAAGCGGAACTGGGTCGCCCCGGCGAAGGCGCTGAGCGGAACGGCGATCTCTCTCCACGACAGGTCGCCCGCGTCCAGGTAGAACGATTCGTTGCGGACCCAGTTGGTTCCACCGTCAGTGGAGATCCAGACGCGTGCGCGG
>JBJKRE010000036.1:0-6363 GCA_046704825.1 Acidobacteriota bacterium
CGGCGGTCAGGTCCCAGCGGTGGTAGTGACGGTACCCCAGGTAGTTGACGATGAGAAAGAGCGCCGCCAGGAGGACGAGGAACACGCTCCAGTTGGTCTCTTGGAGAATGCGTTTTTTCATGGCCTCACCTCCACCGTCTCGTCTGAAGGGCCTGGTAGGACAGCGCCAGGAACAGCGCCGCACCCGAGAGGAAGTACACGACGGGGCGCGTGCTGACGATGCCCTTGGCGAACTCCTGCATGTTGGTGTACAGATCCACGTACCCGAAGACCTCCTTCCAGAAGGGCGAGGTGACGAGGAAGGCCAGGAGCGACAGGAGAAGGAGCATGAGCAGGATGGCGAACCCCAGAATCGCGGCCACCACTTGGTTCTTCGAAACGAAGCTGGCGAAGAGCCCGACCGCGACGAAGAAGAACCCGAGCAGCAGGATGCTCAAGAATCCCGCGTAGACGGGGCCCATGTCCACGGTGGAGTAGGCCCTCAGTACGACCACGTAGAGGGCGGTGGGCAGCCAGGCCGCCACGTAGAGGCCGAGGGCGCCCAGGTACTTGCCGAGAACGACCTCCAGGTCGGACACGGGGGCGGTCATGAGGGTCTCGATGGTGCCGGTCTTGGCCTCTTCCGCGCCGAGCTTCATGGTGATCACGGGCGCCATCACGATCATGAAGATCCAGAAGAAGAGAGTCCCACCGAAGAACAGCGCCATGGGGCTGGCCGAAAAAGCGCCCGGCTGGCTCAGGGCCGCCAGTATGACGGAGAAGAGGAAACCGTTCATCAGGAGAAAGGCCGCGATGACCACGTAGGCCATGGGCGCCATGAAGAAGGCGCGCAACTCCTTTTTGGCGATGGCAAAGACGGCTCTCATTGTTCCACCTCCTCGCCTTCGCTCGTGGTAATGGAGAGGAAGGCCTCCTCGAGGGACACGTGGCGTGAGGCCATTTCGAGGATGGGCATGTCCGCCGCGGCGCACGCCCGGAACAGGCCTTCCCGTACGTCGCACCCCTCGTCGGGGGTGACCCGGAACCGGGACTCGCCCTCGGGGGCCTCCACGGAAGCGGCCGACGCGACGCCGGAAACGGCCCGGAGCACGGGTTCGGCGGACTGCGGCTGGGCCCTGACGGTCAGCATCACCTGCCCGCCGCCGGTCAGGCCGTGCTGGAGTTCCTCCACCGTTCCGTCGAAAAGGAGCTTGCCGTGGTGGAGGATCAGCGTCCGCGAGCAGATCGCCTCGACCTCCGGAAGGATGTGCGTGGACAGGACCACCGTGTGCTCCTCGCTGAGCTGCTTGATCAGGTTGCGCGTGTGGACGATCTGGACGGGGTCGAGCCCGACGGTCGGCTCGTCGAGAATGAGGACGGGCGGGCTGGCCAGGAGCGCGTCGGCCAGTCCCACGCGCTGCCGGAAGCCCTTGGAGCAGGCGCCGATGATCCGGTTCGACACCTCGCCGATGTCGCATATGTCGAAGACTTGCTGCAGGCGGGCCCTGCGCCGCTTCCGGGGCACGCCCTTGAGTTCGGCCCGGAAGGCGAGGTACTCGCTGACCCGCATGTCCTCGTAGAGGGGGTTGCTCTCCGGGAGGTAGCCGATCAGGCGCCGGACGGCCTTGCTGTCTTCCGATGCGACGCGGCCCTCGACCGTCACTTCGCCGGCCGTGGGAGGGAGGAACCCGGTGATCATCCTCAGGGTCGTGGTCTTCCCGGCGCCGTTGGGCCCCAGAAACCCTACGATGTCTCCCTTGTTGACGCTGAAGGAGACGTGGCTCACCGCCTCGACAGGCCCGTAGCGCCTTACAAGGTCTCTCACTTCGATCATGTTGTGCTCCTAATTAAGAGCCAGTCCGACAAGAAGGGCCGGCCGGCCGCAGGCCGCCGAAGGGACGAGGCTCCGGTCCGCGCCTTCGTCGGCGCGCCCGCCGGAGGGCACCGCACGGCTCTTGGCTCTCATTCGCGTCAGGCGTCCGGTCCGGCCTCCGTCGCGATCACGCCTCATGCCCGGACAGGCTCTCACTTTGCGGGAACCAGGAGGACCTGGGCGCGGTCGGCCTCGGATGTCTTGCCCTCGGCGCGGGCCTTTTCCTGGAGGGCTTCGAGGTCTTTTTCGGGGGTGGGTTCCCCGAGCGCCCTGTGCACGTTCAGGAGCAGGACGAGGTCGCCGGCGTCCACGGCCGCGGTGGCCAGGTTGCGGAGGGCTTCGTCGCTGCCGGCGGCCTGGTAGAATTCCAGGGCGTCGTGCAGCAGGCCCGCGTCCCGGTAGCGGTCGCCCCAGCTGACCAGTTCGCCGGGGGGGAGGGGGTTCACGTACATGATCCGTTGCTTGTCTGCCACCCTGAGAGGAAACTTTGGACTCATGACGGACGGTCTCCTTAATGAATAGAGGCACAGAATAACACAACGAAAGAACCGCGTTCAGGCCCTGCGGGTTCCGCGGTTCAGCCGAGAATGAGCTTGACGGCCATGGCGACGACTGCGATGGCGAAGACCACGCGGATGATCTTGTCACCGCCCTTGACGGCCATGTTCGTGCCGAGCCACGCCCCCGTGGCGTTGCCGACGGCCAGCAGGGCGCCCGCAAGCCAGTCCACTTCACCCGAGAGGGCGAAGATCAGCAGGGAGGGGATCATGTAGATCCCCACGATGAAGACCTTGTGCATGTTCACGCGGATGAGGTCCAGCTGGAGCAGGTCGTAGAGCACGGCCATGAGGATGAAGCCCACGCCCGCCTGTATGAACCCGCCGTAGAAGCCGACGAGCACCATGCCCAGGTGCGCCCAGCCCCGTCGGACGGGCCTGTCCCCCGCCCTGTCCTTTTTGCCGGATCCCCGGAAGATCATGACGAGCGCGCCCACCATCACGAGGGCGAGGATCTTCTTGAACCAGCCGGGGTTTATCTCGATCGCGACGAAGGAGCCCGCGACCACGCCGGGCAGGGTGCACAGGGCCAGGGTCATGCTGAGCCTGAAGTCGGAGAACCCCTTCCGTCGGAAGTTCCCCACGGCCACCACGTTCTGGGCCATGATGGCCACCCGGTTCGTGCCGTTGGCCATGGCCGGGCTCATGCCCAGAAAGATCATGACGGGCATGGTCATGAGCGACCCCCCGCCGGCCATGACGTTCACGAAACCCGCCAGCGCCCCGAGGGCGGCCAGCATGGCGTACTGCCAGACGTGCATTCGGCCTCCGAAACCCGGCCCGTCGCAACGGTGCGTCGCGTCGAGCCGGCTACAGTGTCGTAGTGTAAACGCTTCGGGGGCAGGCGGGAAGGTCGGGACCCATCAAGCGTTCCCCCGCCGGCCAAAGATCAAGGGCAAAAAAAGGGGGGGCCGGCGGCCCCCCGCGGGGAAGTGGAGATAGGCGGGCCGGTCAGCCCTTGACTTCGATCTTCTTCGGCAGGGATTCCTCGGCCTTCGGCACGACGACCTCGAGGATGCCGTCCTTGTGGGTGGCCGTGATCCTGTCCGCCGCGACGCGGGCCGGAAGGGTGAAGGAGCGCACGAACTTCCCGTAGGCCCGTTCGATGCGGTGGTAGGTGTCCTTGTTCACCTCACCCTCGAACTTCCGTTCGCCCCGGATGGAGAGGACGTTGTTCTCGAGGTTGATCTCGATGTCCTCCTTCTTCACGCCGGGCATGTCGGCCTCGATGACGTAGCGCTTATCTTCCTCCCTGAGGTCGACCGCCGGGGCCCACGTGCCGTAATCGGTCTCGCGTTCGCCGGGCCGGGTCCAGTAATCGTCGAAAAAGCGGCTCAGCTGGTCGTGCACGCCCATCAGTTCTCTCATTGGGTTCCACCTCGTGATAGCCATGGTTCCAACCTCCTTTCGTATCTCTAAAGCGTTCCGGGTCCATCTCGCTGAACCCAACCCCAATATAATACCCGACATCAACGCTGTCAAGTTATCTTATACTATACAGCTAATATTTTATTCCAGATCCAGACTAAGAAATGCTCGTCCCAACGCACCGGGCGAGCACGGTACGATGCGCAACTTATTGCTTTTGAAGAGGTTAACGACATAACGGGAGGCGGAGCGGGCGGATCAGGAGAGGCGGTCGAGCTTCTTCTTCAGCTTGTCCAGAAAGAGCAGCGCCTCCACGGGCGTCATGTGCTCGGGACTGGCCGAGCGGAGCGCCTTGAGGAGCCCCTCCAGCGCCGCGGAGGAGCCGCCCGGAAAGAGGCTCTCCTGCCGCGGTCCATCGGCCGGTTCGGCGGTTCCGAGGCCGACGCTCTCGCGCCGGTCCTCCAGCTTTTCCAGGATCTCACGGGCCCGGGCCACGACGGGCGAGGGCACACCCGCCAGGTCGGCCACGTGGATGCCGTAGGACTTGTCCGCCGCGCCCGGTTCCACGGTCCGCAGAAAATGCACCGTGCCGCCGTACTCGCGGACCCCCATGGTGAGGTTGGCCACGCCGTCCAGCGTGCGGCCCAGCTCGGTAAGCTCGTGGTAGTGCGTGGCGAAGAGGGTTCGGCACCCGGTGCCGTCAGGGCCGAGAAGAGCCTCCACGACCGCCCACGCGATGGCCAGGCCGTCGTAGGTGCTCGTACCGCGACCCACCTCATCCAGGATGACCAGTGACCTCTCGGTGGCGCTTCGCAGGATGGCCGCGGTCTCCGTCAACTCGACCATGAAGGTCGACAGCCCCCTGAGCAGGCTGTCCCCCGCGCCCACACGGCAGAACAGCCGGTCCACGAGACCTACCACCGCCTTCCCGGCCGGGACGAACGCGCCCACGTGAGCCATCACGGCGATGAGGGCAACCTGCCTCAGGTAGGTCGACTTGCCCCCCATGTTGGGTCCGGTCAGCAGGAGAACCTGGTTCGCGCCCGTGTCCATGGCCACGGGGTTGGGCACGAATGGCTGGTGCCGGGGGTCCCGCTCCAGGACGGGGTGACGGGAATCCTCCAGTTCGATGACCGGCGCTTCCACCACGTGGGGTCGCACATAGGCCCGTTCGCGGGCCTGCACGGCGAAGCCGGCCAGCACGTCCAGCCGGGCCACGTCCGCCGCCGCGTCCCGGAGGGCGGGCAGGACCGGCTGGATCTGAGCCAGCAGTTCCTCCCAGAGCCGGTTCTCCAGGGCTTCCCTCTCGGCCCTCGCCGAAAGGATCCTGCCCTCGAGTTCGCGCAGCTCCTGCGTGACGAACCGCTCGGAGTTGACGAGCGTCTGACGGCGTTCGTAGCTCTCGGGCACCTTGTCCATGTTGGCCTTGCTCACTTCGAGGAAGTAGCCGAAGACTTTGTTGTACCGCACCTTGAGGGACCCGATGCCCGTCTCCCGCCGTTCGCGGGCCTCCACCTCGAGGATGGCACCGTGCGCGTTCTCCGCCAGGTCCCTCAGTGCGTCGAGCTCCTCGTGCCACCCCCGGGCGAACATGCCCCCTTCCCGCGTGTGGGGCGGGAGCCTCTCCTCCAGGCGGCGGTCGAGCAGGCCGGCCCACTGCGCGGCCTCGGGCAGGGCGCTCGTCAGAGCCGGAATCTGCTCGCCGATGGCCTCCGCCAGTTCGGCGACGCGCGGCAGACCGTTCAGAGCCGTCCGGAGCATGCCGGCGTCCCTGGGCGACGCCAGCCCCGCCCCGAAGCGGGCCACGAGCCGGGCCAGATCGGGATAGCCCTCGAGCGCTTCGCGACAGTCCGCCAGGACCGGCGGGTTGGCAAGCCACGCCGCCACGGTCCCGTGGCGCCGGTCGATCTCCTCGATGACGGAGCAGGGAGAGAGGATCCACTCCCTCAGGAGGCGCGACCCCATGGGCGTCCGGGTCGAATCCAGACAGTCCAGCAGGGTGCCCCGGCGCTCGCCGTACTCCTGGTTGGCCGTCAGCTCGAGGTTGCGCCGTGTGGCTTCGTCCATGGCCACGAAGGTCCCGGGGGTCTCGTAGGCGGGGCTCTTGAGGGTCCGGCACCCCTGCTCTCTGGCGTATTCGAGGAGCGCCGCGAGCGCCCCCAGGGGCTCCGGTTCGGAGGGGATGCCGGGCAGGCCGGCGGGCAGGTCGAACCGGCGCGCCAGGTCGTCCGCCAGGTCGCGCCCCGTAAACTGCCGGTCCGGAAGGGGCGTGAGCGTGGCGCCGTTCACGGAGGGCGGCTCATTCATGGACTCGGGATAGAGGAGTTCGGCGGGCGACACCGCCTTGAGACGGTCGGCGGCTTCGGCCTGCGTGGACTGCCAGACCACCACGTCGCCGGACGACAGGTCCGCCCAGACCAGACCCGTGGCGCGCGGCGACGGGTACCACGCGGCCAGGAACACGGACTGGGACCCATCGAGGACACCGTCCTCCAGGACGGTGCCGGGGGTCACGACCCGCGTCACCTCACGCCGCACGATGCCCCTGGCGGCCGCCGGGTCCTCCACCTGGTCGCAGAGCACGAC
>JBJKRE010000037.1:0-15514 GCA_046704825.1 Acidobacteriota bacterium
CGGCCGAGTGCCAGCACGCCCTCGGAGGCGGAGAGAGTGCTCAGGCGGTCGATCAACCGGGCCGGCGCCGTGCAGAGGCATGCGGTCCCGCAGAGTCTCTCCAGGGCCGCGGACCACTGCGGCCACAGATCTTCGCGGAGCAGGACCGTATGGAGGGGCCACGAGGCGTTGAGCGCCTCCTGGAGGAGATGCCGGCCTTCGATCAGGATGAGGTTGCGGGCCTTTCCCGAGGCGGCCAGCCGGAAGGTCCGGGCCACCGGGTTCTGTGCGGAGCTGATGGTCAGTACGTCCATCGAAACACCCCGAAATGCGGGAAGTATCGGCACCGCTCCGTGCGGGGATCGGCTACCGCTACATACCTTCTGCGGCGCCTTGGGATGTAACGGGCCGCGCGCCATGATTTAATCGCTCCGCCCCCCGGCGCGCCCCGATCCGGGGACCGTAAAACTCAAACGGAGAGGGAATGCCCTCTCCGTCTGGCGGTTCATGGTGCCGAAGGGGGGACTCGAACCCCCACGCCCTTTCGGGCACTACCCCCTCAAGATAGCGTGTCTGCCAGTTCCACCACTTCGGCACGAGGGGTCATTTCTTCTTGCTTCCAGCCGGCTTTTCGGCCGGTTTCGCGGCGGGCGCCGACGGCGTCGTGCTCTTGGTCTCCACCGCCTTGGGCGTGCTCTCCTGCTTGGCCGGGGGCGTGGTCGTCTCGGCCTTCCCCGGCGCGGCCGTCGAGGCCGCCGTGTTCTGAACGGCTGGAGGGTTCTTTTCCATGATGTTCTTCTGCTTCAGGTTCGTGGCGATGACAAGAATGATGGATAGAAGCATGAAAAGAACCGCCAGAGCGGTGGTCAGCTTCTGCAGGAACGTGGCCGACCCCCTGGCGCCGAAGGCGGTCTGGGAAGATGCCCCGCCGAACGCGGCGGCCAGGTCACCCCCCTCGCCGGGCTGGAGGAGAATGATGCCGATCAGCAAAAGACTGTCCAGGATGTAAATAATCCACAAAATCGTTACCATCGTGCCTCCTCGCGCCTTCCCGATGGCGCCGGAATAGAATACCCCATCCTGCCAATGCGGTCAAGTGCCCTGAGGCACTCGATTCGGAGGCGGCGGCGCGGCCTCGGGGCTGGAATCCGACCGCCGGACTGATTATCCGGCACGAAGGAAGGCCGGCCCTGTCGCAAGGGGCATTTCCCCTGGCACGAGGGGGAGGCGCGGAATCCGCTTCTGCCCGTCCCACCTATGCTATGATGGCACTCGGAGGCGTGTACCCGGACTATTGGGCACCGCCGGAACGGCGGAGCAACATGGAACCAGGTCGATGATCATGATGTCATACGAGGTCGAACGATGAAGCGCTTGTCTGTTATCATCTCAGCGTTGCTTCTGCTCGTCGTGGTCGCCTGCGCGCACAACAAGCCTGCCATCCCGGGTGCTCCCGACGCGGATCTGAGCAGAAGGGAAAGAGCCAAAGCGGGCACCCTGCCCGGCGACGAGACCATCAAGAACCCGGAAGTCGCCTACAACATGGCCCTGGAGTTCGCGGGGCAGGAGAACATGGAGGCGGCACACCACTACATCGCCCTGGCCAGCAAGCTCAGGCCGGAGTCCAAGTACTCGTACACCAACGGCCTTTTCTTCCTTTCGGAGGGCCGATACCACGAGGCCCTCGACTACCTCGAGCTGGCCATGAAGCAGGGGCCGGGCACCCAGGACAACAGACTGGCCGTCCTCAACGCCATGGGCGTCTGCCACATGGAACTGGGGGAGAACGAGGAAGCGCTGAAGCTCTTCCGGCAGGTCGTGAACACCAACGGCCTCTTCAGCCGCTACGAGTCGTACTACAACATGGGTGTCATATACCTGAGGGAGAAGAAATTCATCGACGCGGAAGCCGTCTTTCTCAAGGTGGTGGAGGAAAACCCCCGCTACTACAAGGCCTACAACAAGATCGGGATCATCAAGGCCGCCGAAGGGAAGTGGGGAGAAGCCGCCCTCAATTTCAAGAAGGCGCTCGACCTCATGAAGGGTGACTACCAGTCCCAGCAGAGCGACGGCGCGGAGATCTACTTCCACTACGGGGAGGCGCTCTACCAGGAGAACCTGTACCCGCAGGCGCGGAAGGCTCTGCTCGAAGTGCTCAAGATCGCGCCGGAGAGCAAGTTCGGACAGAGCGCGAAGGGCATTCTCGCCAAGATCGGCGGTGGGGATTTTTAGATGCTCGGGAAGATACGGGCGGGGCTCAGGAAGACGCGTGAGGCCCTCGCCGACAAAGTGGCCGACGTGTTCGGCCGTGAATCCGTAGACGAAGAGTATTCGATCGAAACCCTCGAGGAAGCCCTGCTCGGCGCCGATGTGGGGCTTGCGACCATCGAGAAGCTGCTTGACCGACTGCCGAAGAAGGCACGTTCGGGCGGTCTGGGGCTGAAGGCCGCCCTCGAAGAGAGGATGATGGCCTTGTGGCCTCCCGATCCGTCCCCCGAAGGCCCTCCGCCCAGGCCGTGGGTCAACCTGGTCGTGGGCGTCAACGGGGTGGGCAAGACCACCACCATCGGCAAGCTGGCGGCTGCGCGGGCCGCGCGGGGGCAGAAGGGCATCCTGGCCGCAGGAGACACCTTCCGTGCGGCCGCCGCGGAGCAACTGGAGATATGGTCCCAGCGGGCCGGCGTGCAGATCGTCCGGCAGAAGGAAGGCGCGGACCCTGCGGCCGTGGCCTTCGACGCCGTGCAGACCGCCGTGTCACGGGGGCTTGATTTCGTGCTCATCGACACGGCGGGCAGGCTCCACGTCAAGCACAACCTCATGGAAGAACTCGCGAAGGTGCACAGGGTGGTGGGCCGGGCCTGTTCGGGCGCGCCCCATCAGGTGAGCCTGGTCCTGGACGCGACCACGGGGCAGAACGGCCTCAGTCAGGCCGCCACCTTCGTGGAGAAAGTGCCGGTCACCGATCTGGTACTGACCAAGCTGGACGGCACGGCCAAAGGGGGCATCGCTCTCTCCATCGCCTCCGAGCTCGGACTTCCGATCCGCTACGTGGGCGTGGGGGAGAAGGTCGAAGACCTGGTGCCTTTCGACGCGAAAGAGTACGTGGAAGGGCTGCTGAACTGATGGGAGCTTCACTTGAGCACCTCCGGACCTGATCCCCGCTTCATGAGGGAGGCCATCGCCCAGGCCCTGAAGGGCAAGGGGCGAACCCACCCGAACCCGTGTGTGGGGGCGGTGGTGGTCAAGGACGGCGTGGTGGTCGGCAGGGGTTACCACAAGGGTCCCGGCCGTCCGCACGCGGAGATCGAGGCGCTCCAGGACGCGGGCGCCGAGGCCCGGGGGGCCGACCTGTACGTCACCCTCGAGCCCTGCAACGTCTACGGGCGGACGCCTCCCTGCACGGGGGCCATTCTCGCGGCGGGTCTTTCCCGCGTCTTCGCGGCGGGGGCCGATCCCAACCCGCAGGTCTGCGGGAAGGGATCCGAGGAGCTGAGCCGGGACGGTATCGAGGTGGTCATGGGTTTCCTGGAGGACGAGGCCAGGGCGGTGGACATCGCCTACCACGCCTATCACGCGAACCGGAGGCCTTATGTCCACCTGAAGATCGCCCAGTCGCTGGACGGCCGCGTCACGCAACCCGCCGGGGGCTACATCACCGGGCCCGAGGCGCGGAGACGCGTGCACGAAGACCGCTTCCTCTGCGACGCCATCCTGGTTTCGGCCAATACCGTGAAGGCCGACGCCGCCAGGCTCAACGTCAGGCTGGAGAAACAGACGAAGAGCCTGGTCCGGGTGGTGCTGGACAGCGGATGCGCCATAACCGGCGACGAGGCGCTCTTCGACACGTGTCCGCAGGACGGCCCCGTCTGGATCGTCAGGCCGGAAGGCACGGTGCCACCCGTGTTCGCGGAGCGGGAGGGCGTAGAGGTATCGTTCCTTCGCGGCCGGGCTTCCGGCGGCTTCCCGCTTTCCGACCTGCTTGCGCTCCTGTACAGGAAGAAGATCGTGGAACTCTACGCAGAGGCCGTCGGCCGCCTCGCCGGCGCTTTCCTCACCGAGCGCTACGTGGACAGGATTTCGATCCACGTGGCCCCGGTGCTCCTTGGGGGAGAAGCGCGGCCGGGTGCGATCGACGCCTTCTCGCCGCCTGGAGGCCTCCGTCTGGCACAGGCTCGCTGGATCCAGGCGGGCGAGGACTGGATCGTGACGGCGTCCCTGGAGGGCCGATGTTTACCGGTTTGATTCAGGAGGTGGGGCGGGTGCGCTCCCTCGTCGTGAAGGGGAGCGAAGCGGCCCTGTCCGTGGCCTGTACCCGCGCGGTTGAAGGTGCCGGCCGGGGCGACAGTATCGCCGTCGACGGCGCCTGCATCACCGTCGAATCGATGGACCGGGCAGGGTTCACCGCATTCCTGAGCAACGAAACGCTGGCCATGACCACCCTGGGCCGCCTGGCTCCCGGAGACCGCGTCAACCTGGAACCCGCCCTGAGGCCCTCGGACCGCCTGGGCGGCCACATGGTCCAGGGCCACGTCGAGGGGGTGGGCGTCGTCCGGGGCCTGACCCGCACGGGGCGCGGCGCCGAACTCGAGGTCGAGATACCCCGTGAGCTGCTCGCGTACGTCATCCCCAAAGGGTCCATCGCCCTGGCGGGCATCAGCCTGACGGTGGCCGCCATCGGGGCGGATCGCGTCAAGGTCGCGGTCATCCCGGCGACCCTCGACGGATCGACCATGGGGGAATGGGAGCCGGGTCGAAAGCTGAATGTGGAAACGGACATGGTGGGGCGCTATATTGTGGCCTATTTGCGAGGTCTGCATCCCGAGGGAGAGGGCCTGTCCGTCGACAAGTTGAAAGATATGGGGTTTTAGCCACCGAGTACTCATTTCATGCACCCTCGTCGAGAGGCGCCGAACGAAGGCCCCTCCACCCGGCGGGCGGATCCGGAGAAAGAATATGCCTCTCATAGCCATCGAACAGGCCCTGGAAGAGATCAAACAGGGCAGAATGCTCATAATCTGCGACGACGAAGACCGGGAGAACGAAGGGGACCTCTACATCCCCGCCGACAAGGTCACCCCGGAGATCGTCACCTTCATGGCGACGCACGGGCGCGGGCTCATCTGCCTGGCCATGACGGGGCAGCGCCTGGACGACCTGCAGATCCCCATGATGGTCCAGGACAACACCAGCCAGTTTCAGACGGCCTTCTGCGTGTCCATCGAGGCCAAGTACAAAACCACCACGGGCATATCGGCCCACGATCGCGCCGCGACGATCCTCACGGCCATCGACCCGGAGAGCCGGCCATCCGACCTGGCGCGGCCTGGCCACATCTTTCCGCTCAGGGCCAAGGAGGGCGGGGTCCTGCGCCGCCCGGGCCAGACCGAGGCATCGGTAGACCTTTCCAGGCTGGCTGGGCTCTATCCGGCCGGCGTGATCTGCGAAGTCATGAAGGACGACGGGACCATGGCCCGGATGCCCGATCTGCTGAAGTTCTCCGAGGAGCACCGGGTCAACATCGTAACCATCGCGGACCTGATCGACTACCGCCTTAGCCGCGAGTCTCTCGTCAAGCGGGTCGCCCAGCCCAAGCTCCCGACGAAACACGGCGCGTTCCGCGTAATCGCCTACGAGAGCATCCTGACGGAGAGGACGCACCTCGCGCTGACCATGGGCGAATGGGAGCCCGACGACGAGGTGCTGGTGAGGATGCACTCCGAGTGCCTCACGGGGGACGCCCTCCACTCGCTGCGCTGCGACTGCGGCGCGCAGCTCGACGCGGCCATGGCAGCCATCGCGGTCGAGGGCCGCGGCGTCCTGGTCTACCTGCGTCAGGAGGGCCGGGGCATCGGCCTTCTCAACAAGCTGAAGGCCTACGAACTCCAGGATCAGGGCATGGACACGGTGGAGGCCAACGAGGCGCTCGGGTTCGCGGCGGACCAGCGGGACTACGGCATCGGCGCCCAGATCCTCCACGACCTCGGCCTGAGCAAGATCCGGATCCTCACCAACAACCCCAAGAAGCTCGCGGCCCTGTCTGGGTTTGGCATCACCATCGTGGACCAGGTCCCGCTGGAGATCGCGCCCAACGAGAACAACCGCAGGTACCTTCGTACCAAGAAAGAGAAGATGGGGCACACGCTCAAACAGGTCTGACGGTCCGGTGCCCCGAACAAGCCCTCAGAGAGGAAAGCCCGCGAAGGCGGGAAGGTCCCCGGCTGCGCCGGCGGGCTCGGCGCCGGGGGGGTATTCCACGTTCCAGAGGACGAGCCCCCTGGCCGGAAGGGCAGGAATCTGCAGGCCGGGTTCGACGCCCCGAAGCATGGCGGGGATTCTTGCGGTGGCGAGTCTACCCGTACCCGCCGCCACCAGCGCCCCGCCGATCAGGCGCACCATCCGGTGGAGGAAGGAAACGCCGGAGACGTGGAGCACGAGGAGGGGACCCCTCTCCTCGATCCTGCACTCGCTGACGGTCCTCACGGTGTTTCGGGTACGCCCGTAGGCTGTCGTGAACAGGGCGAAGTCGTGTTCCCCCGTAAAGACGCGGCTCGCCCGCTCCATGACCCCGGCATCCAGCCTTCCCTTCCACCTCAGGACCCACGGAGACAGGAACGGCGGGACCACCGGGTCACGGTACAGGTGGTACCGGTAGGTCTTCCCCGTGCAGGAATACCGGGCGTGGAAGCCGGCGCCCGCGGTTCCGACCCGATACACCCGGAGGGAGGACGGCAGGTGCGCGTTCAGTCCGTTCAGCAGAGCCTCCGCAGGGCGATCCAGATCCGTGTCCACGTGCGCCGTGAAGGCCCGGGCGTGGACTCCCGCGTCCGTCCTCGAACAGCCCACGATGCGCGGGCCTTCATGCCCTATGGCGCACAGCGCATCGTCCAGGAGGTCCTGGAGGGTCGTATCGCCCCTCTGTGACTGCCAGCCGCTCAGGCCTGTTCCGTCGAAGGCCAGGTCCAGCCTGAGGCGGCGCGGGGCTCCCCCGCGGGTGATGTCCGGTCCGGTGTCCGTTTCACCCATCGAGGCACCGCAGGTCAGTTGGACGAAGAGTTCTGCTTTTCGAGGAGGTCGCTGATGACCTTCAGGAGGTTGGAGGACTGGATGGGCTTGCTGATGTAGGCGTCGGCGCCCAGGGCGAGCCCGCGCTCACGGTCTTCCTGGGCCCCTTCGGTCGTGATGATGATGATGGGCATGGACTTGGTCTTGGGGTTCTGGCGGATCAGCGAAACCAGCTTCAGGCCGTCCATGACCGGCATGTTGATGTCGGTCAGGATCATGTCCACCTCTTCGGTCTGCAGCTTCTTGAGGGCGTCCACGCCGTCCACCGCCTCCAGGATGGTGCACCCCTTGAACCTCTTGAGGGAAAACGAGATAAGCTGCCGCATGGTTGGGGAATCTTCAACGATCAGAAAACGCAGCCCTTCCATACCTGTCCCTCTTTCAGCTCTTCGTGACGGGGGTCGTGAGCAAGTCCAGAAAACCCTGAATGGTGTTCAGCTTTCTCTCGGACTGCGAATAGAGCTTGCTCGAAAAGATGGCCGTGGCGGCGTGGGCGGCGAGGAGCGAAAATAGCTCGTAGTCCACGGCGGTGAAGGCGTCCTTCTGGACGAGGAGCTTGTAGATGTTGATGACGCCTATGACGTTCTCTTTGATCTTCAGCGGAATGCACGCGATGGGGTGGGCGGCGTCCACCCTGTAGTCGTCTCCCGCCTGGTTGATGTAGTAGGGCTCACCGGACTTGGCCACGCCCCCGACGATGCCCTCTCCGATCTGGACCGTCGGAAAGACAAAGCCTTCCTCGTACCCTTCACTGGCGATGACACCCAGTTCGTTGGTCTTTTCGTCCATGAGGAGAATCGCGAAGATCTCCGCCCCGATCAGGTTGATGATGATCTCCATCACGATGTGGATGACTTCCTGGAAGTCGAGGGTGGAGTGGAGTTGGTATGAGGCCACGTAGAGGTTCGCCAGGTTGTTGTTCTGCTCCTCCACCTCGACGTATCGCTGGGCGAAGTCCTTGTTCTCCTCTTCCACCTTCTGGTAGCGGGCCTCGAGTTCGTTCTTCTCCCGTTCGGCCTTCGCCAGGCGCTGCTTCAGGAGCTCCAGTTCGGCCTTGAGGTCGCTGGTGTCCCCGCCTTTGGACTCCAAGCCGGCGACCTGGTACCTGAGACGCTCGTTCTCCTTGAGCAGATCCTGGATGAAATCCTTCTGCTTGCCGAGCATCTGGAGGAATTCCTGGCTTTTCTTGAAGATTTCGTTGTGTTCTTCGGCCATCGTGGCTCCCAGGCTTGTTTTTACCATACCGTCAGGGCGAATGCAACGAAGCGTCCTGTACCAGTGCGTATCTGTTGATGAGGTCCGTGATCCCCGGGATGTCGGCCACGTGGTCGGCCACGCCGGCCTTGATGACCTCCTTGGGCATGCCGAATATCACCGCCGACTCCTCCGACTCGGCCAGGACCAGCCCGCCCGCCTTGTGCAGGGTCACGGCGCCCGCCCTGCCGTCGTCGCCCATGCCCGTCAGCACGGCCGCCAGGCTGTTCTTGCCGCAGGCCCCGGCCAGGCTCTCGAGCAGGTAGTTACCCGAGGGCGCGAATCGGTCCTCGGGGAGCTTGTCGAAGACCTCGAGCCGGAGGTCAGGCCCCTTACGGATGACCCTCAGCTGGCGTCCCCCCGGTGCGATGTAGGTCCGCCCCGGAAGA
Source organism: Acidobacteriota bacterium (assembly GCA_046704825.1). Taxonomy (GTDB): domain Bacteria; phylum Acidobacteriota; class UBA4820; order UBA4820; family DSQY01; genus CAVRTJ01. Next base: position 8,685 of record JBJKRE010000037.1, read on the forward strand.
ACGGTCTCGCCGTCCTCCGCCTCCTTGACCACCCGCCCCGTGAGACCGCTCAGCCGCTCGGCGAACAGACGCGTGAAGACGGCGGGCATGTGCTGGCATATCAGTACCGGCGACAGGATGGTGGGGGAAAGCCCCAGGAGTATGCGCTGGAGGGCGGGAGGGCCTCCCGTTGAGGAGACGATCGCAACGACCTCCGCCCTTCGTCCGCCGGACGCCCTGGGAAGGTCGTGCGGCGGGCTGGGTGCCTTGTCGTCGAGCCTCTTCCGGATCCGGTCGAACTGAAGCGTCGGGACGGCGAGGATCTTGGTGAGGAGCTCCTGCTCTATGTTGACCAGCTGGGGAGACGCCATGCGCGTGGGTTTTACCACGAAGTCCACGGCGCCCAGATCCAGCGCTTTGAAAACCGAACGGTCGGACTCCCTGGCCGAAACCACGATGACGGGCAGGGGGTTGTTGGCCATGACCCACCTGAGCACGGTGAAGCCATCCATGTTGGGCATCTCGAGATCGAGCGTCAGGGCGTCGGGCTGGTATTTCACGATCTTGCGGATGGCGTCCTCGCCGTCGAAGGCCTTCGCCACCACCTCGACGAGGTTGGACCGCTGGAGGATCTCGGATATGACCTTGCGGTTGAAGGAGGAGTCGTCGACTACGAGAACGCGTATGGTCTTCATGGTAAGGCCTTCGTGTACACAAGGTCGCTGGGGAGGTGCACGAGCTTGAACTTGTCGGTGATGGAGATCAGGCTCTCGGAGTGCCCGAGCAGGAGGTAACCACCTTCCCGCGTCTTGTCCCAGAATCGCTCCATAACCTTGACCTTGGCTTCAATATCGAAATAGATAATGACGTTTCGGCAGAAAATCACGTCGAACGGGCTGAAAAGGCTGTAGCGGTCCAGGTCGAAGAGGTTGAAGCGCGAGAAGTTGACCCGTTGGCGGATCTCCTCCCGTATCCTGTAGCGCCCGTCCGCTTCCGGCTTGAACCACCGGTTCTTGAATGCGTCATCCACGGCGCGGAAGGAGCTTTCCGTGTAGACGCCCTCCTTAGCTCTGGTCAGGACCCGCGTGTTGATGTCCGTTGCCATGACCTCCACGAGGTCCTTCTGAAGAAGGCCCGACTCCATGAGGAGGATCACGATGGAATAGGGTTCTTCGCCGGTGGAACAGCCCGCGCTCCAGACCCTGACCTTAGCGCCCGGCCTCTGCCTGACCAGCATGGGCAGGATGTCCTTCTGGAAACAGCGGAGCTGACGCTCCTCGCGCATGAAGTAGGTTTCGTTGGTCGTGAGCAGGTCGATGAGCCGGTCCCATTCCCGGTCCTTGTCCTGGTCGTAGAGAAGGAAATGGATGTACTCTTCGGGGGGCATGCCGCCGAGGGCTTCGATGCGGTTTTCGAGCCGCTTCTCGACGAAGAACCGCGATGCGTCCGAGAACGACAGACCGGTCTCGTCGTGCACCAGGGCGCAGAAACGCCTGAACGAATCGTCGCTGAGGAGCGGTTTACCCAGGCCGTTGAGGCTATCCCATGCGCCCATGCTCTAACGGCTCTCCAGCTGCTTGAGGATTTCGATGAGGATCAGCTTGGTCTGGAAGTCCACGGACTGGGCTTCGTTTTCGATCAGCCTGAGGTGCTCGCGGCCCAGGGCGAGGAAGAACGCGTAGGCGGAGTCCTTGAGGACCGTGTCCGTCAGGTAGTTCAGCATGCGCGGGACCGCTTCGGCGGCCTTCAGGGCGATGAGCGCCTGCACGACGGTCTGTTTCACCGAGGGGTCGGGGTCGCGTTCCAGCTCCTTCAGGAGCAGCGGGATGTAACGGTGGTCGCCGGACCCGCCCATCAGTTCGATGGCCGATGAGCGCACTTCCCAACGGTGGTCGGCCAGCGCCTGCTCCAATATACTGACGCCGTCGGGGCGGCCGGAACGCGCGAGTGCGGCGACGGCGGCGCGCCGCACCACCTGGGCGCTCTCGTCGTCCATGGCCAGCTTCATGACGGCAGGGAAGAGCGTTCCGCACCCCACCTCAGCGAGTCCGCGCAGGGCGCCCAGCTTGACGGGCAGGACGTCCTTTTCCAGCAGGTCGAGCAGGGCTTCGCCCACGGTCGCTTCGGTGCTCTGGGCCAGGGCGGCCGCCGCTTCGGCGCGCACCCACACGTCCGGGTCCGTCAGAAGGGTCATCAGGGTCTCGGGCTGCCTGGCCAGCAGCTCTCGCCCCAGGACGGAGATGACCACGCGGCGGACCCTTGGGTTCTCGTCGCCCAGCACGGGGAGAAGGGTGCCGAAGGCGGCGGGGCCCATCTTCTGCGCCACCAGCCGGATGACGGTCTGCCGGACCACCGCCGATGCGTCCTGAAGGCCAGGGAGCAGCGGCGTCGCGTCCTGACCGAGGCTCTCGGCGAGCAGCGTGAAACCGGCTCTCCGAACCCCGTCTTCGGCGTCCTCCGTCATGGACCGGCCGAAGTAGCCCATCCTGCCCCTGTGCGAAGGGTACTTGCGCGCCAGGCGCTTGATGGCTCTCAGCGCCGTCTCGTGGAAGCTCTCGTCCGGTTCGCGGAGGACCGAGACCAGCTCCTGCAGACACCTCGGGTCGTCCAGCTCGCCCAGCGCCGACAGAGCCTCCATCCGGACCTGCATGTCCGGTTCCCGCGCCTGGTTCAGGATGGGCACGATGGCGTCCGGGCCGTTCGAAATCCCGAGCAGGCGGATGAGGGGAATCTTCTGCTCGAGCGACTGGGACGCGTTGAGGTGGCGGACGAGGAAGGGTGTCGAGGCCTTGCCGTATGCCGCCGAGGCGGCGAAGGCGTCCTTCTGGAGGTAGGGGTTCTCGAGTTCGGACAGAACCCGGTCGAGCAGCGACAGGTCGGCGAGGAATCCGGCGACCAGCACCATGCCCCTGCGCTCTTCGGTCTTCGCTTCGTTCCAGCTCTCGTCGAGGGCGTCCACCAGCCCCATGGGGAAGTGTTTCCTGACCAGCTGGGCCATCTCCGACTGGTGGCGGGCAAGCAGGGCGGCCGGGATGCTGGCGTGGTAAATGCGCCCAAGCGCCTCCATCAGATCCATGAGCGGGCTGTCCGGGTCGGAGGCTTTCTCCATCAGGAAGGGTATCACCTGAAGGTCGGCCATGTGGCCCAGGGCCTTGAGGACCGCCTTGCGGAACTTGTGGTTCTCGTAGAGTTCCAGGAGCTTGGTGGTCGCGACGGGGCCGCCGATGTTGCTCAGTGCGTCGATGAGGTGGAACCATATCCAGTCGTCCTGCCGACGGAAGATGTCGAGCAGCACGGGGAGGCTCCCCGTATCCCTCAGCCGTCCCAGACTCGTAATGGCCGCCGAACATATGTTCTTGTCCTGGTGGCTCAGGTAGTAGATGAGGTGGGGGGCGGAGTTCTTGCTGGGTATCTCACCCAGGAGCGTGATGAGGGCGAGCTTGACGTCCACGTCGCCCTCCACGAGATTGTCGTAGATGTGGGGGAGCGACATAGGCCCCTGTTTGATGAGGGCCTCCACCGCCGAGTTTCGCTTGCCGGCGTTCTCGGCGTCGTAGAGCGCGCGGAAGAGCATGGGGAAAACCGGCTCTGCGGGGAACGCGATGATCGATTCGACCGCGGCCTTGCGTACGCGCCAGTTCGGATCGCCGAGGAGTGCGTCCAGCAGGGGACGGGCTTTTTCGAACGGCTCATCGGCCATCGCCAGGGCGGCCTTCCGGCGGCTCTCAACGTCCTTGGAAACGGCGAGTTTTTCGAGGTCGGTCGTCATGCCGCCCATCCCCCTTTCAGGACCGTCCCAGGTATCGGTCCACGACCTCCCTCAGGAGGTCTCCAGCGCCGGGCTTCTTGTCGTTCAGGTAACGCCTTGCCTCCGCCGCCTCGTCCTGAAACGTCCGGAAGAAATCGTCCGCGTTCCTGACCCCGGCCATTTTCCCGGGGTTGTAGACGATGAGGTCCGTGAAGACGCTTCGGGCCATCCTCATGGCTTCGTGCTGCCTGCCGGGCCCCAACGCCTCGGAGGTCAAGGGCTGCTGGAGATGGAACTCGAGCTTTCTCAGCATGGCGGGTTCGTCGGTCCCCTCGTCCAGATAGTCGTCGGCCCCGTACAGGGATTCGGGCCTGCGGCGGTAGCGCCTTGCGTCGTGGATGGCCCCGAGGAGCACGATCGTCTGAGGCGCGTTGTTTTCCTCCCTCAGCCGGGCGATGAGGTCCGTCCCCATCAAGCCGGGCAGGTAGGGGTTCACGAGAAGGAGCTGGGGCTTTCGCGAGACCACTATTTCGTAGGCTTTGCGGCCGTCCTCCACCACGTAGAGGTGAAAATGCTGGCGGGTCAGGGTGTCGATGATCAGGTTTCTGAAGTCCCGCTGGATGTCCGCTACGACCGCCGACACACGCTGGCCGTTGCCCGTGATCTCGTGGGTTTTCTCCCGGGAGGGACTGACCAGGAACTCGTGCCCGCAACTTCGGCACCGGACTCTCAGGAGCCTGTCCTGATCGGTCGGCAGGCGGTACTGCTTGAGGCAGCTCGGACATTGGACGTTCATGGGTACTCCACGGTCAAAGCTGGATGTTCAGGAACAGGGGCAGGTTAAGGAAGGCTATGGCCTGACCCAGGTGATGGAACACGCCGGCGACGAAATCCTGCACCACGGGCTTGAATCCCTCTGGAGGGGGTTCGAGGGACTGGAGATCAACGGTGACGAGCTGGTCGATGGCGTCCACGAGAAGGCCGAACTGGTCCGCTCCCATGTCCAGCACGATGATCTTCCGTCCCTCCGGAGAGTCCTTGCGCGCGGTCTCCAGGCGGGCCGCCACGTCCAGCACGCTCACGACCTTTCCACGGAGGGAGATGATTCCGCTCAGGTAGGCGGGGGCGTTGGGGACGGGTGTGATGGGCAGTTCTTCGATGATAAGAGCGATCTCGTGGATGGGAATGGCGTACTTCTCCTTGCCCAGTTTGAAGATGAGAAGCCGTTCGCCGGCCGCGGATGCCCTCTCGAGGGCGTTGTCCGCCGGACCGTCCACCTGTTCGGCCCGCATGCTCTCCTGGAGCGCGTGCCGCGACTCGTCGGACGGCAGGCCCGCCGATGCACTGGGAGGCAGCGCAGAATGCTCGCCGGGTTTGGGCTCTGCCTCCGCCGGCGGCTTCCGGGGCGCCTTTTCAGTCTGCCGGCCGGCCGGCTTTTCGGATGCGGTCCGTCTTTTCCGCTTGGCTTTGTTCTCTTCGGAAGTGGAGGCCTCCCGGGCCTTCTTACGAATTTTGGCCAGATCCACTCGCACCTCCGTTGCCCAGTTAATTATACGGGAGCGCCCTACGCTCTGCAATCTCACCCGCTTTCGAACCGGCCGTGGAGCGGGGGGCGGGAGGACAGTGAGTAACGGCCCGGTTCGGTATCCGGTGCTCCCGGCCCGGCAGGATTCCGCCGTCCGGAATCCCTGCCCTCAGCTTCCGAGAAACGCCGAGAGGGCCTCCCTGGCCAGGGAGGCGTGGCGCCTGACGGTCGTTTCGCTGATGCCCAGCATCCGGGCGATCTCGGCGTCCTCCCAGCCCAGGACTTCCCTGAGGATGAAGACGACCCTCCGCCGGGGTGGGAGGGTCCGGGCCCAGCCGTACAGCTTTCCTACGTCGACGGGGACGCCCGACAGGGTTACGTCCGCCGGGTCCTCCGGCAGGTCCTCAAGCGAAAGCTGGTCGTGCCGGCGACGCCGGAGGAGACTGTAGGCCCGCCTCACGGCAATGGTCCGGAGGAAGGGCATGGGATCCGAGTCCTGCCTGACCCTGTGGAGGGCCCTGTGGAACCTGAAGAAGGTGTCCTGGAGAACGTCCTCCGTGTCCTCGAAGTTCGGGACGATCTGGAAGACCATCCTGAACAGCGCGGGGTAGAAGGCGGTGAGCAGCCGGGAAAAAGCCTCGGCGTCGCCCCTGCGGGCTTCGGACAGCCATCGGTTTACGTCCCGGCCCTTCGACGATTCGTCCTGCGGGGTCACCCCCCTGCCCTCCTTCCCGTGTGGTATGCGGCGGGCGGCGATGATCGGCCGGAACCCTCGCCGGCTAGGGTGCGACGGCCCAGGCCTTCGTGGTGCGGTTGAAGGTCACCGTGACCGATCCCCCGTCGGCGTTGACGATCCGGATGCTCACGTCCGTGTCCTTCGGAAAGGCGGCCTTCAGGGCGGAGCCCTTCTTGATGACCAGCTTGCTCTGGTTCTTGATCGAAACGTCGGGCCAGGGCACGCCCTCCACGAACACGGAGGCGCCGGGAGCGAAGCCGGACCCCTTCACCACGATGCGGAAGGGGGACGGCACCCTCTTTACCAGAGACACGGCCGGCGCGGCCCCGATCGTGATCTGCCCTTGCCGGGAACAGGTCGCGTCGCCCAGCGTCGTCGACACCGTCCAGGCGTAGGTCCCCGGCGCCTGATAGGCGTGCGTGGCGGAGGCGCCCGTGGCCCCGGCCGAGCCGTCCCCGAAGTCCCATGCGACCGCCGGCTGTCCGGTACAGTTCTGACCGTCAGCGGAGGCCGAGAAGGTCACCGGGTCGGCTGCTGCGGCTGCTGCCGGCACCTGGGCGGAGCAGTCGAGCGTACAGGGCAGGTCCGTCGGAGTGGCGGCCGCCTCGGGCCCGGGCGCACCTTCGAACCCCTCCTGGTCGATGCTGGTCAGAGTGTAGGTGTAGGTCGTGCCGTTAACGAGGCCGGCGTCTTCGTAGGTCGAGGAGGAGGCGGGCACGGTCGCGACGGACGTCCAGCTCTGGCCTCCGTCCGCCGACCGGTAGACGCCGATGTCCGCCACCGACGCAGGGGCGGCCGGCCAGGACAGCTCCACGGCCGAGTTGGCGGGCAGGGCCTGCAGG
>JBJKRE010000038.1:0-2533 GCA_046704825.1 Acidobacteriota bacterium
GGCCGGACCCTGACGTCGAACCGGCGGCATCCGCGTACCCCCTCTCCGGCCCGCAGAGCTTCGAGGTGCGTCCTTCCCGGTGCATAGGGACGGCCCGTACGCTTCATGGCCGCCAGTTCACTCCGGAAGGAAACCGGACGCAGGGGCGGCCTCAGTCGCGCGACGAGCGACCGGTCCCGGAACCTCACCGGCGGAACAGCCCGCAACGGCAGTTCGCGATGCGGGTAGGGCGTAAGCCCCTCACGGGTGGGCAGGATACCGCGGGGTCTGAGACCCATGACGGGCGGCCGCGCGAGGCGCCCGCGCGGGACCCGGAGACGGTGGAACCGCCCCCGGCCGAAGCGGTCCCGGGGGATCACCGTGACGGCGTTGACCACGTGCACGTTGAGGTAATCCACATCCAGCCCCACCGGCTCCGGCTCCCAGGGGTAGTAGTAAGGATCGCCCGGACCGAGCGGGAACCAGCCGATGCAGGGTCCGCCGAAGGAGAGCCCGAGGCTCCAGTCGTCGCCGCCTATAAAGCCCACCAGGGCCGGCGCATAGAACGGGGATATGTCGGCGCAGACGGGCGGGGCGTCGTACCACGCCGGCGGCGGGGGGACCCAGCACCAGTCGTCGTCATCGTAGACCCAGCGCCCGTAGTGGAAGGGCGCCCATCCCCACGGTTCGAAGGACACCCACGTCCATCCGAACGGATCCTCCCAGATCCAGTCGCCGTCCTGGTAGGGCGCCCATCCGGACGGCACGTCGTCGGGGGTCCAGACGTACCCGTAGGTGGGCACTCTGTGCCACGCTCCAGCACCGTCCAGGGAGGAGACCCCCATCACGAGCGGGTTCACGTAACGCGAACCGCGCGACTCGTCGTAGCGGGCGTCCCTGAGGCCGGCCCACCGGTCGAAGGGGGAGGGCGGCCCGAGCGGCCCGACCGACCACGAAGGCGTGGCGCCGCCGCCTACGTGAAGGCTCTCACCGGGGCTTACCTCGATCTGACGGCCGTCAACCGTCACGTCCAGGCGTCCGCTGATCGCGTCGAAGCTCGAGCCGCGGGCGGCCGCCGAGATCCGGTAGGATCCCGCAGCGCGGACCGCGGCGGACGCAGAGGGCGTGTCCACCTCCAGGTCGTGGCCCGGAGGCAGACCCCTCACGCGCAAGTCCACGTCGCCCGCGGGGACACCGAGTTGGGTCACCGTATCTGACAGGTCCACGAGGTCGAGCTCGCTCCGACCGTCGATCTGGGCCACGTTGCCCAGTCCGAGTTCCACTTCCGCCCTCCCATCCTGTGAGGCGTAGAGGGCGTCGCCGGTCATCAGGGGCGTGTTCAGCGCGAGGTCGGCCCAGCGGCTCCCAGGCTGGTCGCCCCTGTGGTACGACACGTCGCCTCTGAGGTAGCTGGGCCGGGCGACGGACGGCGGGGGCGCCGAAGCCGCGACGGCCACGGCCGCGGCGAAAAACGCTATGGTCATCAAGGATTTTGCGACTTTCGGAAGCATGGTTCGCCTCCTTTCGAAGACGGGCGAGTCCTCCTCCCTTGTGGGTCCTTGGGCAACCGAAGAAGGAGGATGGGGAGGAGGACGGGCCCTGCTGATGCCCGTGAATACGCAAAGACCGTGCCTGACCGGCCCGAAGAGAGACTAACGCCGTGCGTCCCATGGGCCTTCGCCTCCTGCGGCAGGGAAGCGGAGCCGCACGCCGCCCGCGGCGCCCGTGCCATATCGGCACCCACCGTGCCATCCGAGCAGGGCCGCCACGCCTGCGCCGCGTGCCGCCCTGCGGCGTCACCGATCGGCCCTCCGCCCAGGCCGGCCGGCCCGGCGCTCCGTGCCCGGAGTTGACAGAAAAGGCCTTTACGCGTATATTTTAAGTTCGCTCGGTGCGGAGGTATGTCTATGTATGCGATAATCGAAAGCGGCGGCAAACAGCACAAGGTGTCCGCCGGAGACACGATCAAGGTGGAGCTGCTCAAGGCCGGCGACGGCGAAGAAGTGTCCTTCAAGCCGCTCCTGGTTGCTGACGGCGACAAGGTCTGGACGGCATCCGAAGTGAAGGATTTCAGCGTGCAGGCCAAGGTTCTCGGTGAGGGTAAGCGCAGGAAGGTCCTCGTCTTCCACAAGAAGCGCCGCAAGCAGTACAAGAAGCTGTACGGCCACCGGCAGCCCTATACCGAAGTGGAAATTCTGACCATAGCGCAAGGCTGATTCGGAGAAACACATGGCACACAAAAAAGGCCAGGGTAGCTCACGTAACGGCAGGGACAGCAACGCCCAGCGTCTCGGCATGAAGCGTTTCGGCGGACAGCAGGTGAAGGCCGGCACCATTCTGGTCCGGCAGAGGGGCACCCGGCTCAAGCCCGGTACTCAGGTGGGTCGCGGCAGCGACGACACCCTGTTTGCCCTCGCGGACGGTGTGGTCTCCTTCCGGCATCGTGGCAGATTGGGAGTGTACGTCGACGTCGTGACGCCCTGACGCGATTCCTGGATGTTTATCGACTCGGCCAGGATCTTCGTAGAAGGGGGACGGGGCGGGTCTGGTTGCG
>JBJKRE010000039.1:0-2594 GCA_046704825.1 Acidobacteriota bacterium
CATCTCAGCGCCGAACCCACGGAGGGCGGGCTGGTGACCACCGGACCCTACCGGTTCGTCCGCCATCCCATCTACACGGCCGTCTGCCTCTTCGTCTGGGCTTCCTTCGCAGGGACCCCCTCGGTTCTCACAGCGGCCCTCGCGCTGACGGTAACCGCCGGGGCGATCGTACGGATTCTCTGCGAGGAGCGCTACCTCTTTCGCGAATACCCGGATTACGCCGCCTACGCCCGCCGGACCAGGCGCATGATCCCCTTCGTCTTTTAGAGACAAGTGATCAAGGGATCAAGTAAACAGTGATCGAGTGGGGCAACCCCTCGAAGGGGGTGCCGTGAGTCCGTGAGCAGGGGAGTAGGGGATTCCGGCGAAGGCTCGTCCCCCGCCGCCTTGCTTTCTTTTAGCCTTTAGCCCTTCGCCCTTAGCCTTTGTGAGAAATCTCTTCCCTGGTTCTTTGTCGTCTCTAAATCCCAAATCCCAATCCTCCCCCGTTGCCTCCTTCGCCCCGCGTCCCTATATTGGAGGAAACAACTTGACGATCCGCGGTGTTGTTCATCACAGAGATTACTCGACGGTCCGTCTCTGGCCCATGTTCATGCAGTCTTAAGTAGTACGGGCTCAGAACGCGGGGTTGCCGCCGCACAGCGGCCGGTGTCGTCCTCAGAAGCGTCCGGCGGTTTCGGGTTTTCGGGAAGCTTTTCGGCATGTACATGCGATTTCTGCCTCTCAAAGTCAGAGAAGACAAGGTGCAGCAACTGGTGCAGTGGTACCGGTCGCGCGTGATTCCCGCCCTTCGCGGCACCCCGGGATGCCTGTCGGCCCGGCTTCTCCAGCCGGCGGTGTCCTCGGCCGAATGCCTTTCCCTGACCGTGTGGCGAGGCCGGGAAGCGCTCGAGAACCACGAGGACAGCGAACTCTTCGAAGCGCTGCTCGACGAAGCGGGGCCCTTTCTGACCCCGTCGGGCGAATGGCGGGCGCGGCTCCTGGACCATCGTGAGCTGGGGCTCGAAGTGCCCCTCGAACCGCCCGAAGCCAGGGCCTACAGCGTGGTCACCGGGACGAACGGGGAGGACCCCGCGGTAAGGTCCGCCCCCCAGCTCCACGTCCGGATCGTCTCGCTGCTCGTCCGTGAAGGCCAGTCCGCCGAACTGGCGGCGCGATACCGTCAGACCATCATCCCGAGACTCCTGACCTTCAAGGGATGTCTGGCCGCCTACCTGGTGGAGGGCGTGACTCGTCCCAACCGGGCGCTTTCGGTCACGCTGTGGGAGCGGGACGAAGACGCGGTTCGCTACGAACTCAGCGGGGCCTTCGAAGATCTGACGGTTCATCTGCGCGGGACGCTCTCCAGCCTCAACCTGTGGAAGCTCTCGCTGAACGCCCCGCCGCGTGAGGAGGTGTCCGGCAGCGACCTGGACGTGGAGCGGTACAGCGTCATCGTCGGCGAACGATTCGACCTCGAGGCGGAGTGACACGCCAAGCCGGCACCCCTGTGGGAGGACACACCGTGATACGCATGCGCATCATCACGCCGGACGGAAGGCTTCTGGAACACGAACTGACGACCGACACGCTCGTTATCGGGCGGTCCTCCAAGGCGGGACTGCCCCTGCCGGACCCCTCCCTGTCACGGGAGCACGCCCGCTTCTTCCGTGAGGACGGCGGCTGGTTCGTGGAGGACCTCGGCTCGCGCAACGGGACCTACCTGGAGGGCCGGCGCCTGGACGGCGCCGCAGCGCTCGCGCCAGGTCAGACGCTGCGCATGGGGGCCTGCACCGTGGCCATCGAGGAGAAGGTCCGTCCCGTTTCGAGCGGCGGCCGCGCGGAGGCGGCGGACGGAACCATCTTCCGCCCCGCCTCGGAGCTTCTGGACCAGAGCCGGTTCGTCCCGACGGAGGCCGAAGCGGCGGGCGATCGGGCCCTCAGGCGCTACGCCGAGCGGTTGAAGCTTGTATTCGACGTCCAGCAGAGTCTGGCAAAGTCAGAGTCCATGGACGAACTGCTCGACCAGATGCTCGCGGGTGTCTTCAACCACCTGAAGCCCGAACAGGGGGCCGTGTTCCTCAAGACCTCGGACGGGGAATTCCGCCGGGCGGCCGGCCGCTCCACTCTACCGGGCAGCCCTGAGTTCGTCCTGTCCAGAAGCCTGATCCGCGAGGTAGCGGGCAAGGGACTGGCCGCCCTGGCCACCGACGTGAGGACCGACGAGCGGTTCGCCGAGGCCGTAAGCATCCTAGGGTCGGGCGTCCGGAGCCTCGTGGCCGCCCCGCTCATCGGTCCCGAAGGCTCCCTCGGCATGATCGCCCTGGCCTCGAACGCCACGGTCCGAAAGTTCACGGAAGAGGACATGGAACTCCTGGTGTCCCTGGCCTCCGTGGCGGCCCTGCGCCTGCGCAACATCGCCCTGGCCGCCGAGGCGGCCGAGCGGAAGCGGCTCGAGGCCGAAGTCAACCTGGCCCGGCGGATCCAGCTCGCACTCCTGCCCGACCGTCTGCCCGACGTAGGCGGCTACGAGATGTACGGGAGCAGCGTGCCCTCCCGCGTCACCTCCGGAGACTTTTACAAGGCCGCCGAGCGCCTCGACGGCAGGGAGTGCG
>JBJKRE010000040.1:0-7285 GCA_046704825.1 Acidobacteriota bacterium
CCAGCCCCCGGACTCCCCACCTCCACGTCGGGAAGGAAGGCGCATGCGGCGGGTCCGCCCCCGACCGTCACCGGGTCGCCGCTGCGCAGGAGAGGGTGCAGTCCTCTCGCGCGCATGGACAACCAACTCGAGGAGGTCAGCAAAGCGATGGGATACGTTAACATGGGAAAAGTTTACGCAGGATTGACCGACGACCTGGACGCCGCCCGGCGTCGTCACGGGAATCCTCTGGACTGGCAGGTCCGCCGGTTCGGAGACCCCGGTCACGCCGAGGAGTGGGCCCAGGTCATGCAGATCATGGAGTGCCTGGGCCCCAGAAAGACGAAGGCCTGGCAGTTCGGATACCTCTACACCATCACGCCCGAAACGAAGGAGTAGAACAGGTCCTTCGCAGAACGCCGGCAACCAGCAGCCGGGCTTCAGAGGTAGCGGGAAAGCCAGGCCGCGATGATGCCGCCGGCGAAGCGGGAATCCGTCTCGTCGAGCAGCAAATGGTCCGCCCGGTCGAGTGAAACGAAGCTTTTGGGCTGCCTGGCGGTTTCAAAGATACGTTCGGCGTTCGCGATGTCCACGGTGTCATCCGCAGGGGAATGAAGAATCAGGATGGGCCGCCCCAGGTTCCGTATGTCTTCTTCCAGTCCCGCATCCTTGATGTCGTCGAGAAACTGCTTCTTGAAGGTGAAGGGACGGCCGGCCACCATCACCGACGCCTCTCCGCGATCATTCATCTCCTCTTCGGCGCCCCGAAACAGTCCGGACAGACGCGCGGGATCCGACGTGGCGGCGATCGTCACAACGGCGCGGCAGCCGGGCATGCGCCTGGCGGCCTTGATAACCGCCGCGCCACCGAGAGAGTGGCCGATCAGAAAGCTCGGCTCCTCGTAGCGGGAAGCCATAAAGGTGGCCGCGGCCAGCAGGTCTTCCACGTTGGACGAGAAGTTCGTGTCGGAGAACCGCCCGCCGCTCTCCCCCAGCCCCGTGAAATCGAAACGCAACACGGCCAGGCCCGCGGCGTTCAAGGCCCTGTTGATATTCACGGTCGGCTTGAGGTCCTTGCCGCACGTGAAGCAGTGCGCGAACAAACCCCATGCCCGGGGACGGCCCTCGTCGGGAAGGTCCAGGATGCCGGCCAGTTCGTACCCGCTGCCGCCTTCGAACCTGACGCGTTTCGAAGCCATTGAACGCAGTCCTTTCCTCCGGACTCAGCCGGCAGGCTTCCGGAGGAGTTCGGGCGTCATGACCGAAACGAGCCGTACGCTCTTCCTCCCCCCCTCGAAGCCGGAGCGGAACCACCAGGCTGCCCCTTTGGACAGAGACACCGGCACCGGCTCCCCCACGAGAAGGGTCGCGGCGATCTCCCCCAGATCCGGCTGGTGCCCCACCACCACCGCCGTGCCGTCTCCTCCGGGCCAGCCTACGGCCGCCAGGACCTCGTCGGCCGCCGCCCCGGGTGCCACCTCCGGAAGGGTCTTGACCGCTTCGCCCAGTGCCATGGCCGTCTGTCTGGCCCTGACCAGCGGGCTCGAATAGAGCCTTATATCTCCGTTCGTGTGGGCCTTCAACCAGTCGGCCATCAGCGCCGCCTGCTCGCGGCCCTGCTGTGTAAGGGGCCTCTCCTCATCCGGCACGCCGTCCGCCGCATCGGCGTGACGCCACAAAATCAGATCCATGTCACCTCCTCGATGCCGGCCGGACCTCCGGCCTGTATGCTCGCCCGGGGCGCCGGCTCTCATTGTGTCTATTCTATTATACGATTTCACCCCCCTGCCAAATTCCAGGAGACGTACAGGACAAGGCAGGGCGGGAATCTGGGAATTGGGGACTGGGGAATTGGGGAATTGGGATTTGGAAACGGCTGGGGCCGGGCTGCGAAGGAAATGGACTCTCACCGCAGAGACGCCGGGCTCACCCAATCACCTACTCCCGTACTCAAGGCTTCTTCAGACGGCCCGCCCCCGACTCGATCACTGGATCACTCGATCACCTTCCTCAGCTTGTCGCCTGGTAGGTCCCGAAGGTGTCTTTCAGCGTCTTGATGATTTCGCCAACGGACGCGTACGCCTTGACGGCTTCCAGCGTCGGGCCCATGAGATTGCCGCCGTCCTTCGCGGCCCCGTCCAGCCTTTTCAGCGCTCGCTCGACGGCCGCATTGTCCCTCTTTTCGCGCACGGCGCGCACACGCCGGGACTGCAGACGCTCGAGTTCGGGATCGACCCTGAGGATGGGTGTGGACACCGCTTCGTCTTCCACGTAACGATTCACGCCGACGACGACCTTCTCGGCCTTCTCCACGGCCTGCTGGTAGGCGTAGGCTGCATCCTGTATTTCTCCCTGTACATAGCCTGCCTCGATGGCGGCGATCATGCCGCCGCGCTTGTCCACGGCGTCCATGATGTCCAGGGCGGCCTCCTCCAGACGGTCCGTGAGGTACTCCACGGCGTACGACCCGGCGAGAGGATCTGCCGTGTCGGTGACGCCGCTTTCGTGAGCAATGACCTGCTGGGTCCGGAGGGCGAGCGTGGCCGCTTCGGTTGTGGGCAGGCCGAGGGCCTCGTCCCGCGAGTTCGTGTGCAGGGACTGGGTGCCCCCCATGACGGCGGCGAGGGCCTGCAGGGCCACGCGGATGACGTTCACGTCAGGCTGCTGGGCCGTGAGGGTCGAGCCGGCCGTCTGCGTGTGGAACCGGAGCATCATGGCGCGGGGGTTTGTAACGCCGAAGCGCTCCTTCATGAGACGCGCCCAGAGGCGGCGGGCGGCCCGGTACTTTGCGACTTCCTCGAGGAAATTGTTGTGCGCGTTGAAGAAGAAGGAGAGCCGTTCGCCGAAGGCGTTCACGTCGAGCCCCAGGTCTGTGGCCGCCTCGACGTACGTGAGCCCGTCCAACAGAGTAAAGGCTATCTCCTGCGCCGCGGTGCTCCCTGCCTCCCGGATGTGATAGCCGGAAATGGAGATGGTGTTGAAGCGGGGAAGGTGATCGGTGGCGTAAGCGAAGATGTCGGTTATGACGCGCAATGAGGGGCGCGGTGGAAAAATGTACGTCCCCCTTGCGATGTATTCCTTGAGGATGTCGTTCTGGATGGTGCCCGTGAGCTTGTCGGGGCTCACACCCTGTCCCTCGGCCACTGCCATGTAGAGCGCAAGAAGGATGAAGGCGGTCGCGTTGATGGTCATGGATGTGGAGACCCTGTCGAGGGGGATGCCGGAGAGGAGCGTCTCCATGTCCTCCAGGGTGTCGATGGCGACGCCGACCTTTCCGACTTCGCCTTCCGCGAGCGGATCGTCCGAGTCCAGCCCCATCTGGGTGGGCAGGTCGAAGGCCACCGACAGGCCCGTCTGTCCCTTGTCCAGCAGGTAGCGGTAGCGGCGGTTGGATTCCTCGGCCGTCCCGAAGCCGGCGTACTGGCGCATGGTCCAGAACCGTCCCCGGTACATGCTGGGTTGAACGCCGCGTGTGAAGGGGTAGTCGCCGGGAAAACCCAGCTTTTCTTCGTAGGCCCAGTCCTCGAGGTCCGACGGCGTGAAGAGCGGCTCCATGGGTATGCCGGATCCGGTGTCGACGTGAACCCTGCCGCTCTTCTCGAGCTGCCTGCGAAGGCTTTCCCGATAGCGGGCCGGGCGTTTCTCTCCGCGGTCATTTGCACGGTCGGTCATGATGCTGTCCTCCACATCGGCTAGTGTTTAATTATAGGTGTTTCGGATTAAATGTTAAATTGCCGGTCTCTCGCGCCGGGCGTTTCCCTGGAAGGACAGGGCCGTTGCGGACGCTGCGCGGTCAGATCTCCGCCGCCTGCTGGAGGACGGGCCGCAGGCATTCGAGAGAAACGGGCGCCGAATCCAGCAGAGAGAGGGCCTGGATCGCGGTCGGCCGGACGAACCGCAGATAGCGCACCTTCTTCTGGCGGGTGACCTGGTACCCGAAGGTCCCCAGCGCCTTGAGGGCGCGCTGAAGGGCCGTCATCCGGAACTCCTCCGGCGGCGCCCCCGTCCGTTCGATCCAGCCCTCCATGAACCGCTCGGCGATCCGGCGGTCCTGGATCCTGTAGGCGTCCACCGCCAGCGAGGCCGCATCGTAGCACCTGGGCGCCATGAGCGCGTCCTGGAAGTCAACGAGCACGAGCCGCTTGTCGCGCGTCGCGAGGACGTTCTCCGAGTGGAAGTCCCTGTGGGCGAGCTTCAGGGGGAAGGTGGCCACCTGCTCCACGAGGCCTGACAAGGCGGGCTGCAATTCAGGTGGAACGGGCGTGTTGAGAAACCCTTCCATGAAGTGGAGCCTGAAAAAGGAGAGCTCGAAGGCCATGCGCGCCTCGTCGAGCTCGAGCATTTCGGGTCCTTCGCCCCATGAATCGATATCGCCGATACGGCCCGCGATGTCCAGCAGAACGGGCTCGAGCCTCCGCGACCACCTCACCTTGGCGATGGGCCAGCCCTCGACCCACTCCTGGATCAGGTAGGATTCGCCGGCCGGGCACTCGAGGACCTCGGGGACGTACAGCCCCCGGCGGGCGAGGAGGGCGCCCACGTGGACGAACCTCGAACGGCCGTCCAGATCGGCGCGAAAGTCGGCCAGCAAGGCCTTACTTCCTTTGTACGTGCCCTGGTAATAACGGCGGGCCGAGGCGTCGGTCGCCACGGGCACCCATTCTCCCGATGGAAGGGCCAACTGGTGCTCCGTCAGGGCTGGGCCAGGAGTTTTTTGGCCTTGGCGGCCGCCTCGGAGTAGGGGTAGTAGTCCTTCAGCTTTTCAAGGGTCTTTTTCGCCTCGGTCTTCCGCCCGAGCTTCTCTTCGCTCATGGCCTGCTTGTAGAGGGCGTCGGGAACCTTGTTCCCGAAGGGGAAGTGGTCCGACACGGCCTTGAAGGCGGCTTCTGCATCCCCGTAGTGGCCCTGCGCGTAAAGGCACTCACCGATCCAGTACTGGGCGTTGTCCGCCAGATCGGACTGGGGGAATTTCGACACGAAGTCTGCGAACGCGGTCTCCGCCGCCGGGTACTTGCCGGCCTCCATGAGGCCGAAGGCCTTCTTGTATCGGGCTGCGGGGTCCGTCGCCATGTTGGCCGTGTCCCTGTCGCCGGGGGACTCCGGCGCCCTGGCAGCGGGTGCGGAGGCCTCTGCCGGGACCGCGGTGGCTTCGATGCGTGCGGGTTCGGCCGGACGGGCCGGCTCGGCCGGTGCCGCCGGGGTGGCCTGCGCGGGCGCAGCCTTACCAAGCTGCTGCCTCAGCTGGGCCACTTCGTTCGTCAGGGCCTTCTGCTGCTGGGTGAGGTTCTCCACGTCCTGCCGCAGGTAGTCCACCCGCCTGGAGAGGTCGTCCCCTGGACTCATCAGTGTTGAACACCCCACGAGGCTCACCAGTCCGATCACGCCGCATGCCGCGGCCAGCTTCTTCATGGTCTACCTCCCCCCTTCGGCGAGCCGGGCGAATACCTTCCTGAAGAAGCCGCCTCCCCGCTCTTCCCTTTCTTTTTCGAGCTTCATCAGCTCGGCGTAGAGGTTCTTCTCCTCCTTGGTCAATCGCCTGGGCGTCTGAACGTCCACCTCGACGTACAGATCACCGCGGCCGGGGCGCCCCATGCGCGGCATCCCCTTTCCTGAGATCTTGAAGCGATGGCCGTGCTGAGTACCGCCGGGTACGGAGAGCCTCTCTTCGCCATCGAGCGTCGTGATGACGAGTTCCGTCCCGAGCGCGGCCTGGGGGAAGCTGACGGGAACGCTGCAGAACATGTCCTCGCCGTTCCTCCTGAAGAAGGGGTGTTCGTCCACTTCGAGAAAGAGATAGAGGTCCCCGGGCGGCCCCATCTTCTCGCCCGCATCGCCCTCGCCGGCGATCCGGAGGCGCATGCCCGTGTCTACGCCTCCGGGAATCCGGACCTTGATGGTCTTCTGGGTGCGCCTGCGCCCCGTGCCCCTGCACTCGGAGCAGGGGTCGCGGACGATCTCGCCTTCACCGCCGCACTGGGGGCAGGTCCGGCTGACCGTAAAGAACCCCTGCCTGAACGCAACGGTCCCCCGGCCGCGGCACGCGCTGCATGTGATCCGCTGGCCGCTCTTGGAACCGCTTCCGTTGCAGGCGTCGCAGGGCTCCTCCTTGGGGATCTTGATCTCTTCTTCCTTGCCCGCGAACGCCTCCTCGAAGGTCAGCCGAAGGTCGTGGCGCAGGTCGGCGCCGCGCTGGGGCCGCCTGGACGCCCTGCGGCCGCCGCCGAAAAGGTCCCCGAAGCCGAACAGTCCTCCCAGGAGGTCGGCGAAATCGTCGAACAGGCCCGAATCCCACGGGATTCCTCCCTGCCCCACGTCGCCCACGGTGCCGAATCGATCGTACTGGGCCCGCCGCTGGGGATCGCCCAGCACGGAGTAGGCCTCGGAGGCCGCCTTGAATCTCTCCTCCGCCTCCTTGTCTCCGGGGTTGCGGTCCGGGTGGTACTTGAGAGCGGCTTTCCTGTAGGCGCTCTTGATTTCATCCTGGCCGGCGTCGCGCGAGACGCCGAGTATCTCGTAGTAGTCTCCCGATGGGGTCATGACAGCGGACCTCCCATGGCGTTGGGGTCGTAGAGTATGACTTCAGAGAGCGTCCTCGAAACCTTGGAGAGCTGTTCCAGAGACTCCTGCATGCGCGAGAGGTTGTCCACCGAGAGGCTGCGCTGAGCCTCTTTCAAGGCCTTCTCGACCATGGCGCTCTTCTCGGCGTCCAGCAGGGAACCGAACTCCTTGAACGACTTCTGGTTGCTTTCCAGCAGCCGCTCCAGCTTGAGTTTGAGTTTCTGAAGCTCGATGAGGTTGCGATCTTCGTCGGCCTTGGCCTGCGCCTCGTCGACGATTCGCTCGATCTCCTCCTCGGTGAGCCCCGAGGAGGGGTTCACGACGATTTTCTGCTCGTTCCCGGTGATCAGGTCCTTCGCGTGGACGGACACGATGCCGTTCGCGTTGATGTCGAACGTCACCTCGATCTGCGGGATGCCCTTGGGGGCGGGCGGGATGCCCACGAGTTCGAACTTGCCGAGGCTGATGTTTTCGCTGGCGACTTCGCGCTCGCCCTGGAGGACGTGGATTTCGACCGTGTCCTGGTTGTCGAGGACGGTCGTGAAAATGCGCGACTTCTTCGTGGGTATGGCCGAACCCCGCTCGATGAGCTTCACGAACATGTCGCCCTTCGTGCCCACGCCCAGGCTGAGGGGGATGGCGTCCAGCAGGACGATCTCTTTGACGTCGCCCGTCATGATGGCCGCCTGGAGGCCCGCGCCCAGGGCGAGCACCTCGTCCGGGTTCTTGTCGCGCCGAGGCTCCTTCC
>JBJKRE010000041.1:0-4506 GCA_046704825.1 Acidobacteriota bacterium
GAACACGGCGGCCGCGATTGCGGGGGAGAGATCGTCCCGGGTGAACCAGCCGGCATCGCCCTTCCTGTTCTTGGAAAAGGCTTCCGAGTATTTTTCGGCCAGCGCGCCGAAGTCGGTACCTGCCTTGTACTGCTTTCGGATCTCGGCGGCCAGCGCCCTGGCCTGATCGATCGTGTGATCGCTCTTCAGGAGAAGGATTTCCTGCAGGTGCACCTGCGCCTTCGGCGCCAGGTCGTCCTTGTGCTCGTCGTAGTACTTCTTGATCTCGTCCGTGGATATGGAGATACCGCTCCGGATCTCCCGGCTCTTCATGAATTCCGGGACGTAGATCATCATGATCTGCTTCCGGAACTCCGCCACGGTCAGCCCCTGGCTCTGCAGCGCCTTGGCCAGGTCCGCCTTGGTCTTGATGTTGTTCTCTTTCATGAACGCGTCGACCTGGTGGTCGACGATCATGTCCACCTGGTACATCTGCTTGGCCTTTTCCACCAGCAGGAGCTCGTCTTCCATCTGGTTCAGCAGCTTCTGCGGGAGGGTCTTCAGCTGCTCCTTCAGGTCCGGCCCCTTGTACTCGCGCTTGATCGCGGCTTCCGTGCTGTGGAGGCGGGTTTCGTATTCGGTTCGGGTGACGATGGAGTCGTTCACCTTGATGACGACTTCTTCTATCACGTGCGACCAGCTGGACAAAGGCCAGACAGCCAGCATGAGGACGAGGACGATAAGGCTGCGGCGGCTCATGAGGTCTCCTTCCGGTAGGTAAAGGGCAGTTTAGACCAAAACACGGTTATTTTGAAGCGTCGGCGCAGCCCCGCCATGTAGGCGTCGAGGTAGCGGTCGCCCTTGGCGTCGGCGATCGTCAGCCTGATGTGCGGCGCCACGTCCTGCAGCGGCAGCGTGTACCGCTGGTATCGCTTAACCACGAGGATGATCTGGTAGAACTCGGCCGACACCTGGATGGGGTGCGTCGGGACGCCGGCCTTTGCGATCCGGACCTCGCGCCTCAGGTAGTCGGGCAGTTCCTGGTATTCGAAGTACTGTTCGCTCCCCTTTTCGGGCGAAAGAGAGTAGAGACGCGCCACGGCCAGAAAGGAGTGTCCCCTCTTGAGGAGGTTCTCCGCTTCGCGGGCCTGCTTGAGGCCGGGCAGGAGGATGGCCCGGAGCAGCACGCCCCTCCCCTTCTGGAATTCTCCGATGTGGGCCTTGTAGTAGGCCGCCACCTCCCCGGTTGTGATCTCCACCTTCGAGTAGACCTTTTTCTGGAGGGCCGCGGACGCCGCGTCCTCGAGGGCCTGGTAGTCGGCGTACTTGCCCAGCGGCTCGGGGGCGACGGGCGACGCCGCCATGGCGAGGTCGTTCAGGATGAGCACGTCGTTCACCAGGTGGTCCCAGATGCGGCTCATGATGTCGGCGTTCTTGGTGTCGGCCACCTGGTTCTGGTCCAGCGCCGCCTCGAAGGTCTTCCGCTGGATGTAGTAGCGGCCCACCACGCCCAGGACACCCGGCTCGGCCTTGAGCCTCTCGACGGTGTCGCGGTGGCACGCCGACACGAGGAAGACCGCGGGCAGCACGGACAGCAGGAGCAGCATCCGCATCTTCATGATGCCACCGCCTCTCCCGGCGAAGCCGCGTCCAGGATCCCGTCGAGCACCCTCAGGGCCTTCTCGTCCCGCCGCAGGGGGACCTCCAGCGCGCCGGCGGGGCTGAGCTGGACGCCCTGCCTGCCCGAGAGGAAGGCCACGAGCCCCGCCGAATCGAGCGGGGCACCCGGGTCGAAATGGACGCGAAGCTGTTCGTTCTTCACCGCGACGGTCCTGACGTACATGCCCTCCGCCTTGATTCGAAGACGGACCGAGGCCACGAGGTCCGCCACCTCGGCGGGCAGGGGGCCGAACCGGTCCGCGACCTCCGCCGCTATCCTGTCCACTTCATCGACGCCCGAGGCCAGGGACAACTCCCTGTAGAACGAGAGACGCTGGTTCATCTCCTCCATATACTCCATCGGAATCGAGAGGTCCAGCCCCAGGTTCATCTCGCACCGGGCCACGGAGGCCGGCGCCTCGCCCTTGGCCTCGGCCACGGCCTCCTCGAGCATGCGGAGGTAGAGTTCGAACCCCACGGAGGCCATGTGTCCCGACTGCTCCCCTCCCAGGAGGTTCCCCGCCCCGCGCAGTTCGAGGTCCACGGCGGCGACCCTGAACCCGGCGCCGAGTTCGGAGAACTCCTGAAGGGTCTCCAGCCGCTTGGCCGCGTTCCCCGCCAGCGCGACGCCCGGCGGCGTCAGCAGGTAGGCGTAGGCCGGCACGTCCGACCGTCCGATCCGGCCGCGCAGCTGATAGAGCTGGGTGAGTCCGAAGTTGTGGGCGTCCTCGACCAGCAGGGTGTTCACGCGCGGCAGGTCCACGCCGTTTTCGATAATGGTGGTGCACACGAGCACGTCGTACTCGCCCCGGAAGAACGCCAGCATGACCTCTTCCAGAGCTCGCTCGCCCATCTGGCCGTGGGCGATGGTGACCCGCGCCCCCGGGACCCACTCCTGGATCCGCCTGGCCGTGCCGGCGATGGTCTCCACCTCGTTGTGCACGTAGTAGACCTGGCCGCGGCGGGCCAGCTCCCGGCGGATGGCCGACACCACCAGGTCCTTGTCGAAGGGCTGCACGGTGGTCTGGATGCTCAGCCTGTCCTTGGGCGCCGTCTGGATGAGGCTCATGTCGAGGATGCCCGAAAGTCCCATCTGCAAAGTCCGCGGGATGGGCGTCGCGGTCAGGGTCAGGACGTCCACGCGGGCCTTCATGGCCTTGATCTTCTCCTTGTGTCCCACCCCGAAGCGCTGCTCCTCGTCCACGATGAGGAGGCTCAGTTTCGGCATCTGCACGTCCTTGGACAGGAGGCGGTGGGTCCCGATGACGATGTCCACCTCCCCGGCCGCCGCCGCCTTGAGCACGCGCTTCTGCTCGGCGGGAGTCACGAAGCGAGAGAGCATTGAGATGTTGACCGGGAAGGGCGCGAACCGCTCCTGGAAGCGCTCGGTGTGCTGGAGCGCGAGGACCGTCGTCGGGCACAGGACGGCAACCTGCCGTCCCTCCTCGACGGCCTTGAAGGCCGCGCGCATGGCCACCTCGGTCTTTCCGAACCCCACGTCGCCGCACACGACCCGGTCCATGGGCCTGGGGGACTCCATGTCGGCCTTGATGTCCTGCACGGCGCGCTCCTGGTCGGGCGTCAGATCGAATGGGAACTGGGCCTCGAAGGCCTCCTGCAGCTCGGAGTCAGGCGGGTAGTTGTATCCGTCCACGGTGCGGCGGGTGGCGTAGAGCCTGAGAAGGTCGATGGCCACCTTTCGGACGGCCTTGCGGACCCTGTCCTTGTTCTTCTTCCAGGACGTCCCGCCGAGCCTGTCCAGGGGCGGCTTGTGCCCCTCCGGCCCGACGTACTTCTGGATGAGGTCCATCCTCGCCACCGGCACCAGGAGCCTCCCCCCTCCCGCATAGGCCAGCACCAGGTAGTCCTCCCTGACGCCGCCCCGCACCAGGGTCTCGATGCCCTGGTACAGCCCCACGCCGTGTTCGACGTGAACGACCGGGTCGTTCACCTTGAGGTCCCTCAGTCCGGTGGAAAAGGCCTCCCGCCTTCGTATCCGCGCCTCGGGAACGGCCCTGGCACGGCCGAATATCTCCCGCTCGGTGAGGACCATCCAGCGCTGGTCCGGAAAGACCACGCCCTCGTCCACGGACGCTCTCGCCGCGTAGAGTCCGGGCGGAAGGATCCCGCCGCCCGGCGCATCGCTCAGCATCGGACAGTCCTCGGCGACCGCCAGGTCGGCCAGACGGGCCTGCGTCCCCCGGCCCCGCAGCAGTACGAGACAGCGATATCCACCGGCGATCCGCGACTTGATCTCCTGGATCATCCGGAAGGGCTCTCCGGGGAAAAGGGGCGGTCTCTCGCTGGGCACCACGCCCTCTTCGGAACCGCCGGCGAGTATGGTCCTGGGGTCCTCAGTCAGGGCGGCCACCTCTTTCGCGCCCATGAAGAGGCGGTCGGGATCCAGGAAGGGAGGCCTGTGCTGCCGGACGAAGCTGTCCCTGAAGCCCCGTATGAGGGCGGAGGCCTGGTGGACCAGGGCACCGGGCTCCAGCACCGTCCAGCGGGCTTCCCGGGCGAATTCAGTGAAGGTGCAGAAGAAGTCCCGGTCCTGGCGGACCTCGGCCTCGTACGAGGGGTAGGTGCCGATCTGGTTGAGGTTTTCGAGCCTCACTTCGCCGAACGCTCCCGTCTCGGCGAGTTCGCCGCGGAGCCGGGTGAGCAGGTCTTCGTCGCGCAGGGCCTCGGACAGCGGAAAGAGCAGGACGGGGTGGTCCACCTCGCCCATGGAGTGCTGTGTGACCGGGTCGAAGTAGCGGACCGATTCGATGTCCTCGCCGAAGAGTTCGAGGCGCACGGGCATGCTCTCGGTGGGTGGAAAGACGTCGATGATCCCACCGCGAAAGGCGACCTCGCCCACTTCGCCGA
>JBJKRE010000042.1:0-3174 GCA_046704825.1 Acidobacteriota bacterium
CGCCAGGGGCCACGTACTGGTCGAAGGCGTCCCCGGACTGGCGAAAACCCTCGCCGTGAAGAGCGTAGCCGGCACCGTCTCGGCGGCGTTCCACCGCATCCAGTTCACGCCGGACCTCCTGCCGGCGGACCTCATCGGGACTCTGGTATACAACCCGAAGGAGGCCCAGTTCGAGCCCAAGAAGGGGCCCATCTTCACGCAGATCCTCCTGGCCGACGAGATCAACCGGGCACCGGCCAAGGTGCAGTCGGCCCTGCTGGAGGCCATGCAGGAACGCCAGGTGACCATAGGCAACACGACGTACCCGCTGCCCGACCCCTTCTTCGTCATGGCCACGCAGAACCCAATCGAGCAGGAGGGTACCTACCCCCTGCCCGAAGCCCAGGTGGACCGGTTCCTCATGAAGACCGTGATCGCCTACCCCAGCGCCGAGGAGGAGAGGTTGATCGTGGACCGGATGAGCACGGCGACACCGCCTGCGGTGAAGGCAGTCATCACGGTGGAGGACATCCTCAGGGCGAGATCCGTCGTGGACGCTCTCTACGTGGACGGGCGCATCAAGGACTACGTCGTCAGACTCGTCCAGGCGACCCGGACGCCCAGCAAGTTCAAGGTCTCCGCCGAGGGGTACATCCGCTACGGCGCCTCGCCGAGAGCCACCCTTTTTCTGACTCTGGCCGCCAAGGCACACGCCTTCGTCAAGGGCCGCAGCTACGTGACGCCGGAGGACGTCAAGGGCGTCGGCATGGACATCCTCCGCCACAGGCTGATCCTCACATACGAGGCGGAAGCCGAGTCGGTAACGCCCGAAAATCTCATCAGCCGGATATTCGAGAGCGTCGAAGTCCCTTGATTCACCCGGGGCGCTTTTCGGACTGAAAGAGACGGGGAGCGCCGGGCGGACCCGGTCTTTCGGAGGTTAGCGCGTTGGCCGACCACAACCGCGAGAATTCGGCCCTGGACATCCAGGAGATCCTTAAGAAGGTCAGGTTGATCGAGATCCGGACCCGCAAAGCCGTCAACGAGGTCCTGGCCGGCGAGTACCAGTCGATCTTCAAAGGGCACGGCATGGAGTTCAGCGACGTCCGCGAGTACCAGCCGGGCGACGACTACCGCTCGATCGACTGGAACGTCACGTCCAGGACGGGCGAACTCCACGTCAAGCAGTACCACGAGGAGAGACAGCGCACCATCCTTTTCGCCGTCGACCTGAGCGGTTCGCTGAGGTTCGGAACAACGGGCAAGCTGAAGAGCGAGGTCCTCGCCGAGGTCTGCGCGCTCCTCGCCTTTTCCGCCATCCGGAGCCAGGACCGAGTGGGACTGTTCCTTTTCTCGGACCGTCCCGAACTGTTCATACCGCCGAGGAAGGGCAGCGATCACGTCCTCAGAATCGTACGGGACATCATGTATTTCGAACCCGCCGGCAGAGGCACGGACTTCACGGAGGCCTTTTCCGCGCTCAACCACCTTCTTCCGCGCCGGGCCACCGTCTTCCTGTGTTCGGACTTCCAGGCGCACATGGGCCGCGGTCTGGCCGTCTTCGCCAGAAAGCACGACCTGACCGCCGTGTACGTGGAGGATCCCGCCGAAATCCACCTGCCGCCCTCGGGCTGGCTCGAGTGGGTCGACCCGGAAACGGGGCGCTTCGGCTGGACCCGTACGAGTTCTTCCGCCCTGCGAAGGCGCTTCCACGCATCCAGGGTGAGGCAGAAGCAGGCTCTCACCCAGACCCTGCGAAGGGCGGGCGTGGACATCATTCCCCTCAGCACCGACACGGACGTCCTGTCGCCCATCGTCACCTTCTTTCGAACGAGAGCGAGGAGGCGCTGAGGTGAGACGGCCGCACGTTCGCAGGGCTTTCAGGCTGTTCGCATTCACTTTCCTTTCCGCCTTCTTCGCAGCCGTCTGCTTCGCGGCCCCCGGCGCGCTCGAAGGGCGCTGGACGCCCGGCGTCTATCACCTGGGCAACCTGGTGCCGCTGGAGATCCCCCTTCCGGTAGAATCCCCCGACTTCTACCTGGAGGGCGGACTCTCGGAGGGCCACGACTGGGGTAAAGCGAGAATCGCCAGGGTCCTTCAGGTCGCGCCCTCTTCGTATCCCGGCGACCTCACTCTCAAGGTCACGGTCCAGGTCTTCGATACCGGCGACGTGCAGCTGCCGCCCCTGTCTCTCCAGGTCCACACCGCCAAAGGGGTTGATACCTACTCGATTTCTGTGCCTCCCGTGAAGATCACTCCCCTCCTGCCGGCAGGCGACCAGCCTCAGCCGGCCCCTGCGGGGCCGCTCGCCGTGCCCTTCCCTTTCCCGTGGGTTTACGTCGTCGCCGCCATCGCGGGCCTTGCGGCTCTCGCCATGCTGCTGGCCCTCCTCGTGCGCCGCACCCGGCGCAGGAGTACCCGGTCCACCGTCAAACCCAGCCTGAAGGAACTCGACCCGGATCTTTGGATCCGGCGCGAGGTGGAGCGCCTGTTCCGCTCCGACCTCGATCCCGCCACGCGGTATGAAGCCCTTTCCACGAGCCTTCGCGACTACCTCGAATCGACCTTCCGGCGGCCCTTCCTCGAATGGACGTCCGCTGAAATCGCCGCGGCCCTTCCCTCGATACCAGGGATTCCGGGGGATTCGGGCGATCGTCTGATGAGCGTGTTCAGGCTCTGCGACCGGGTGCTGTTCGCGCGGTATGCCCCCACGACCGACGACGAACGGGAGGCCATGGCGAAGACCGTGGAGGCCCTCAACTCACTGTCCGCCGCGACACAGCTGGAGAAAGCATCATGAGCGACTTCGCCTTCAGAGATCCTTCCTGGCTGTGGCTCCTGCTGGCCATTCCCGCGGTGATCGCCTTCCGTTGGTTCGTCCAGCGCAGGTTCCGGCGCGCCGTACCCTATCCCCCCTCGGCCCAGCTCGAGGGAATGAGTGGCCGGAACGCATACTTTCCCTGGATATCGACCGCATTCCTGCTGCTGGCGCTCGCCGGGATGATCCTCGCCCTAGCCCGCCCGGCCCGGCGGTCCGCCCACACGACCGTAACCACCGAGGGCGTGGCCATCCTGATCTGCCTGGACATTTCAGGAAGCATGGACGCCGAGGATTTCCAACCGAACAACCGCATCGACGTGGCGCGCACCGTGATCGCCGACTTCGTCAAGAAGCGGCCGGACGACCGGATCGGC
>JBJKRE010000043.1:0-4272 GCA_046704825.1 Acidobacteriota bacterium
CGTGTATGAAGCCCGATTAACAGACGGGGGGGGGGGTTTTTGTAGTGTGTTGGGTTGTTGGGGGGGGCCCTCACCGGGGGGGGCTGGGCGCCCCCCCCCGCGGCGCCGCCGGCGCCGGGCGGCTGGGAATTCCTTTCCACGACGGACATCCGGGCGAAGTCTTTCATCGACGCTCATCCCCAGTGGGACGGGCGGGGGGTCCTCATCGCCGTGTGCGATTCGGGGGTGGACCTCGGTTTGCCGGGTCTTATGAAGACGTCCGACGGCAAAGCTAAGATCGTGGACGCGCGCGTCTTCTGCAGCGAGGGCAGGATCGGGCTCTCCGAGGCTGAGGTTTCCTCCGACGCGAACGGCACGGCCTGGCACGGAAGGAACGGCAAGTGGCTCTACGGTCTGGACAAGGTGGCCGTGAAGCCGGCTAAGGGCGAAAAGGTCCTGATCGGGTACTTCAGGGAATCCGACTTCAAGAACAGCGACGCCGAGGGGGGCGACCTGAACGGAAACGGGAGCCGGGACGACGTGTACGGTCTTGTGGTCTTCAAGACGGGCGAGGGGAAGGACGCCAGGTGGACGGCGTATCTCGACACCAACGCGGACGGCAACCTGGCGGACGAGAAACCGCTCGGAGACTTCGCGGAGACGCATCAGGCCTTTCAGCTCAGAGGCCGGGACGTGCACGCTCAGGCCAACGTCATGACCTTTGCACTGAACCTGTGGCCCGCAGAGAAAGAAGCGGCCCTGTACATGGCCGACGGCGCCCACGGAACCCACGTGTCCGGCATCTGCGCGGGGTACGAAATCGACGGCCGGAAGGGTTACAACGGAATCGCTCCCGGGGCCCAGATCCTGGCGCTCAAGATCGGGAACAACACGCTCTCGGGCGGCGCGACCACGCCCGGATCCATGATCGGGGCCTGGCGCTACGCGGTGAAGAAGGCGAAGGAACTCCACATGCCCCTGGTCATCCAGATGTCCTACGGCGTCGGATCCGAGGTGGAAGGGCGCGCGGTGGCCGAGAAGCTCATCGACCGGCTTCTCGACGAAAATCCGGACGTCGTCGCGACGGTTTCGGCCGGCAACGAGGGGCCGGGCGTCTCGAGTGTGGGCATGCCCGCCGGGGCGCGGAACGTGCTGGCGGTCGCGGCCGTGCTGAACAAAGCCTCGGCGAAAGACCTGTACGGCGTGTCGCTGGACCAGGACGAGATCTTCTCGTTCTCGGACCGCGGCGCCGAACTGGACAAGCCAAACATAGCGGCGCCGGGATTCTCGGCCTCCACGGTGCCGAACTACTCGAAGGGCCGCAACGTGTTCCGCGGGACCTCCATGGCGTCTCCCCAGGCGGCGGGCGGCTGCGCGCTCCTGCTCTCGGCGGCCAGGGCCCGCGGGCTCTCGGTCACCCGGGACATGGTGGCGGCGGCCGTGGAGCGCGGCGCTTCCCCCATTCCGGGGTACGGGCACGTGGACCAGGGCTGGGGGCTGATGAACGTGCCGAGGGCCTGGGAGATTCTGACGGCCCTCGCCGCGAGGCCGAAGGACACGCCCGTTCGGTTTCGGCTTCAAACGGAGTCGGCGGAGATGGGGACGGACAAGGGCCCCGCCGTCTTCTGGCGCGGCGATTTCTATCCGCGTCACGAACCGCAGTCCGTGACCGTCAGACCCGTATTTCCCGAGGGCGTGTCGGCCGACGCGAAAGACCGCTTCTACGAGGCTTTTGACCTCGAGAGCACGGCTCCATGGGTGAGGGTGGACAAGGGTTCGACCTTCATGAAAGCCCAGACGCCCGCCGTGGTGCCGCTCTCATTCGACGCGGCCCGCCTGCGCAAGCCGGGGCTTTACCAGGCAAGGATCCTCGGGTACGCCAAGGAACTGAGCCGCGCCGACCGCAGGCAGCTCGGCCCCGAGTGGGCCGTCCCGGTAACCGTCGTGGTCCCCGAGAAGCTGGACGCGGCCGGCGGTTACAAGGTGGAAGAACGCCTGGACGGGCTCCGTCCCGCCAAGGTCCACCGCATGTTCGTGGAGGCCGGCCAGGGAATCGCAGGCTTCACCGTGAAGGCGCGGATGGACGACCAGCCCGACACCTTTGTGGTGGCCTCTATCTTCGATCCCCAGGGCAGGGAGACGGCCGTAGGCGTCATGAAAACCGGCCGTCTCGAGTTCAAAACGACCATTCCGGCCCACAGGATGGAGCCGGGCGTATGGGAAGTGGATTTCTACGGGTACTACGCAAATCGGAAACCTGCTGCGGTCCGCGCCGAGGTCACAGGCTTTCCGCTCGTGCGCCCGGTGTCCCGCAGGATCCCCGTCACCCATTCTCAGGGCAAGGCGCCCGCGGGCAGCGTGCGCCTCGTTTCGGCCTTGACCGGCACCTTCCGCGGCGGCGCCGTCGGCCGGGTCGTGGGGTCCGTGACGTCAGAGGACGTAAAGCTCCATAAGGCCGTCTGGACGCGGGCCTTCTCGCTGGCGCCCGGCGAGCGCGGGGTCACCTTCCGCGTGAGCATGTCGCCGGAGGATTACGGCCTCTTCACGGACGTGGCGGTCCAGATCCTGGACGGGAGCGGGAAAGCCCTGGCTTCGGACGGAATGAACTACAGGATGCTGACGACCCGCTTCGGAGCCCGGGAGGGCGCGCAGAGCGGGCGGGAGTACACGCTGAAGGTCACCGCCGCCACGGCGGCCCCAGGTGAAAAGCCCTCCTGGACGCTTCACGTGGACGAGATCCACGAATATGCGGCTCCGGTCGCCGTCGAGGTGACGTGCGGAGGCGAGGGTTCCTTCGCGCTCTACCCCGATCACGAGAGGTCTCTCGACCTGTCTCTCGAGTCGGTCCCGCCTGCGCTGCCCGAGGGCGGCGCCTGGCTGACCGAACTGAACCTTAAGGACTCGCGGCAGCCTTCGCTCGAGCTGCCGGTCGAGCTTCTTCTTCAGGGCAAATAGGCCGGGGCGCCTGGGAGAGCCCGGACGCGAAGGGGGCGGACCGTCGGGTCCGCCCCCTCATGCATGCGGGGATCAGTGCCGCGGGCGGTTCATCTGGCGAGCGATTTGTAGGTGTCGGCGATCACCAGGACTCTCCCGCTTGAGGGCACGGGGACGAACACGCGGCCCGCACCCGCCGCCGCGCCGTGGGCCCCCCGGGCCGTCGGCACCGTGCCCAGGCGGGTCAGCCGTCCGCCCTTCGATACGCCGAAGACCGTCAGCGTCGCGCTGCGCGCGCCGGGCACGTAGAGGTGTCTCAGAGCGGGGGCGTAGGCGATGATGTCCACGCCGCTGCCCGCCTTCGCGTGGTCGAGAATCTTTCCGCCGTGGGCCACGTCGAGCACCGACGCACCGCCCTCGGCACATCCCACGAAGAGGAAGCCGTCCTTGGCATCCAGGGCCAGCCCCCTGGAACCACTGCAGCCGTTGGGCCACCGGGCGGCGATCTTACGGCCGGACACGTCTATGGCGATCGTTTCGTTCTTCCAGAGGTTGGTGTAGGCCCGTCCGAGGGCCGGATCGAGCACGAGCGACTCCGGACCGCCGGGGACCTTGATGAACGCCTCGTGGACCGGCGTAGGAACCTTCCCGCCGGTGAGCTTGAATATTTCGATGCGTTCCTGGCGGGGCTCGGTGATCCAGAGCTCGTGCGTGGAGCCCACGTAGCGGACGTAATCGGGTCCACCGGCCAGCTTGGCGGAGGCCACGATCTTCTTAGTCGCGGGTGCCACGACGTTCACGGTCTTCGACGTCCGGTCCGTCGCGAACAGGTAGCCCTGGCCCTCGCAGACGGAGGTCACGCTCTCGCCGTGGCCGCGGGATTCGGGCGCCGCCTTGCTGAACCCGGGAATAGCCGTTAGGGTGCCTTTCGAAGGGGACAGCAGGTCCAGGTCGCCCGTCCGCCCGGCCGGGACGACCACTCTGTCAAGCCGGGGCGAGTACATGAGGTCGTCGAATCCGACGCCGCCGGTTCCACCGGGGAGGAGTATGGAGGTCTCCGAAGGCTTGGGGCGGGCCTTTTTCGGAGCGGCCTGCGCCGGGGACGCGGCCCAGGCTATGCCGGTGAGCATCATGCAAAGGGCCGCCGTCATGGTGGATCGTCTCGAATGTGACATGGGTACCTCCTTGTTGTTTTTGTCCATCCGCGCAAAATGCGCGGTGTCATTTTCTCGCAAAAATGCTCTGCCTGCACGAGGGGGCCGGATCCAGAGACACGGACTTTCGAGCGGGCGAAGGCTGAGCCCCGCGCCCGGGGGGCCGGCGGGCCCCCGGTGAACGGCGTATACTCCCGGTGGGCCC
>JBJKRE010000044.1:0-4907 GCA_046704825.1 Acidobacteriota bacterium
TTGGCGGAGGTGCATGGGAATCGAACCCACCTGCCGAGGGGTTAGCCCCGGTACAACGGGTTTGAAGCCCGCGCGAAGCACCAGCCCCGAAGCACCTCCGGAATCAGAGTACGGCACCCGCTGACAAGCGTCAAGAACGCACTGCCTCGGCGCGCCCGAAAAAAAGGGCGTTCGGCCCAGGGGGGAGTCGGGCGGGCCGAACGCCATACGGCAGGATGGAGAAAATTGCTTCGCTACGCCCCCTCGAGGGAGCAATCTCATTCCTGTCGGTCCTGCT
Organism: Acidobacteriota bacterium; assembly: GCA_046704825.1. Lineage (GTDB taxonomy): Bacteria > Acidobacteriota > UBA4820 > UBA4820 > DSQY01 > CAVRTJ01. Next base: position 278 of record JBJKRE010000044.1, read on the forward strand.
TAGTGGCCGCCGGGGCCCTGGCCCCCGCCGCCGCCTCTGCCGCCGCCGTTACCCTGGCCGTCGCGGATGTAGATGTCGATGTAGGTGAGGTTGTTGACGACGTCGATGACCGGGCTGAAGAGCGGGCCGCTGTCGGACTCTTCGCTGGTCGTCACGGTCTCCACGGTAGGCAGTGCGCTCTCGGTGAGGGACGTGAAGATAATGGATCCATCGGTCGTGCTGAAGGTCAGGCGGTACCAGCCTGGCTTCGTAACGCCCGCGGGCAGATCCGCTTCCACAAGACGATTCAGGAACCACACGTGGCCGTACATGACCTTTCCGCCGATGTTGAGTTCGGGCGTGAAGGCGGTGGGGAACCCGTCGAGTGCGTACGGCTGAAAGGTGGCCGCCGTGTCGGCGTTCTTCCACACAGTGTCGACAGGATCCCACGTGAGGACCGCGGTGGGAGGCGAAGCCTGGTCACCAGCCCCCGCTTCAAGCTTCTGGATGGTCAGAACCGCGTTGCTCGTGTGGATCGTGCCGAGGCCGGGTGTGAAGGGGTGCGGGCTGAAGTTCGCGTTGCCCTCACTATCGTACGCGACCTCGAAGGCTGCCCCCCACATCTCGTCCTTGCCCGAACCCGAGACGTACCACATTTCGAAGGCCGGCCAGAGCGTGGTCTCCTCACCCAGGGAATCGATGTAGGCGTGATCCGCCAGCTTGAAATACGGAACGAGTTCGACCCGGATGATGGAGCTGGTGGTCCAGGTCATGCTCTCGAGGTTGTCGCCCCAGTCGGCGTAGTCCACGTCGACCGCGCCGTAACTCGTGTTGCTCCCGGCCTGCCAGATATTGAGGGCGTCCTTCTGCAGGAAGACCCTGTATTCCTGGGCACCTTCGGGCGGCGTCCCTATTACGGGCAGCCCGCTGACGGGATCCACATACCCGACCACGTACTCGCCCCCCAGGCTGAAGCTCGCCTCGGTGCCGCGAAGGGTCATGCCACCCCCGGTGAAAATGACGGGCACGCTCAGGTTGTTGCCCGTCGACTCGTCGCCGACACCGTCCGGCGGGCCGTTCTTGGCCATGAGCGAAAGCCCCGCGGCCAGAAGACCGACCAGGCCGATGAACAAGACCTTGCTACGCCAGCACTTGAACGAATTAGAACGTACCATTTCAACACCTGTTCACCCATTCGTGAAGGCACACGGTATCCCCCTGTCGCGCCCCCGGCAGGAGGCGCACCTCGCGGGTCCGGAGTCCGGAGCGGTCTATCGCCGGCCGGCGAGACGCCGGCGCCGTTCCCGGGCCCCGTGTTTGGGAGAGCGGCCTCGCTCACCCCCGACCCTGTGCCCCTGGGCCTCTTAAACGCACCGCCTCATTGTTTGTAGGGGATTCCCCTGCGTCTGGCGGGTACGACGCAGCGGATCGCGCGGTTGGACATCAGGTAAGGATGACTATTTGCGCCCCTCCAACCCCGACACTGTTCAAGAGGCACCCCTCCTTAGTACTCCCTGCCCTCCGGCGGTCCTGCCGCCGGGCCTTCTACCCTGAGAACTGCTCCATACAGGCTGCGGAGAGGAAACGAGTTCCCTCCCCTGCGGGACTCATCGTCCCAGTAGCGCATTCACTTCCAAAGCACAAACTTTAGTGTAGCAAATTTAGTGATGCGGCAACTCAAAGTCAAGTCTGCGGCGGGACCCTTTTTGTGAAGCCGGGCGAAAGAGTCCAGCCCGCAACGGCTTGGGTTACCTATGGGACTTCCCGCCCCACTGGGCGGGCAATCCTGCACCGCCAGCCGTCTCCAATCTGTCTATGCTTGATAACGTCTTTGACGCGATTGCGTTCTGGAGGCGTTCCATGGCGGCCCGCCCCGGCTCCTTCCCGGTCCATTCCGCCAGCGCTTTGGCGGCCGCTTCGAAGTTTTCCCCCTCGATCGCGAGCAGCGATGACAAGACCTTCTTCTGCGGACCGAGCAGGGCCTGAACGTCTATGTATTTGGCCAGGTCGCCCCGGCGGTCGGGATACAGAGCGTCGCGAATACGGTCGAAGGCCGCGTTCATCGGCGCGGCATCTTTTGCGGCGGCCAGTTCGGGCGGAACGCTTTTGGCTCCGACCCAGACGGGCACCGCGGCGCCGGTCACGGGCTGGCCGAGGATGATCCACGCCGTACTGAGGAGGGGGTGCTCCCCGGGGCGCACGCCGGAGAGCACGAAGGCCGAAGAGGTGTCGAACCGGCAGATGCTGTCACCCGTGTAGGCCCAGCGGGGTTTATGAAAGCGGTGCCTCTCCGGAAAGGAACCCAGGCGCTCGTTGGCCAGGTCCCGGCAAACCCCCGACAGGAGGGATCGGGCATCCAGACTCTCGTCCGCGATGGTCTTCTCGATCAGGGCGACCGCCCGTCTTTCCCGAAGGAAGCCTGTGCCCTTCCCGGCCTCGCCCGAGCGGCTGTAGTTCGTGCGCACCAGGTACCCCCTGGGCGCGATGGCGGGATCGTCCGCGTTGAACCGCCGGTACCCCGACGGGCCGACCTCGAAGTAGGCCGCTCCACCCTCAGCGTCAATTACACCGAAGTTGGCGGACACGTCGCGCGCCACGAACCGGGTCTTTTCCAGGAGGTTCTGGAAGTCATGGACCGTGGCGCAGCTCTGCAGGGCGAGCTTCATGAACCGGCCCTCGCCCAGGGTGTCCTCGCCACCCTTCATGTTGTAGGACGCGGCGTTCATGACGGCGAACCCCCTGGCGTTCACACCCGCCCAGATCTGCAGACCCGCGGCGTCCCCCTGGTTGACGATGCCGATGTAGGGATACCTGCCGTCGTCCCGGTACACCACCTGGTTGTGGCGGTCGCTCGAGTCCCGGTTCTTCCAGAGGATGGGCCTGCCGTCGCGCGTGGCCCGGCCGGCGATCACGGCCGTGGTGCAGGCCCGGCAGGCCGACGGAACGAGGACCAGCACTGCAAAAGAGAGGACGAGCAGCGAATACGACCTGAGCGGACGAGCCGGTGAACGCATCATAATCCCTCCCTGACCCCCTGCCGGGCCGGACGCGGGCCCGAAGCGCCGGCGCACCCCGCGCCTCAGGCACGCACTGTGAAGTATAGCGCCGATGAGCCTGACGGGGCCAAGTGCCCCGTCCGGCAGGGCCCGTTGGAATCCTTCTGGCCCGGCGCCGTTACATTCGGCTATACTTTGAATCTGTGTAAACTTGAGATAAGGAGCGAAGGAATGACAGAAAAAGTCGTCATCATCGGTTCCGGGCCGGCCGGCCACGCGGCGGCCATCTACGCGGCACGTGCGGGACTCGAGCCCCTCATGTTCGAGGGCTTCATACAGGGCGGCGTGGCCGGGGGACAGCTGATGACCACCACAGAGGTGGAAAACTACCCGGGCTTCCCCGAAAGCGTGAGCGGCCCCGAACTCATGCAGAAGATGAGGGACCAGAGCGAGCGCTTCGGTACGCGGATAATCACCGAGGACGTGGAGTCGGTGGACCTGAGCAAGCGGCCCTTCGTGGTGGTCTCGGGCGATCAGACCGTGGAAGCGGAGAGCCTCATCATCGCCACGGGCGCCACGGCCAGGCGCCTGCACCTGCCCTGCGAGGACCGGCTGTGGAACCGCGGCATCTCGGCCTGCGCCGTGTGCGACGGAGCCCTGCCCATTTTCCGGGACAAGGTCCTGGTGGTGGTCGGTGGAGGCGACACGGCCATGGAAGAGGCGACCTACCTGACCCACTACGCCTCCAAGGTCGTGATCGTCCACAGGCGCGACGAGTTCCGCGCCTCGGAGGCCATGCAGAAGAAGGTCCTCGAACACCCGAAGGTCGAGGTGATATGGGACAGCGTGGTCGAGGACGGGTACGGCGAAAAGTCCGTCGAGGGCGTGGTGGTCCGCAACGTGAAGACGGACGAGACGAGGAAGGTGCCGGCGGGAGGCCTTTTCTACGCCATCGGCCACACGCCGAACACGAGCCTCTTCAAGGGCCAGCTCGAGATGGACGAGACGGGCTACCTCGTCACGAAGAACAAGTCCGCCTACACCTCTGTCGAGGGCGTCTTCGCCGCGGGCGACGTGCAGGACAAGGTCTACCGCCAGGCCATTACGGCCGCCGGTTCGGGCTGCATGGCCGCTCTCGACTGCAAGCGGTGGCTCGACGCCCAGGGGTGAGCGGAGCTGTTCAATAGGATCGAAGGAGCCGGCGGACCCCCGCCGGCTTTTTCTTTCGCCCTGTCCGCCCCGGACGAACACGGCCCGGGCTGCCCCGGCCGCCGCGGCGACCTTCGTGTTAGAATGCCGGGCGAAGCCTTCAGGGCAACGCGCCGCGAGAGAAGGGCCATTCGCCTTTCGGGGAGAGAACGACATGCGGAAACACTTCGACGCCGGATCGCTCGTCATCATCGCCATAACGCTCGTTCTGTTCGTCGTGGCGCTGTTCGTCAAGGGGTTCACCCACGACCTCCTGCTCGAGGCGGGCGTCTTCCTCGTCTCCGTCAAGCTCATTCTCATGGCCTACAAGAACAGCGTGGCCGAGAAGCAGATCTCCGATCAGCTCAGGGAAATCAGGGACTTGCTGAAGGGGCGGGAGAAAGGGTAGCCCGGCCCGGATCCGGAGGGCTCCCCTCGGGGACCTCCGGGTGCCTGTCGGCCGCCAG
>JBJKRE010000045.1:0-13312 GCA_046704825.1 Acidobacteriota bacterium
GGCCAAGACCATGGCCTACATGAAGTAGGTTGCGGCCGATCAGGACTTCCTGCTGATCCACGGCGGGCTGGGCGGCGCGCCGCTACCCACGGGCGAAGCGGTCTTCAAGAAGGTGTGCGCAGCGTGCCACGCGGGCAGGTGCCGCCTGGTGGGCCCGCCGATCACGCTGATCCAGTCGACCTACAAGAACAACCCGCACGGCATCGTCACCTGGGCCAAGGCCCCTTACAGGAAGCTCAAAGGATACCCCCCCATGCCCGCCCAGCACCTGCCCGAAGAGCAGCTCGAGGCCGTGGCGGAGTTCCTGCTGACGCCCACCGCCCTCTACATGTAAGGGCTGCCGGCTTTCTCTGTTTCCGGCACCTACCGCTGGCGGGAGCGGACGTCATGCGAGGGGCGCCCGCACCCGCTTCTGCTTGCGCCAATACGCCCTGCAGGAAACACGACGCGCCGCGGATGGAATTTTTCCGCCCGCTCGAGCGGTTGTAACAACAGCGGGGAGATGGCGGATGGTAGATAAGGACGGCTGGATGAGAGAGAAAGTAATGACAGGTCAGGGAGAATATAATGTTCCGGCCGAGGGGACGCAGTCAGCGAATTCCTCCTCAAGCACTCAAGACAAGCCCGGGCCGAGCCGCAGGGTTCGGTTGGTTGCCATAGAACGGTCCATCGCAGAGGACGTCCTGCAGGGATGTCCTCGAGCGTAGCGGCGGACGCGGGTTCCCGACCGGCCCGAACGGCCGGTGGGGCCCGGAGACCGGGCATGATTTCGCGGCGATCGTCACGGGACGAACGGGTGCGCAGGCGAATCGAACCGAGCAGGGTAGAGCGTTTGATGAGAAAAGATTCGGATAGACAGGCAGACATCGGAAAAACAGGAAAACAGGTGAGGCCCCTCGAAGTGCACGCTTCCGGCCGGACGTCGAGGCCGGGCGCGCCGGGGACTTCAGGAGACGGCCTTCCCGGTGCTTCAGCGTCCCGCCGGGATGCCGCAGGGGAAAGAAAGCTGTGAAAAAGAGAACCCAGACCTTCATTTCCATCGCGGGCGTCATTTTCGTCATCGCGGGGCTGTACGTGGTGCTCGGCTTCATGGTGCTCCCGAAGGGCAATCTCGTGGCGGCACAGAACAAAGCCTGGAAGAAGTCCCAGGAAGCCCCGAGCGATCCCACGGTGTTCCCGACCGTCAAGGGCAAGGTCATCCCGGGCCTGAACCTGGAGGAAGCCCTCGAATCGTCTCCCAAGGCCCTGGCCGAAGGCAAGAAACTGTTCGACGCCAACTGCGCCGCGTGCCACGGCCAGAACGGCGAGGGCGACGGTCCGGCGGCGGTGGCGCTCCACCCGAGCCCCAGGAACTTCACGAGCCCCAAAGGCTGGACCAACGGTTACACTCTCGTGGACATCTTTCGCACCCTCAGCCTGGGCGTCAAGGGAACGGCCATGGGTGACTACAGCACGCTCACCCCGCAGGAGCGCTTCGACCTGGCGCACTACGTGCAGTCCTTCGGCAGGTTCAACCACGGCAAGGCCGGCAAAGCGCAGATCGCGGCCCTCAACAAGCAGTTCCACCTGACGGAAGGCGTGCACGAACCCAACAAGGTGGCCGTACCGACCATCATGGACCACATGGAAGCCGAGTACGTGGCGCCGGCCATCCGGACGCCCGACCCGAGCGACCAGAGCGAGGGGGCCGTGCTCTTCCGGCGCGTCGTGAGCAATCCGGCCCGCGCGGCCGTGGCGCTTTCGGCCGTGCCCGACTGGCGGACCAACCTGCAGGACTTCGTGAGCGGCGTGTCCGCCGTCACCCCATCGAGCGGTTTCGGAGCGGGTGTGGACACCCTCAACAGGCAGCAGTGGCAGGCTCTCCAGGCGGAGATGGCGTCCCTGGTGTCCCAGCCGAAGGCCGGAGGGAGCAACTCATGACGTCGGACAACAGGGGTCCGGCCGTTCAGGACTCGACGTGCCTCAAGAGAAGGCGCATGGCCTGCGCCCGCAGAGGCTGCGTTGCCGGACGGAACGCGCCGGGAACGTTCGGAGTGATCGACAGAGACTTAGAGGTATCGATGATCAAGAAAATGACTGGACTCATCTCGCGGCGGGGGCCGGCCATGCTGATGGCCCTGCTCCTGCCGGCGCTGGTCCTCGTGCCCGCCGTTAACACGCGGGCGCAGGTCCAGAAACACGTCACCGTCGAGGGCATCACCGAGCACCTGGGCGGGCAGATGCCGATGAACGCGACCTTCAAGGACTCGCAGGGCAACACCGTGACACTGGCACAGATCGTGAAGAAGCCGACGGTGCTGGCCTTCTTCTACTGCCGCTGCGCGGGAATCTGCCCCCGACTGCTGGCGGGCATCGCGGACGTCGTGAACCGGATGCCGCTCACCCCCGGCAAGGACTACCAGGTCATCACCATCAGCTTCGACCCCACCGACACGCCCAAGATGGCGGCGGACAAGAAGGCCAACTACTTCAACCTCCTCCAGAAGAAGATGCCGTCCAGGGACTGGATGTTCCTGACGGGCGACGAGGCCAACATCAGGAAGGTGACCAGGGCCGCCGGGTTCTCCTACCAGAAGGCCGGCAACATGTACGTGCACCCCACTTCGCTGATCGTGCTGTCGCCGAAGGGCGAGATCACACAGTACCTCTACGGCGTGAGCTACGTGCCGAGCGCCCTCCAGCTGGCCATCACGGACGCGGCCCAGGGCAAGGTGGGCGGCAAAATCATCAACACGCTCCTGCCGTGCTTCAGCACGCAGGCGAAGGGCACGAAAATAGTCACCTACGTGATGGCGGGCACGGGGATCGCGATCCTTCTCATGGCCGCCGCCTTCATAGGCTGGCTGATCTTCACGGACCCTAAACGCAAGGCCGCGCACAACGAGCAGACGAGGTCCTGATCATGACGAATATCGAGGCGACGGTATCGGCGCAGACGGGGACGAGCTACCTGAACGCCAGGGGACGCTACCCGGGAATCCTGGGCTGGCTCACCTCCACCGACCACAAGCGCATCGGGCTGCTGTACCTCATGGCCACGACCTTCTTCTTCCTCGTGGGCATGACCCTCGGGTTCATCATGCGCACGCAGATGCTCTCGCCGCACGGCGCGCTGTTCAAGAACGCGGAGTACTACAACGCACTGTTCACGCTCCACGGTGTGATCATGATCTTCCTCTTCGTCATCCCCGTGGTGCCGGGGTCCCTCGGCAACTTCTTCCTGCCCATCATGATCGGGGCGGAGGACGTGGCGTTCCCGAGGCTCAACCTCCTGTCGTGGTACCTCTACATCGTCGGATCGATCATCGCCCTGGCGTCCCTGTTCGGCACGGGTCTTCCGGACACGGGCTGGACTTTCTACGCCCCCTACAGCCTTCAGACGCACGCGGACGTGCCCATGGCCGTCCTCGGCGTTTTCATCGTCGGGTTCTCCTCGATCCTGACGGGCGTGAACTTCATAACCACCATCCACCGAATGAGGGCGCCAGGCATGAAGTGGATGAAGATGCCGCTCTTTCCCTGGGCGATCTACGCCACGTCCTGGGTCCAGGTCCTGGCGACGCCGGTGCTGGGCATCACCATGCTGCTCATCTTCGCGGAGAGGATCTTCCACGTCGGGATCTTCAACCCGGCCATGGGGGGCGACCCGCTCCTGTACCAGCACCTGTTCTGGATGTACTCACACCCTGCGGTCTACATCATGATCCTGCCCGCCATGGGCATCATCTCGGAGATCATCCCCACCTTCGCGCGACGGACGATCTTCGGGTACACGGCCATCGTGTGGTCCACCATCGCCATCGCGGCCCTGGGCTCCCTGGTCTGGGCGCACCACATGTTCACGACGGGGATCAGCAACATCTCGGCCACGGTCTTCTCGCTGCTCACCATGCTGGTGGCCGTGCCGAGCGCCATCAAGGTCTTCAACTGGACGGCCACGCTGTACAAGGGCTCCATCGCCCTGGAGCCGCCCATGCTCTTCGCGCTGAGCTTCATCTTCCTCTTCAGCATCGGAGGCCTGACCGGGCTCATGCTGGGCACGCTCTCGCTGAACGTGGAACTGCACAACACCTACTTCGTGGTCGGGCACTTCCACTACGTGATCTTCGGCGGGACGGTCTTCGCCCTCTTCGCGGCCTTCCACTACTGGTTCCCCAAGATGTTCGGGAAGATGTACAACAAATCGGCTGCCTACATCGCATGGGGGCTCATGTTCGTGGGCTTCAACCTGTTCTACTTCACCTTCCTCATCCTCGGCGTCATGGGCATGCCCAGACGGTACGCCTTCTACCTGCCCAAGTTCCAGACGCCGCAGGTGATCGCCACGGTCGGCGCGTGGATCCTGGTCACGGGCCTCCTCGTCATGTTCGGCAACCTGTTCGTGGCGCTCTTCAAGGGCGAGAAGGCGGAGATGAACCCATGGGGCGGCATCACCCCCGAATGGCAGGTGCCGTCGCCGCCGCCCACGGAGAACTTCCTGGAGCCCTACGTGGTGCCCGATGACCCCTACGACTTTGAAGGAGCTTTTGCGCAATGAGCGACCTGGCTGGAGAACGCGTGACGAGCGTCGAGAAGCCCCGCGAACACGGGCCGCACCGGGACTACACGGGTTCGAAGATCGGCATGTGGCTGTTCCTCTTTTCGGAGTGCATGCTCTTCGGCGGCCTCTTCGTGCTGTACGCAATGTACAGGGCCGACTTCACATCGGCCTTCCTGACGGGCGGCAAGGACATGAACACCTTCATCGGGGTGTTCAACACCATCGTGCTCCTGACCGGCAGCTGGACCGTGGCCATGTCCATCACCGCGGTCCAGCGGAACCAGAAGAAGCTGGCCATAGGGCTGATCTCGACGACGATCGTGCTCGGGGCTCTCTTCATGGTCCTCAAGCTCATGGAATGGGGCGAGCACATCCGCCACGGGCTCTACCCGTCTTCGAGCACCCTGGCGGGCAAGCACGGACTGCAGGTGTTCTTCTCCATGTACTACGTCATGACGGGGCTTCACGGCCTCCACGTGATCGCGGGCATGACGGTTCTGACGGTGATGCTGATCCTTTTGATACGCGGGAAGATCACCGCCGAACACTCCGTGGCGCTCGAGAACGCGGCGCTCTACTGGCACCTGGTGGACATCATCTGGATCTTCCTGCTTCCCCTGTTCTACCTGGCGGCGTAAGGAGACTGGTCGATGGAACGAGAAGCAATCGGAATCGAAGAAGACGTGCACGTCGTCAGCTACACGACCTACACGCTCGTGTGGGGGGCGCTGGTCCTCCTGACGCTGCTGCTGTCGGCGGTGTCGCTCTTCCACCTGAAGGACCTGCCCTTCCTGACGCCCTCGCTCGCGGCGTTCATCATCAGCCCCATCAAGGCCGCGCTGGTCGTGTTCTATTTCATGCATCTGAAATACGAGAAGAACAACATCTACAAGATCATGCTCACGGTGACCTTCTCCATCCTGATCATCTTCCTGGGCCTGACCTGGCTCGACGTGGCACTGAGGTGAGGGATCTATGAACACTGCGACGACGACCCTTACGGGAGGCGCTTCGGACTTCTTCATCTACATCGTGTCCGTGTGCGCCGCAACGCTGGTCTTGGTCACGTTCCTCATCATCTTTTTCGTGATCAAGTACAACCGGAAAAACAACCCCCATCCCAAGGACATCCGCGGGAACCTCGCCCTGGAGGTCACCTGGACGGTCATCCCCACCATCCTGTTCATCTCCTTCTTCTACTTCGGCTGGACCAACTGGGAGAAGATGCGGGACGTCCCCAAGGACGCCATGAAGGTGGACGTGATCGCCCGGCAGTGGTCCTGGAGCTTCAAGTACGCCAACGGCAAGGAGTCGGACGTCCTGCGCCTGCCGGTGAACCACCCCGTCCGGTGCAACCTGCACTCACTGGACGTGATCCACGGCTTCTTCATCCCCGCCTTCCAGGTGAAGGAGGACGTGGTGCCCGGCCTGCACAACTACGTCTGGTTCGACCCGACCGACCTCGGGACCTACGACCTCCTGTGCTCGTCCTACTGCGGCCAGGGCCACCCCCTCATGATCACCAAGGTGATCATCATGAAGGACGCCGCCTTCACGGCCTGGTACAACAAGAAGGAGGCCCAGGGCGGTGCGGCGCACGGTAAGATCCTCTACGAGACCAAGGGCTGCAAGGGGTGCCACAGCATCAACGGCTCGCGCCTGGTCGGCCCGAGCTGGAAGGACCTTTACGGGTCCAAGGTCACGGTCACGACGAACGGCAAGGTTCGCGTGGTCGTGGCGAACGACGCCTACATAAAGCAGTCCATCCTCGAGCCCAACCACGATGTGGTCAAGGGCTTCAACGCGGGCATCATGCCGCCGGAGACGAGCCTGAGCGCCAAGGACATCAAGGACATCACCGACTACATCAAGACGCTCAACTAGCGGACGGGACAGACCGGGGAGCCGACCATGAGCATCGACGCACACATCCAGAGAAGGGCCCACGCGGGTCCCGTCCTGACCTTCCCCGCGGGAGAGGCCCCGGGGCGCCTCAGGGCGCTGTACAAGATGCTCGCGGCACTCACGAAGGTCAACATCAGCTTCCTGTCCATGCTCTCCGCCGCGGCGGGGTACTTCCTCGCGGCCGGCGGTCTGCACCCGGCCCTGATCTGGGCCCTGGCGGGGACCTTCGTCCTGGCCTGCGGATCGGCCGCCTTGAACGAGGTCCAGGAGTGGCGCCTGGACGCCCTCATGGACCGGACGAAGCGTCGGCCCATCCCCTCGGGGAAACTCAGACCTGCCGCCGGCCTTCTGATCGCCGGCGGCCTCGCGGCGGGCGGTACGCTCGTGCTCGTCACGGGCGCCGGCGCCGGGGCGGGCCTGCTGGGGCTGGCGGCGCTGGTCTCCTACAACCTCGTCTACACGCCCCTCAAGCGGGTGACGGCCTTCGCGGTCATCCCGGGTTCCATCATCGGCGCCATCCCGCCGGCCATCGGCTGGGTGGCGGCCGGGGGCAGACTGGGCGATCCCAGGATACTGGCGCTCAGCTTCTTCTTTTTCGTCTGGCAGGTGCCCCACTTCTGGCTGCTCCTGCTCAAGTACGGCAAGGACTACGAGCGGGCCGGCTTCCCCGTGCTGACCGGCCTTTTCAGCCTGCGCCAGCTCGCCCGGCTGACCTTCGTGTGGATCGTCGCCACGGCGGGCGCGGCGCTGCTCCTGCCTCTCTTCCGGACCGTCACGTCCGGAGTGCTGATGGCGGTCCTGCTGGCGGCCTCGCTCTGGCTGTGCTGGAAGGCGAGGGACCTGCTGAAGGTCCGGACCGAGGGTTTCTCGCCCTGGCCGGCCTTCATGCAGATCAACCTCTTCGCCCTCGTCATCATGGTCCTTGTTTCCGTGGACGCGTTCATCCGCTGATTTCGCGGGGAAGGGAACGCGGCGGGACCGGTCAGCGCAAATCGAACCTAACCACCACCGTCATGTAGCACGCCACGATCTGGCCGTCCCTGTCCACGGGCCGGGTGAAGACCCACTGCCGGACGGCGGCCAGGGCGGGAGCGTCGAAGATCCGGTTCGACGATTGGACAACGGAGGCGCTCTCGACCCGACCCTTCTCGTTGATCACCAGCTGGACGACCACCCTCCCCGACAGCCCCATGGCCGAAGCCGCGGGCGGGTAGCCGGGCGCCACGCGCCTGATCACGCGGGGCGGCGTGATGTCCCCGATACTGTGGATGATCCGGCGTCCCGGTTGCGGGAGGATGCCCGTTCCTCCCCGGCCGTCGCCGGTGTCGATCATGCCGGGAATGGGCAGGCCGTCGCCGCCAGGCCCGTCGTCCGTCGCCGCGTCGCCGCCGTTACGGGGGATGGGGATGGTTCCGGGGGCGTCGACGGGCAGGGTGAAGGGGGTGGGCGATTCGGGTGCGTCGGCCGCGTCGCTCCGCTTCACGAGAACCACCTTGTGCACCTTGACCGGGCTGGGAGGGGGGCTGACGTGCGGCACCTGAACCCATATGGCCGCCCCGCCCAGGTCGGGCGGTTTGAGCGCGTCCGGGCCGTACACGGCCTGCAGCAGCAGGACGGCCCCGAGGACGAGGTGAACCGCCACGGCGATGGGAAGGGCCATGCGGCGGGAGGTGAGGGTGCGGTTGGACAGGGTGGAGGAGAGGTCCTCGAACATGGTCGGCCTCCTTTCTCGGTCTTCTACACGAGTCAGACCGGGAGGAGGCCGGTTTGGTTCCGCAGGACCGCCGTGGCGGCCCGGGGCGGCGGGTCAGAGCAGGCGGGTCAGCCGTCCCTGTCGGTGAGGATCACCCTGGCGCCCGTGGCGAAGAAGTCACGAATGTTCTTCGCCGAGCCGCTGGACGGGTCCGTGACGGTCCGGTCGATCAGCTTGGGCTCGATGAGGACGTCGCAGGTGTTCTTCCCGTCCGTGCTCAGGACCTTGCCGATCACCGGGCGGAAGTAGGCGGTGCCGATCCAGAAGACCAGGTGGACCTTCTGCCCGGGCCGGGCCACGAGCCTGGTGTCCTGAAGGGAATAGACGGTGTCGCCGTTGGCGTCCCTGTGCTCGTAGTAGCCCGTGCCAGACTCCCCCTTGTAGCTGTCCACGTGCTCCATGCCGCCGGGCAGCGGCTCCAGTTCGACGACGGCGGTGGTCCGCCCGTTCCGGTGGTCGATCTCGGCGATCGTGCCCCGCCGGTAGGGCAGTTCTTCGGTGGCGAAAACGGCCAGACAGGCGGCCAGGATCAGTGCCAGGACGGACAGGTATCTGACGCGATTCATGTTCGCAACTCCAATAGTGTCAGGCGCATCGGCCCGGCGGGAAGCGCGCGCCTCCCGCCGGGGCACCTGACAATAGGAACATACGCTTGAACCGGGATATGCCACAAGGGTATCCTGCAACTTGGCTGAGATCATTCTGACAGACCAGTATTCGGGGCTCGGCGGGGGACAGCGCATTCTCATGGACCTGGCGCGGGCGTTCAGGTCCGCCGGCCACGGCGTGCGCGTCCTCGTGCCGGGGAACGGCACCGCCGCGCAGAGGCTTAGGGAAGAGGGCTTCGCCGTTTTGCCCCTGCCCCTGCCGGACATGACGGCGGGCCGGAAGTCCTTCACAGAGAAGGTCGCCTACCCCCTGCACGCCCGCCGCGCCGCCCGCGCCATCGCGGCCGCCGCCGGGGAGAGGCCCGCGGACATCATCTACGCCAACGCCCCCAGGTGCTTCCTGCCGGCCGTGTGGGCGTCCCGCCGGACGGGGGTGCCCGTGGTCTGCGCGCTGCACCTGATCTTCACCGGCGGGCTGGAGCACCGCCTGATCCGCTGGTGCTTCCGCCAGCCCGAGGTCAGGCGCGTGATCTTCTGCTCCTCCGCCGCGGCCGCACCCTTCGCCGATGCGGCGGGCGCGAAGGGGGAGACGCTCCTCTACTGGGTGAGCCCCGACTTCCTCGAGACCCCGAAGGACCGCGCGGCCGCCCGCGCGGCGCTGGATCTGCGGGGGTACGAGATCGCCGTCGGCGTCCTGGGGCGCATTTCGAAGACGAAGGGCCAGCGGATGTTCCTGGAGGCCCTCCTGCCCCTGCTCGAGACCTTCCCGCGCCTGAAGCTCTTCGTGGCCGGCGCGGCCGACTTCGAGGACCCGGGCGAGGAGGGCGCCGTGCGCGCCCTGGCGGAGTCCGCCTGCGACGCATCCCGGGTGGTGGTGACGGGCAAGATGGTGGAGTCCATGCCCTTTCTGGACGCCATGGACGCGCTGGTGGTACCGTCGCTCTGGGAGGAGCCCTTCGGGCTCGTGGCCGTGGAGGGGATGGCCCGGGGACTGCCCGTGGTCGTCACCCGGAGCGGGGGACTGGTCGAGATCGTGGAGGACGGCGTGACGGGACTGCACGCGGACAAGACGCCGGAATCGCTCCGGCGTGCGGCGGCGGCGCTCGTGGCCGATCCCGTCCTGCGGGGACGGATGGGCGAGGCGGGACGCGCCCGCGTCGAGTCCACCTTCAACCCGTCCACACAGCTCGCGTCCCTCATGGAGATGAGCCTTGGCTGAGTTCAGCGTGGCCTTCGTCCAGGACTGGCTGGTGGACTTCGGCGGCGGCGAGCGGTGCATCGAGGCCATGTGCGGTGCCTACCCGGCGGCGCCCATCCACACGCTCTTCTACGACCCCGAGCAGTTCGAGTCGTCCGTCATCTCGGACCACCCCATCCACACGACCTTCATGGACCGGCCCCTGTTCAAGAAGCGGTACCGGACCTTCCTGGCCCTCTACCCCTTCGCCGTGGAACAGCTCGACGTGGGGACGCCGGACGTGGTCCTGTCCTTTTCGCACAGCGTGGCCCACGGCGCGCTGACCCACTCGGACTCGCTCCACGTCTGCTACTGCCACACCCCCGTGCGCTACGCCTGGGACCTGTACCACTCCTACCTGAAATGGGGCCGCCTCGAACGGGGGCCCAAATCCTGGCTGGCCCGGGCCGTCCTGCACTACATCCGCCTGTGGGACGCGGGGGCGGCCGGCCGGGTGGACCACTACGTGGCCAACTCGAAGAACGTGGCGCGGAGGATCGCCCGAACCTACGGCAAAGAGGCCGCCGTCGTCTACCCGCCGGTGGACACGGACCGGTTCCGGCCGGCCGCGAAACGGGGGGACGCCTACCTGGTGGCGGGACGCATGGTCCCCTACAAGCGCGTGGACCTGGCCGTGGCCGCCTGCACCCGCAGGGGACTGCCCCTCCGGGTGATCGGGGACGGGCCGGAGTTCAACAAGCTCCGCCGCATGGCCGGCCCAACCGTCACCTTCCTCGGCCGGATCCCGGACGAGGCGGTGGCGGAGGAGATGGCGAAGGCCCGCGCCTTCCTGTTCTGCGGGGAGGAGGACTTCGGCATCACACCCGTGGAGGCCCAGGCCGCCGGGACGCCGGTCGTCGCCTTCGGCAGGGGCGGCGCCCGGGAGACGGTGATCCCGCCCGACGGGGACGACTTCTCCGGGGCCACCGGCCTCTTCTTTTCCCGGCCCACGCCCGAATCGCTCGCGGAGGCTCTCGACCGCTTCGACGACAGCTCGCACCGCTTCAGGGAGGACGCCATCGTGGAGAACGCACGGAGATTCTCGGCCGACAGGTACGTCAGGGAAATGAGCGCGTTCATCGAGGAGAAGCTGGAGGCCCTGCGTGGCGGGCGTTGAACTCTTCTTCTTCTACCTGCTGGGCGCGTCGTCCTCTCTGAGCCTGGCGGCGATCAACGCCGCCCAGGTGGGCCTGACGCTCTTCTTCATCTGGCGGCTGGTCCGGCTGAAGGTGAAGCTCGGCGTCCCCGAGATGGCCCTGGTGGTCTTCTTCGGGTGGAACGCCGTGGCCGCGCTCTTCAGCCCCTTCGTGTCGCAGGCGCTCAACGGCGTGCTCAACTACTGGTCGTGGACGGCCCTGCTGGTGGGCGCCAGCCTGCCCTGGGCCGCGAAGCGCCACCTGAAGACCTACAGCGTCTTCCTCGCCGTGTCCGCGGCCCTGACCGTCCCCATGAGCGCCCTGACCTTCTTCATCGGGACCGACTTCCACAACGAGCACCTCTACACGAAGCTGCCCATGGGAGCCACCGCGGCGTACGGCTACTTCTCCCACCACCTCACCTACGGCGGGGTGATGATCGCCGCCGCCTGCTTCCTGGCGGCGTGGGCGATCTACGGGCGGACCGGCAAAAAGGCCGGGTGGTGGATAGCCTCCGGGGCGGCCGGACTGGGCCTGTTCTTCAGCCTGGCCAGGACCTACTACCTGGCCGCGGTGCCCTCGGCCGCGGTCCTGCTGTGGAAGAAGGGCAAGCGGTGGCTGATCGGAGGCTTCCTCGCGGCGGCCGTGTTCGGAGGCATGGCCTTCGCTTTCGGCCCCGCCAGCTTCCGCCAGCGCATCGAGAACACCTGGAACATGAACAAGCCGTCCAACGCCGAGCGGATCTACCTCTGGGTGTCGGGCTTCCACATGTGGGAGACCCACCCCGTGGTCGGCTGGGGGCCGGGCATCTACGAGCAGGTCGCCGGGCCGTACAAGGCGCCCTACGCGTCGAGGATCCACTACCCGACCTTCACGGGCTTCCTCACCAAGAGCCACTGCCACAACCTCTACCTGATGATCGCCATCCAGGCCGGCGCGGTGGGCCTCGTCCTCTTCCTGGCCTTCGTGGTCCTGGCGTTCAGGGGGATCCGGAAGCAGGTGGACCCCGTGCTCAGATACGGCGCCATGGCGGCCTTCACGGCCTTCCTCTTCGGCGGGATCTTCGAGTTCAACGGCGGGGACGCGGAGGTGGCGACCTTCGTCTTCTTCCTGGTGGGCCTGGCCCTGAACCGCAACGACGGCGACGACTGAGAAGGGCACGAGCGACCGTCAGTCCGCCCGCTGTCCTTTCGGATCGTTCTGTGGTTCCATAAACCCATGCCGGTCCTGACCTGCGAAGCCTACGTTCTCGTCCGCCACCCCCTCACCGAGTCATCCTGGATCGTGAGCCTCTTCACGCGTGAATCCGGCGTGGTAAGGGCCGTGGCCAAGGGCGCCAAGCGCGTGAAGTCGCCCTTCCGCGGGGCGCTGGAGACCATGAACCGCGTCCGCGCCGAAGTCGTGGTCAAAGAGGGGCGCGGCCTGGGCGCGGTGCGCAGCGTGGACGTGCTGGAGAGCGCGCTGGACCTCTTCGGCAACTGGCCGAAGGCCTCCGTCCTCATGGCCGTGGCCGAGGTCCTCGAGCGCGGCCTGCCCGAACACAGCGAGGAGGAGGAGACCTACCGGCTCACCGGCGCCGCGCTCGAAGGGCTCCGCGCCGGGGCGGCCCCGTCGCTGGCCTGGGTCTACTTCCAGACCTGGTTCCTGAGGCTCCACGGCATGTTCCCGCGGCCCGAGCACTGCGCGGGTTGCGGCAAAGACCCGCACCCGCTCCACTTCGACTGGGCCGCCGGCGACTGGCTCTGCCCCGCCTGCCGCGAAGCCCAGGGCACCGCCGGCGTCTCCCTCGGCCCCGGTGGCGAGGCCCTCCTGCGCGCCATGATGACGCGACCCCTCAAAAACCTCGCCGGGGAGTCCTTCCCCGACGGCGACGTCAAGGCCCTTTCTGCCTGCGTCTCCCGCGCCCTGGCAGAGTACCTCGGCGGACCGCTCGCGTCAGCACCGACGGTTTAGTCTCACAGCGAGGCAGTGAGCCGGTGAGAACAGACTGGAAGATAAGAACAAATCAATTCACCGCAGAGACGCTGAGGACGCAGAGAAAAGATAGAGAAAGACTGATTTTGGTCTAAAGAACGGCATGGGACAGGTCTTCGAAGGCCTTCTTCCGACTTGATCACTGGGTCACTCGATCAC
>JBJKRE010000046.1:0-5763 GCA_046704825.1 Acidobacteriota bacterium
ACTGCCCGCAGTACGAGCACCACAAATCCTGGCTCAAGGTCAACGGCCACAGGCTGCGCGTGGACTGACGCACCGGCCGGATCAGAAGAGAGCCACCCCAGACAGGAGGTTTCCATGCCCGATCCCGAAATCCCGCAGAAAAGCCCTTACATCCTCGACGCCGAACCCGGGGACCACTGGTGGTGCGCCTGCGGCCGCTCCTCCGGACAGCCTTTCTGCGACGGTTCCCACAAGGGAACGGGGTTCCAGCCCATCAAGATCACCCTTGAGGCACAGAAGCGGATGGCGTGGTGCGGTTGCAAGCATTCGGGTTCCAAACCGGAGTGCGACGGGACCCACAAGAAGCTCTGACCGGCCAAGACTTCCGGCGGGCCTGCTCCGGACTCCCGTCGGCGAACACACTTGCCGGCCAGGATAGTTTGCACACTTTCTACCTAAATAGCAGTGGACTTCGCCCACAACTGCAC
This sequence comes from Acidobacteriota bacterium, assembly GCA_046704825.1. Taxonomy (GTDB): domain Bacteria; phylum Acidobacteriota; class UBA4820; order UBA4820; family DSQY01; genus CAVRTJ01. Next base: position 468 of record JBJKRE010000046.1, read on the forward strand.
ACTCTTACATAATGTGTTGTAATCTAAGTCGCTTGTATACATAACAATTAGAACCTATTTCTTTGCCCATATGCCTTCTGCAACCATTGGAACCATCGACCTGTACTACGAAGTGAGCGGACATGGTCCGCCCCTGGTGTGCGTCCCAGGCTGGACCCTGAACCACCGGCTCTGGGACCTGGTTGCGCCGCTTGTCGAACGGCGTTTCACGCTCATCCGACCCGACGCCCGCGGGACAGGCCGATCGAGTTCGGGAAAGCACTTGGAGTATTCTCGGGTTGCGGATGCCGAAGATCTTGCGGGGCTCCTCGACGGCCTCGGCATCGCGACCGCACACCTCGTCGGACACTCCAAGGGTGCCCGAACGGCCATGGTCTTCGCCATGCGCTACCCGGAGCGATCCCTGAGCGTCTCGTGCATCGGCTCCGCCGAGCCTCATCCGTCGGCCGGGCCGCCCACCTTCAGGAGCGTCGCCCGCGCCTGGGCCGAGAAGGCCCGCACGGAGGCCAGGCAGCGAGGGCCGGAAGCCGCCGTCGCCATGCTCGGCAGCGCCAAGCTCCTCGGCAAGATGCGGGCGTCGCCCTCACGCGTCCGGCAGCTCAGGCGCGCCATGGAGGGCTACCGGGCCGACGACCTCCTCTCGGAAGTTTCCGTCAGGGATTTCGACACGGACGCGGGCGTTGGACGCCTGTCCTGTCCTGTGCTTTTCATGGCCGGTGACCAGGACCCGTTCCTTCCGGAGTGCCGATACGCACACGACCGAGTGCCGGGTTCCAGGCTTACCGTGCTAGAGGGGTGCGGGCACATGGCGCCCCTGGAAAATCCGGAGCGTGTGGCGGCCGCGCTTCTGGCCTTTCTACCCGACTCTCCCTGAAGCGTTCAGAGCCTCGCGTCTCTCAAGAAGTTTCGCAGAGCCTGGTTGAAGGCCGCGGGCTGTTCCATACAGGCGAGATGCCCGGCGCCGGCGATTTCGGCGTAGCGGGCGCCCGGAATGGCCGAGGCCATGCTTCTGGCCTCGCTGGGTGGCGTGATACCGTCTTTCGCCCCGACCACGACCAGCGCCGGACAGCAAATGCGGTGCAGTTCTTCCGTCCTGGAAGGACGGTCCCGCATCGCCACTAAAGCCCTGGCCATCCCCTCACGGCGCTGGTCCACCATCATGTTCCAGACCGCTCTGGGGAGCTCACCGTCCGTGGAGTGAAGGGTTTCGTCGGTCAGCAGCTTGAAGAGCATTTCGTCCGCGAGGAAGCACATGCCTTCGCTCAATGCCCGCTGGGCACTGGTGGTCCTGTGGGCCTTGGCCGAATCCGGATCCGCGCCCGCACGCGTGTCGGCCAGGACCAGTCCGCCCACTTTCCACGGGAACAGAGAGGCAAAGGCCAGCGCCACGTAGCCGCCCATGGAAAACCCGCAGAGGATCGCCCTGCTCACGTCGTGCATATCTAAGAAGAGCGCCAGATCCCTGGCGTGGTCCTCGATTGTGTTCTGGCCTTCAGGCAAGGGTGAGCGCCCGAATCCCCTGAGGTCGGGCACGAGGACCTGCCTTTCCTCGGCGAAGACCCGCTGCTGACCGTCCCACATTCTCCCGTCCAGCGGGAAGCCGTGGATGAATACGAGCGGAACGCCGCCACCGACTCCGAACGTTGCACCGGCCAGATCCTGTCCCACGCCTTCGTCTCCAGATTCTTGGTCCGGTCCCCCGGAACAGAACGCCCCCGCCGGAAAGAGGCTCTTCCGGCTCCACTCGACGCCCACCTCCACAAGGTAATTATTGCGGCCGCCCGCGGTCAACAGCGCCCAGCGGGGCGTGCAGAGTCCGGTTCATTTGCCCCCCCAAGGCAGTGCGGCGACCGGCGGTCGCCCCCGGGGAGCTACCGGGTCAGCGGGCCTTACGGGCCGTCCGCTTCAGGTGTGCGACGAAGAAACCGTCCCACGGATGTCTGTGGGGAAGCGCGTAGGCCATTCCCGGCGAAGGTGATTCGAGCAGCGCCTTGAGAGGGGCTGGAGGCCTCATCGGCGAGAGGCGGAACTCGGGGTGCCCTTCCAGAAAGCTCCCGATCACCCCCTCCGCTTCCTCCTCCTCGATGGAGCACACCGAATAGGCGAGAAGTCCCCCGGGCGCAACGGTCCGGGAGGCCTGGTCGAGAAATCGCAGCTGCTTTGCCGCCGAATCCGCCAGGGCCGCCTCGGAGGTCTGCCAGCGTATTTCCGGATTTCTTCTCAGCGTCCCCAGGCTCGAGCACGGGGCGTCCAGCAGGACCACGGGCCACTCGTCCCTGAACGGAAGGGGCTGATCCACGTCAACGCGCGCGAGCCGGATCCCGGGTGTCCCTGTCCGGCGAACGTTTTCGGCCACCTGGCGAAGCCGGCGGGCGTTCCGGTCCGTTCCCAGGACCCATCCACCTCCGCCCAGCCTGCCCGCAACCAGAATGCTCTTTCCTCCGGGCGCACAGCAGAGGTCGAGCACCCTCTCCGACCCTTTAAGCGGCAGGAGAAGGGCGGGGACCTGGGAAGCCGGGTCCATGATGTAGAACCAACCGTGCGCAAAGGCTTCCGACTCGGACGGGTTCCCCTCCTCGACGCTGAAGGTCCGCGGAAGTGCACCGTCGGGCACCAGCACGTAGCCTTCCCTCTTCATGACGGGCATGGCCTGGGCGGCCGCCTGGTCGCTCGTGAACACGAGCGAAGTCGCCGCCGGCGCCTGAAGGGCGCTCATGATGGCGTCCGAATCCTCCCCGAATCGCTCGTCGTAACGATTCACGAGCCACATGGGCAGGCCGTAGCGGATGGCGGCGGCCTCCGCCCCCGAGAAGCGGTAGGGCGCCTCGAGAAATTCTTCCCGGCGTTCGGCGAGGGTCCTGAGAATGCCGTTCACGAACCCCCCGGCCCCCGGATTGAGCCCTTTTGCAGCCTCCACGCACTCGTCCACGGCCGCATAAACGGGGATTCTGTCCAGGTAGAGGATCTGGTAGACGCCGACGCGAAGGATGTGCAACAGTTCCTGTTGCGTCTGTTCGACACCCCGCCTGGTGCACTCGTCGATGGCCCAATCGATGGCCGGGAGCTTTCGCACCACCCCCGCCACCAGCTCGCGCAGCAGAGCCCGGTCATCGCCCCGCGACAGCTTGGCCTGCTGGCGCTGCACGACGCCCTTGAGGGATTGGTCCCTGTCGAGGATTTCTGCCACGAGGGTCGCCGCCATCGCCCGGAGGTTCACCCTGTCCTGCGTGGAAACGGCCGTACGGACGGGCCTCCCGCGCTCTTCTTTCCCCCCGCCCTTCTTCGCCTTGAACGGACCGGAGGCGCTCCGCCGGTGTCCGGGATTGCCCCCGCCCGCTTCGGCACGTCCGCCTTCGCGCACATGCCGGTTCCTGCTTCTGTCGCGTTCCATCGCTCAAGCTCCTTCGAGAGGGGAGGCCGCCCTGACACGGCCGGTCATTCCGCGGGAGAAACCGCCTGTCCGGTCAGTGGAAAGCCGCGAAGGAAATCCTTCGCGCTCATTGCATTCCGGCCTTCCCTCTGCAGGCGGCGAACTTCGAGCACCCTCCCGTCACCGCAGGTCACGCCCAGGAAGTCGGGGCCGGGGAGGATGCGTCCGGCCTCCGCCGTCCGCCCGAAACGTTCGCCGACCGTGGCCTCGAGGACCTTGATCTTGCTCCCCTGGAGTACGAAGTAGGTCCCCGGCCATGGCTGGAACGCCCTGACCTGTCTCTCGAGGCTCTCCGAAGGCCGACCGAAGTCCAGGCGACCGTCCTCGGCCTTCAGCCTGGGTGCGTAGGTGGCATCCGCATCCTCCTGCGGCTGCGGATCGAGGATGCCGGCATGCAGTCCGCTGAGCGCCGCCAGAAGAAGGTCGGCTCCGAGACCCGCCAGAGCCGGCGTGAGGCTTTCCGTCGTGGCGCCGGCAGGCATTGGAATGGCCCGCTTCATAAGCACGGGGCCCGTGTCCATGCCCTCGTCCATCTTCATGATCGTGATACCGGTCTCGCTGTCCCCCGCCCAGATGCTGTGGGCGATGGGCGAGGCCCCTCTGTGGCGTGGCAGGAGGGAGGCGTGCACGTTGACACAGCCCATGGGGGGGATGGCGAGTATGCTCTTCGGGAGAATCTTCCCGTAGGCCGCCACCACGATGACCCCGGGCCTCAGTTTGCTAACCTCCCCTTCGACCTCTTCGCCCTTCAGCGAACGAGGCTGGAAGACCGGTATTCCCGCGGACTCGGCCAGCAGCTTTACGGGCGGTGACGTGAGCGTCCGCCTGCGTCCCACCGGCTTGTCCGGCTGCGTGAAAACGGCCACGACGTTCGCCCGCGACCGCACCAGGGCCTCAAGGCTCGCAGCTGCGAAGTCGGGCGTACCCATGAAGACTATTCTTCCGGGTAGGGATTGTCCCATTCCCCCTCCCGGATCATCTTCTTGATCTTCCGCTTGACGATCTCACGCTTGACCGGCGACAGATGGTCGATGAACAGGACCCCGTCCAGGTGGTCGATCTCGTGGCAGATAGCGTGCGAAAGGTATGCCTCGCCTTCCAGTTCGAAGGGGTTTCCCTCCCGGTCCAGCGCCCGGACGCGAACCTTCCCGGGCCGGCGCACCTTGTCGAAAACCTTCGGAAGGGACAGGCAGCCCTCCTCACGGATCGACTCTCCGTCCTTTTCGAGGATTTCAGGGTTGATGAAGAATACGGGCTTTTCCTCGCCCCCTTCTTCCACCGCAAGATCGACGACCATGACCCGCAGGGGAACTCCGACCTGATTGGCCGCGAGTCCCGCGCCAGAGGCGTGGCGCATGGTCTCCAGCATGTCGTCCATAAGCTGCTGGATTTCAGGGGTGATCGCCTCGATGACCTCCGCCTTCTGCCGGAGGACCGGTGATCCGTAGAGCTCGACTTTTCTTATAGCCATTTCACTGCTTTCCGTGGCCTGGTCGACGGTACCCTTCTTCTCTCCCGATGGAATCCGGTTCCGTGTGAGCCGTCCGTCACTCCGGCCCCACCTGTGCTTCCCGTCGTTCCCTCTTTCTGCACGCCGGGTCGAGAGCCAGCCAAGGACCGGTTTCTCGCAACAGCGCGGCGACGCTCATATTTCCCATGCCGCCGCTGCGACCTGGGCCGGCGGGCCGGACAGGGGAACGTAATGCATGCTGCGGACCCTCGTCAAGTATCAGGGCCGTAGACGCTCGACTCTTTTCCGATGTCCCCCTCCCGGCAGAACGGCGGGAGCAATCGGACCACGCCCGACGAGACGCCCTGGTAAGAGAATAGCCTACCGCGATCCGGCTCCTCAACCTTTAGGCCTCT
>JBJKRE010000047.1:0-6239 GCA_046704825.1 Acidobacteriota bacterium
CGAGGCCGCCGCCGGTCTTGAGCACCGGCGGGCCCGGGCTCGCCGAAGGCGGCGGCACGACGGGACCGGGGCGGGAAGAGGGGGAACTCGCGGCACAGCCCACGAGCAGGCTGAGAAAGGCGATAACGGCGACGACGGCGAGTCGTGAGGTCCAGGCGCACTTCATGCCGGCTTTACCTCCTTGAACTGGGCCAGACGACGGACCACCAGGCGTCTGTCGTCCGGGAACATGGTGCGAAGGTGCAGGTGGAGGCGCCCCTCCGAGATGACGGAGACCACGGGCGGGTCCCCTCCCGTCCTCAGCAGGGCTTCGAGGTCTTCCACGCGGCCCTTGACCGGTTTGAGCGCGAGGGCGGGGGACGGCACCGGGGTGACGGGAGCCGAACCGGCTCCAACGCGCCCTTCGGCCAGGACGACCTCCAGGTCGAAGACGCCCGGCGCCGCAGCCTGGACGTCCTTCATGAGGACTCTCGCCGCGGCCCGCAGCGAGGCGGCGGACCGGGTCAGCATGGCCAGGGCGGGGACGGCCTCCAGCTGGCCCCGCCGGTAGAGGTCGATGACGGCGCCCAGCAGGAAGTAGGTGACCTTGTCCACCCTGAGGGCCCGGAGCAGGGGGTTGGCGCGGAAGGCCGCGGCCCGGTCGGGGGCCACCAGCAGCAGGCCGGCCTGACAGGCCCCGAAGAGCTTGTCGGCGCTGAAGCACAGCGCGTCGGGCCGGGCCCTGAGGGCGTCCTGGACCGTGGGCTCGTCCGCGAGGCGAACCATCGCGGGCGGGGCCGCCAGTCCGCTCCCAAGGTCGAACCCCACGGGCAGGCCTGTTTCCCGGCCCAGAGCGACGAGGTCTTCGAGGGAGACCTCCTGGGTGAAGCCCATGACCCGGTAGTTCGAGGTGTGCACCTTGAGCAGCAGGCCGGTGTCCGGCCCCACCGCCTTCCGGTAGTCCTGTATGCGCGTGCGGTTTGTGGTCCCCACCTCCCTGAGGCGGGCGCCCGAGGCCTTCATGACCTCGGGCATCCGGAAGCCGCCCCCGATTTCCACCAGTTCGCCGCGGCTGACCAGGCAGTCCCGGCCGGCGCTCAGGGTGTTGAGCAGGAGCAGGACGGCGGCGGCGTTGTTGTTGACGACGACGACGCTGAGGTCGGTGTCGAGCAATTCTCGGACGGAGGCCTCGATGCGGTGGTCCCGGTGCCCCCTCCTGTGGGCTTCCAGGTCGATCTCCAGGTCCACGTACCCGCCCAGCGCCGCCGGAAGGCTTTCCAGCAGAGCCTGCGGCAGCGGTGCCCGTCCGAGGTTGGTGTGGAGGACCACCCCCGTAGCGTTGACGACCCGCCTGAGCGGCGGCCGGAACGCCTCCTCGAGCTTGCGGCGGGCCGATTCCAGCAGCGAACGTGCGTCGGGCACGGGACCGCCCGCCCGCCATGCGGCGGTCTGTTCGGCCACGGCGTCGCGCAGGGCGCTCTTGAGTGCCTTGGGGCCGAAGGCCTTCTCGAGTTCGAGCGCGCGCGGAAGGGCCAGCAGTGCGTCCATCTTGGGGGGGTACGCGCTCATGCGGCCTCCTGGATGCTGCGGAAGAAGGCCTCGTTGCCGCTGAGGTCGGCGACGGCCAGGTCCGGCCCGAGGGCTCGCAGGCCCTCGAGGTCCGTGAACCCCGTGGCCACCGCCGCGCACCGTATGCCCGAGAGCCGGGCGGCCTGGACGTCCCTTGGCGAATCGCCGACGATCCATGTCTCGTGCGGGGCGAAGGCTTCGCCGAACCGGGTACGGCAGCGTTCCATGGCGACGGGGACCAGATGGTGCCGCTCGTCGGCGTCGTCGGCGAAAGCCCCAAGGAGCGGACTTTCCTGCCCGTTCGCCGCGAAGTAGTGAAGGATTCCGCAGGCGCCCAGCTTGGCCCGCGCTCCCTCGTGCAGGTTGCCCGTCAGCAGGGCGATGCGGTGCCCTCTCGCGAGGGCATCGTCCAGAACTCCCGGCACGCCGGGGCAGAGGCAGGCCTCCCGCCGGGGCCACGGGTTCTTCTTGAGGCAGTCCACGTAAGCGTCCAGGAGGCGCTTGACCGCAGGCCTGTCGCGCGGGAGGCCCAGAGCGGCCAGCGTCCCGGCGGCGATCTGGGTGTCCAGGAGGCCCGCGTAGGAAAACCCGGCGCCCAGGGGAAGGCGCCCGTGGAGCGCAAGCACCGCGTCTTCGAATGCCCGCCGCCCCACACCGAGTGGCCGCAGCAGCGTTCCGTCTATGTCGAAGAGAAGCAAGGCCATGACAACCCCCAGAGCCCTCAGATTCTACACCACCTTGGCCGCCTCGTGCAGACGGCGGGGCCACGGGGGGCGCGCCGGAGACGGGCGTGAGGGGCGATTCGCGGAGTGCGCCGGGACGCGCGGAGGCTCAGAATTTGGCCTGGCAGAATTCTTCGACGGAGGTTCGCCCGTCCTGGACGGCCTCCAGCGCGTGCTGCCTGAGCGTCACCATGCCGGCCTTCAGGGCCTCTTTCTGGAGGACCTTCAGGGATGCGCCCCGCGCCAGGGCGTTTCGGAAGGACGCGGAGGGCACGAGGACCTCGAACAGAGCCTCCCGGCCCTTGTACCCTATCCCCGAGCACCCGTCGCACCCGGGACTGCGGAAGGCTCGGGTCAGCACCCCGGACTCCTCCGCGTCGAGGTCCATCATGTGAAGCGTGCTCTCAGAGAGGTCGGCTTCGGTCCGGCAGTCCGGGCAGAGCCGGCGGACCAGCCGCTGGTTGACCACCAGCGTGAGGTTTTCGGAAAGGTCCGCCGTCGAGTAGCCCAGCCGGTCCAGGTGCGACAGGGCGCCCACGGCGCTCGACGCCTCCAGGGTCGCTACAACCAGCATCTGGCCGACCAGCTTGTGCAGTTGCCCGGCCATGGGCGCCGAGTCCATGAGGTCGGCCAGGACGCATACGTCCGGGTGGATATTGGTCAGCGCCTTCATGGTGGTGGCCGTGGCTTCGGCGTCCTTGTTCTCGCCGAGCGAGATCTGGGACACGTTCGGCACGGGGCAGATGCTCTGCGCCTCGATGCTCATGATCTTGCGCTGGGGGTACGCGGAGAGGTCCTTCATGATCGCGTAGAGCGTGGTCGTGGATCCGTGGAAGAGGGGAGCCGAAACGAGCACGATGCCCCTGCGCGCGCCCAGGGCCTCCGTGAGGGCGGCCTGTTCGCCGGACGTCATCCCGAGCTGGTCGTAGGTCTTGAAGAAGGTGTCCCGGTTGATGATCTTGAGCGAGATGTTCTCGCCGTAAGACGTCGGCAGGCTGTGGGCCACGACGTCGAACCGGTGCTCCCCCGACCGCATGACCACCCGGCCCTCCAGGGGGCGGTCCGCGACGGAAGGATCCAGGCGCAGCATGCGCTTGAGTTCGCCGGTCAGGACCTGTCTGTACTCCTTGGGGATGGGCCGGGTCTTGTAGAGGAGGCCGTCGATGCGCAGGTGGACCGAAACCTCGTCCTCCCGCGGTTCCACGTACAGGTCCGAGGCTCCCCGGGCCATGGCCTTCCGGATAAGGTCGGCGGCCAGCTTGACGCCGTTTTCCTCCTGCCCGGCGCCCGGGTTGGCCGCGGCGGCCCTGCCCTCGCTGTGGAAGGAGGCCAGGTACTGCTCGATCTCTTCGGCCGGGCACTGGACCACCAGGACCTGGCACCCCGTGAGGTTCTGGACGAACTCCACCGTGTCCCCGTCCGCAGGATTGGCCATGGCCAGCGTGAGGATCTCCTTTTTCGTGAGCTTTTCCTTGGAGACCGGGACGACCTTGCGCTGGAGGCATTCGTCGATGCCCACCGTCATGACGAGCATGGACTCGGGCTGCATGTCACAGAGGGAGGCGCGGGTGACGGACCGCTGGCTGGACAGAAATGCGTCCAGGGTGTTCTGGTTGAGGAGCCCCTTTTCCAAGAGGATCTCGCCCAGGCGGGCGCCGCTCCGCTCCTGCTCCTTCAGCGCTTCCAGCAACTGGTCGGACGTGATGACCCTGGCCTTGATCAACGCCTCGCCCAGCGGCCCCCTGGCCTTGGAGAGCATCTCCCGGTCCCTGACGAGCTGTTCGGGGGCCCCGGCCCAGAATTTTTCGTGGTAGGACTCGGGCGCTTCGCAGAAGCACTGAAGGCAGAAGGGGCAGACCTTCGTCGGCTTGTTGGGGTTGCAGGAACACCATACGGCAGAGAGGGCGTCGAACTCACCCATGCAGTTCCAACAGGTGATGGCATATTGCTCCACAATGGCCTCCACGTGTCCTGGTAGGCATTTTAAGCCCTGCGGCGGGAGAAAGGCAAGCCGGGGCAACTCCTCCGTCCGGGCCTGAGGCCGGGGATTGCGGTCAGCGGATACCTTTGGCCGGATGTCGATTTTCAGGAGGTGCCCCGTCGTTTCGAAGCCGAATCCCGTCATGATGAGGACGGCGATGCCGGTCCCGATTTCGATCCCCATTTGGTTTGGGAAACCAGCTCCCGCCCCCGTGTTGACCCTCCGCGCGACCTGTGGATATACTTCCCTGTTACGGCGCCCGGGCGACACCCGGGATGAACAGCGGGACGAAGCGATTCCTGTGGTCCGAACAGACCTGGCGCAAGAGAAAGGGCCGGGCCGTTCCCATTTGCAAGCGAGGAGGTAGACCCGTGGCGACATTCAAACATGTAACACCGCCGTCCGACGGCATCTCGGTTTCCATGAAGGACGGCGTCCTTCAGGTGCCCGACAACCCGATCCTTCCCTTCATCGAGGGCGACGGCACCGGGCCCGACATCTGGCGGGCTTCCCGGCGCGTGCTGGACGCGGCCGTCGAGATCGCCTACGGCGGCAAGAAAAAGATCGCCTGGATGGAAGTCTACGCCGGTGAAAAGGCGTACCAGAAGTTCGGCGAGTGGCTGCCCCAGGATACCGTGGAGGCCTTCAAAACCTACCAGGTCGGCATCAAGGGCCCTCTCACGACGCCCATCGGCGGCGGCATCCGGTCCCTGAACGTGGCCCTGAGGCAGATCCTCGACCTGTACGTCTGCCTGCGCCCGGTCAAGTACTTCAAGGGCGTGCCGAGCCCCGTCCGGAACCCCGAGAAGGTCGACATGGTGATCTTCAGGGAGAACACCGAGGACATCTACGCGGGCATCGAGTGGAAGGCCTACAGCCCCGAGGTCAAGTAGGTCCTCGACTTCCTGCAGAAAGAAATGGACGTCACGAAGATCCGCTTCCCCGAGTCGTCCGCCATCGGCATCAAGCCCGTGTCGGAAGAGGGGAGCAAGCGCCTCTGCCGCGCCGCCATCCAGTACGCCCTCGACCAGAAGCGCCGCAGCGTGAACTTCACCCACAAGGGCAACATCATGAAGTTCACCGAGGGCGCCTTTAAGGACTGGGGCTACCGCGTGGCCGTCGAGGAGTTCCGAGACAAGGTCGTCACCCAGCGCGAGACCTGGATCCTCGGCAACAAGGAGGCCAACCCCGACCTCTCGAACGAGGCCAACGCCGCCATGATCGAGCCCGGCCTGCACATGTTCGCGCCCGACAAGAAGGCTGAGATCATCCAGGAAGTGGCCGACGCCCTCAAGCTGTGGGACACCCACGGCGACGGCAAGTGGAAGAACAAGCTGCTGATCAAGGACACCATCGCCGACATCACGCTCCAGCAGATCCTGACCCGCGCCGACGAGTTCGACGTCATCGCGACCCTCAACCTGAACGGTGACTACATCTCCGACGCGCTGGCGGCACAGGTGGGCGGGATCGGCATCGCCCCCGGCGGCAACATCAACTACGTGTCCGGCCACGCCATCTTCGAGGCGACCCACGGCACTGCTCCCAAGTACGCCAACCTGGACAAGGTCAACCCGGGTTCGGTCATCCTGTCCGGAGAGATGATGTTCCGTTTCCTCGGGTGGAACGAGGCCGCCGACCTCATCATCGAGGGGATCGAGAAGAGCATAGCGAATCACACCGTGACCTACGACTTCGCGCGTCTCATGAAGCGCGAGGGCATGGACGTCAAGGAGCTGAAGTGCTCCGAATTCGGCGACGCGATCATCGAGAACATGAAGCGCGCATGATCCGACGCGTTCTCAGGGGTGCAGGGATGCTCGTGCTCCTTGCACCCCTTTCCCTTTTCGCCTACGGCCCCAAGACGGTCCAGCGCATGACGGACGACAGCCTGCGCCTGGCCCCCCGGGCTCTGAGGTCCGCGCTGGCGTCCTACCGGGCCGATCTCGACCGGGGCGTCGAGGCGTCGCTGGAGGGGTACTCCGACG
>JBJKRE010000048.1:0-7528 GCA_046704825.1 Acidobacteriota bacterium
CCCCTGCAGAGGGTGATCGAGCAGGTCGGCAGGCTGGACGCGCTCGTGAGCCTCCTGCTGGAGCTGAGCCACCCCATCCTTCCGCAGGAGCGCCGCGTGATCTCCCTGCAGGATTTCTTCAGCGTGGTCCGGTCCGTGCTGGAAACGGAGGATGCCGGGGCGGCCGAACGCTTGCGGTTCAGGTTGCCCCGGGAATCTCTGTCGCTCGAATGCGTGCCCGAGAAGCTCGGTCAGGCCCTGAAGCACGTGCTTCTGAACGCCCTGCAGAACAGCTCCGCGCCGGCCCCGGTCACACTGAGCGCGGAATCGCGCGACCGCTTCCTTCTTATTGAGATCGCCGACGAGGGCCCCGGGCTCCCGCCGGAACTCGGGGAAGGCCTCTTCGAACCCTTCGTGACGTCCCACCAGGGTCGCAGGGGCCTGGGTCTCACGCTCGCCCGCCACTACGTGGAGGCCCACGGCGGGACCATAGAAGCGGCCGACCGTACCGACGGACGCGGGGCGCGCATCCTGATCCGCCTGCCGATGGACCGTTCCGATGCCGAACGAGGCGAAGAAAGGGCGGGGTAAAGGCCCCTGAACGGGGGCCACAGCGCAATCGCCCGGGCCCGGGGTCCGTGGACGGCTAGCCCGCCAGGGAGAGGTCGCCGCCGCCTGAGTCGTCCGCCATCCCGTCCTTTGGCAGCCTCACGGTGAAGGTAGCGCCGGGAGGCGGTGCGTTGTTCTCGAAACTTATCCTGCCCCCGTGGGACCGGATGTAGTGCCTGGCCAGCGCGAGGCCCATGCCCGGCTGGCCCGTCCGGGTGGTCACGAAGGGCTCGAAGAGCGAGTCGCGGACCTTGTCCGGGACGCCCTCACCCTGGTCGGAAATGGAAACCAAGCACCCGGAGGCGTCGTGTGAACACCTGATGTGGACGGTACCGCCCTCGGGCGTGACCTGGGCGGCGTTCCGGATCAGGTGGACGAAGGCCTGTGTGATTTTGCGGGGCGAAACCCGGACCCGGACCTGCCCGGAACCCGCGTGGAGGTCGATGCGGCCGGCCTTCGGGGGAAAATCCTCCTCAACGACGATGCACGCCGTCCTAAGGAGCGCTCCCAGGTCCATGTCGGACAGTTCGTCGGCTTGGACGGCCTGGCCCAGCTCGAGGAGGTTGCGGACCAGCGATTCGAGGCGCTTCATGTGGGACAGGACGTACTCCATCTGAGTCCGGGTCTTCTCGTCGACGGAGAGGCGCCGCATGACGCTCACGAAGTTGAGCTGGATGGCGAAGAGGGGGTTCCTCACCTCGTGCGCGATGCCCGAGGTGAGCTGGGCGATGGACTGGAACTCGTGCGCCCGGGCCGTCTCTTCTGCCAGGGCCGCCTTTTCCGTCACGTCCAGCAGGACACCCTCGATGACTTCGCCGGCCTCGGCGTCGCGGGTCAGGGTCGCGTTGATGAGGGCCCTGAACGGCGAGCCGTCCCGCCTTCTGAGGGCCACCTCGATGTTGCTGACCGACCCGGTCTGCCGCAGGGCCTCCGCCAGCCGGCGCCGAGCTTCGGGGTCCTGGTACAGGGGCTCGGTGGGCTGACCCGCGGCCTCCTCGGGGGACACGAAACCCAGCAGCCTGGCGCAGGCCGGGTTGCATTCCAGCATGCGGCCGTCGAGGGTGGACCGGTACTCGCCCGCGAGGTTGCGTTCGTGGAGCAGCCGGTAGCGCTCCTCGGACTGCTTTAGCGCCCTCTCCATGGCCAGCCTGTCGGTCACGTCCTGGGCCCGCGCGCGGACCATGGCGTCCCCGTTCTTTCCCGGCTTCAGCGTGTTGTCGTAGGCCAGCACCCTCTCCTCGCCGGAGCGGGTGAGCATCCGCATGTAGCCCCTGGCCCGGCCGTCCCGGCGGACGGCGTCCAGGTAGCGTTCGAACTCGTCCTTCACGTCGGGCGCAAGTATCTCGCGGAGGTTGAGCCCCACCGCGTCCCGCGGATCCTTCAGTCCAAAGAAGCGCACGGTGGCGGGGTTGCAGGTCGCGATCCGCCCGTTCAGGTCGTGCGTCAGGATGATGTCCACGCTGTGATCCACCAGGTCCCGGTAGCGCGATTCGCTTTCTTTCAGGGCGGATTCCGCCGCGAGGCGGTCCGTCACGTCGCGGATGACCCCCCTGAAGCCCGAATACCGCCCCCCGGAAGCGAGGATGGGATAGGCCGACGCCTCGAGCGCCCTCACGGCCCCGTCCGCGCGCACCGTCTGCCAGTCCGGCACCCACTCGCTGCGGCCGGTCCTGAACACGCGGTTGAACGCCGCGTAGGCCCTGTCGGCGGTCTCTTCGGACATGATCGTCCGGAAGTTGCGGCCGAGGAGATCCTTGCGGTCGATGCCCCATATCCGCCCCAGGGCTTCGTTGGCGAAGGTGATGGTCCCCTCCAGGTCCACTTCGTAGTAGCCCTCTTCCATGTCGTCGAGGATGGTCCGGTAGCGCTCTTCGCTCTCCCGGAGCGCCTCTTCGGCCTTCTTGAGTTCGCTGATGTCGACGGATACGCCGCCCACCCACGCGGGCACGCCGTCCTGCCCCGGTATGGGAAACTTGCTCGCCATCCACGTCCGCTCGCCGTCGACCGTCCGGACCACCATTTCGCCGTGGTAGGTCCGGTTGCCGCCCAGCACGGACACGTCTTCGGCAAGCACCTTGGCCGCCTCGCCCGGCTGAAGGATGTTGTCGGGGCGCTTGCCCAGGATGTCTTCGCCGGGCCGCCCCACGGCCCTGCACAGGCCGTCGTTCACGAACAGGTACCGTCCGTCCGAGTCCCGGATGAAGGCGATGCCGGGCAGGTTGTCCATGAACGCCTTGAACCTGGCCTCGTTGGCTTCCAGCTCGCGCCTGGCGGCCCTTTCGCGTCGCACCATCACGGCCGCGACCACGCCCACCAGGACCAGGGCCAGGAAGATGGTCGTGCGCATGTAGATCTCGTAGGTCGACACGTCGAGCAGGAGAACCGCCAGGAAGGACTTCTTCGAAAAGAACAGGGAGTCCACGAGCGCGTCGGCCAGCCAGAGGACCAGCCCCAGAAAGACGGAGAGGAGCATGACGAGGGCCTCCGTACCTACGGACGGGATGCGTCTCCGGGGGTACGCCTGTGGTGATCCGTTCTTTCCGGGGCGGCTCTCGTTCACCGCGTTCATTGTCCTCTCCCGCAGGCTCTCACGTCGTGGGCAAGCCCCGAGGCCCGCCTGCGGTGCCTTCTCCTGGCGATCGGCCGCGGGGAGGCTGCCGACGCCCGCGAATTGGATAATTGCAAGATTTGCGCCATACGCCGCTCCCGGCCCGGCCGTCGGATGGCTCGGCGGCATGAAGACCCAGGATCACCCGCGGACGACCGTTTCCCCGGGTGATCCCCCGCGGACCGGCCGTCACCGCTGTATCGAAATTGAGACTGTCGCGCCAGGCCCGAGAGGCCGTCTTAGAACCCTTCGGGGACAGGTGCGGAACCATACGGTAACAGATTTACACCGAGGCCCCGAAGGGCGGCCGGTTTACGGCCTGGCGTCCGCCCCCTGACCGGGTTCGCCCGGCCGGTGGGTGCCCTGCCCGGCCGCGGTCAGGGGAAGCTCGAGGGTGAAGGTGGCCCCCGGCGGCGGGTCGTTGTCGGCCGCCGTGAGCGTGCCGCCGTGCGCCTCCACGTAGGCCCTCGCGACGGCGAGGCCCAGTCCGGATTTGCCGGCCTTGCTGGTGACGAAGGGTTCGAAGATGCTCTCTCCCAGCTCCCGGGACAGGCCCGGTCCCCTGTCCACCACCTGCATGACGACGCGGCCCCCTGACGCCCGGGCGGTCAGCAGGACGGGATCCGACCCTCCCGAACCCTCGATCGCGTTTTCGAGGAGGTGCATCAGGGCCAGCGAGACCTTGTCTGAGACGACCACGACCCTCGCCGGCACCGCGGGCGGACGGACCTCGATCCTGCCGCCCGCTCCGGGGACGCGGGACTCCAGCCTGCGCACGGCCTCGACCATCAGTTCTTCTGCGGAACGGGGCCGGGGGTCCTGCCTCTCCAGCCCGCCGCTCAGCTCCAGGAGGTAGCGGACGAGCTTGTCCAGGCGCTGCACCTGGCCCTGTACGTTCGCCAGAAATCCAGCACCCGACGAGTCGGGGGTGAGCGTCCTGGAGAGCGCCGCCGCGTTGACCCCGAGCGCGAAGAGCGGGTTGCGGATCTCGTGCGCCAGCCCCTGGATCAGCCGCCACTGTCCCCGGGCGCTGCGCGTCCGTTCCAGTTCCTTTTCGAGGGTCCGCCGCGCGTCTTCCGACCGCTTGAGGCGCAAGAGCGCCCGGACCCTCGCCACCAGCTCCCGGTTGTCGACCGGACGCACGATGTACCCGTCGGCGCCCGAATCGAGACCGTACACCGCGCTCCCGGCGTCCACGGACGACGAGGTCAGGTGCACGACGAGCACGCCGGAGGTCTCGGGATCGGCCTTGATCGCCCGGCACACGTCCACGCCGTTCATATCGGGGAGGTTGACGTCCAAAAGGACAAGGTCGGGTTTCAGGGACCGGACCGCCCCGACCGCCTCGCCGCCCGTGGCGGCCGTGGACACGTCTATCCCGGCCGTCTCGAGAACGAGGGTTGTGGCGCCGAGCGCGTCGCGGTCGTCGTCGACCACGAGCACGTGATGTCTATTCTTCACGTACGCTCCGATCCCGAAGGGCCCTTCAGCGGGAGGGTCACGAAGAACGTGCTTCCCGCGCCTTCCCGCGTATCCACCCGGACGCGGCCGCCGTGGCCGGTCACGATCCGCTTGACGATGGCGAGGCCCAGTCCCGTGCCCTTGCCGCGACCGCGCTCGTCCCCTCCCACCCTCGAAAAGGGCTGGAAGAGCTTGTCGGTCCGATCCGCCGGTATGCCAGGGCCGTGATCCCGTACGGCGATGACGACCTCGCCTGCGCTCCGCTTGACGGTGACCTCTACCGTCCCGCCTTCGGGCGAGTATTTTACAGCATTCGAAATGAGATTGTTGACGACCTGCTCTATTTTCGGCCCGTCGATCCGGACGGCGGGCAGGCCGGCACACGGTACAAAGTCCAGGTCGACCTTTTCGGGCTCGGCGAGCTGAGCCCCGACGGCCGCACAGCGCGCGACCAGTTCGTTCAGGTCCGTGGCCCGGAGGTCGAGCCGAAGAAGGCCCGCTTCGATGGCCGAGGCGTCCAGCAGGTCGTCGACCAGGCGAAGCATGAAGTCGCTGTTTCGGAGAATCGTCGCCAGAATCCCCGCCGTCCGGGCCGCCGGTGCCTGGCCAGGTCCTTCGAGGAGGAACTGGCTGTAGGTTCGGACGAGCGACAGCGGCGTCCGAAGATCGTGTGCGGCCATGCCTAGAAACAGGTTCTTTTCTTCGTTCAGCCGTGCAAGGGCGGCATTCTTTCGGGCAAGTTCGCGATGGGCGTTGACCAGTTCGTTGTTCACTCGGCTGAGTTCCTGGTAGAGGGCATCGGTGGTGCCCCCCCGTCCGTCCGCACGGGGAGCCGCTGCGTCCGCGAGGGACCGCACGAGATCGGCGTGTTCGCTCTCGGAGGCCAGCAGTTCATCGAGGAGGCGCCGAAGACCCGGCTCCGTTTCGGAGGCCACCACCATGAGCCCGCGGGCTCCGGACGCGCCGCAGAAGCGGATCGGCACGACCCGTTCTCCGTGCCGGACCTGGAGTTCCCACCCGATTGCCGGGCGCTCGCCGCGCACGGCGGCCAGGAAGCGCCCGGCCTTTTCTGAACTCAGGGGATCGACGAGTCCGGACAGCGTCGTGGCCCCGGAGGTCAATCCCGAATCGTCGCGGAGGGTCTGCAGGATGGTGCCTTCTCCATCGCATAGAATCGCCAGTGCCCGGCTCTCTTCGCTCACGGCCCGCGCCCTCCTTCCAGGAGGCGGAGCATTTCACCGACGGCCCCCGAGGCGTCCGGCGCCGTTCCGTCCGCGCCGACCTTCCGCCAGAGGTCCGGATCGAGGTTGAAGGGGAGTCCGCCGACCAGGATCTGCAGACGGTCGAACTCCAGCCTCTCGCGGACGGCCCTCACGACCGCCTCCACCCTGCCGACGTGGAAGGTCATGGTGGCGGACAGCGCCAGGGCGTCGGCCTTCCGCTCGGCGAGGGCGTCGATCAGGCCCGAAAGGGGGGTGCCCGCCCCGAGGTAGTAGGTGTCCCACCCCTCCATTTCGAGGAAGTCGGACACCATGCGGACACCCATCTCGTGGAGCTCGCCCTCCACGCTGGCCGCGACGAGGGTCCGACCCGTGCGCTCGCGCTCGAACACGCGGGGGTAGAGTTCGGACATGATGAGCTGGGTTGCGGCCGTGCAGTAGTGCTCCTGGGCCACGCTCACCTGGTTGAGCTGCCACAGGCGGCCGAGCTCCCACTGGCAGCGCTGGAACACACCGAGGTAGACCTCGCGCAGGTCCGTACCCCCCTCCAGGCTGGCGAGGACCAGGCGGCGCGCCGTCCGCCGGTCGCCCTTCAGGAGGGCGGTGAGATAGAGCCTGGCCAGGCCCTCCAGCACACCACCGCCCACCCCCAGAAAGGATTCGGGGGGGCGAACGCCTTTTCCCAGACGAAGGATCCCGGCCCGCAGGCAGGGTTCGACGCGCGCGGCCGCCTCGGCCGGGAGGCGCTCGCGCAGGACCTCCCCGAGGCATTCCAGGTGGACGGTGAGGTGGTCGGCGCTCACGCCGTAGCGCTCGAGCAGCGGGTGCAGCCACGCCACGTATTCGGCGAACAGCCCGGGGCTGTCGTCTGCCGCCGCCTCCAGGAGAAAACTCAGGTTGTACACGGCGTCCCGCAGTGCGGCGTCCCTCTGCTTCGGACCGTAGGCGGCGGCGAGGGCGGGCTGGCGTGCGTACTGCCGCTCCAGGGCCGCTGCGGCGAGTTCACGGCCGCCGTCTGCAAGGTAAGGTCTGATAAGGTCTCGTACCTCTGCCAAATCCGTACCCCCGGTCGATTGCATTTATATTTTAGGCCGAAACGACCGGCCGGGCCAAGACTTCTGGGAGGGCGGCCCGCACCCGGCCGCCGCCCGGGCTCGAGTCGGACGGAAGGCCGCGCAGGCGTCGGACTGGCCCGACGATCGTCAGGGGGCGTGGACCTCCTGGAGCATGCCGGGCTTCCAGTCGCCGGCGTGGCACTTCATGCAGAACTGCTTCCCGGGCATGATGAGGCCGGCGGCCCGGGCCCTGGCCGGGACCCTCATGACGGAGGCGTATGCATAGCCGCTGCCCGGGCCGTGGCACGACTCGCAGTCGACGCCCGCTGTGGCGTGAGGCGTCTTTTCCCAGGACGTGTACAGGGCCCCGTGGCACTCGGCGCACCTCGCGCTGCCCACTTTCGTGTACGCGGATGCCTTCGGCGCGTTCTCCGTCGAAGTTCCCGTCGCCCCCTGCGCACCGTTCATCATGCCCCGCGGGCCGCCCATCATGCCGCCCGCCTGCCGGCCCGCCATCATCCCGGGCCCCATCCCGCCGGCGCGGGGGCGCGAGGCGCGGCCGGGTTGGCGCTGGCCCGCGCGCTGCGGCTGTGCCC
>JBJKRE010000049.1:0-7191 GCA_046704825.1 Acidobacteriota bacterium
TTTAAGTGCGCCGGGTGCGGAACGGAGGCGCCGGGCCCATTCGGGGCGCTGGCGCAGAAAGGATCGGGTGGCCGGATGGGCGGGATAGCGGGACCAGAGGTCCTCCACGAGGGGCAGGGCGTCCGCCTTCCGGCCGGCGTCCTCGTACAGGCCGGCAAGCTGGGCTGTTATTTCCGCGTCGTCCGGTTCCGCCTGGTGAAGGGCCAGGGCGTAGGGAACGGCGCCGGCCGTCTCGTGGTTCGTCAGGGCGTCCTTCAGGAGGGCCTCGGCGGCTTCGATCCTGAACGAAGCGTGCGGTCCGGCCGAATAGAGTGCCTTCCAGAGGGCCCGCCGGACCGAATCCTCCAGCGGTGGATCGGTCATCTGGAGGCGCCAGTAGTCGGCGTACTCCCAAAGCGGTGAACGCCTGACCGAAGGCTCAAGGTACTGGGCGGCGGCGTCATCGTCTCGGCCCAGCTTCTCGTAGAGCCTTCCCAGCAGGATGTGGGCCGTGCCTCGGTCCGCCTCGGACAGGTCGCCCCTCAGCGCCTCCTGCAGCACGGCTGTGCGTCCGCCTTCAGGTGCGTCGCCGACCCGGCGCCAGGGGAATGCGGGAGCCGAGGCCCACGCGTTCCACGCGACGACGAATCCGACGGCGAGGCTGAAAAGGGCGCTACATGCCCAGCAGCGCCGGATCGCCGTCTGCCAGGTAGGTGACCAGCGCTTTCTTGAAGTAGTCTCTATCTCGGACAGAAGACTTCTGGAATCGGTTCTCATAGGCCTCCCGGCTACGCTCGATGTCCTCCTTGAGGAGGTTGTAGAGCGTACCGTCCCTCTTGCCCTGCTCCACCTCGCTGGGGTGATAGAGGGCGATTTCCTGTACCAGGAGACGGGCGAAACGCTGTGCGTCCTCGTGAAGCTTCTCTTCACCGGCCGGAATGGGAACCTCGGTCTCCTCTTCCTCGGGGATCGGGGCCTCCGCGCCGGGTGAAGTCTCGGCGGTGGGTTCCTCCACTTCCGCTTCCTCGGCTTCGGGTTGCTCGTACTCGCCCGATTCCAGTTCAACCGGTTCGAGCCGGTGCTCCCCGGTATCCGCGGGCGGTTCGGGAGCCTCTGTCTCCGGCTCGGGTTCGACCTCCATGGGAGGTTCGGGCTCCATTGCCGGTTCGACATCGGCCTCTGGTTCCGGGGAGGCCTGCGCCTCGTCCTCTTCCCTGGGGATCTCCGCCATCACGGTCTGGGCGCCCGGCAGTTCCTCCTCGTCGGCCTGGGAGGACAGGGTGCCCGTATCCTCGAACAGCACGGCGTCGTCGTCGCTTTCCGCCTGGGCCGCGACCGGCGATCCCGGCGCGATGATGGGCTGTTGCTCCAGGACGGGAGGCAGGGGATTGCGCTTGGGACGGAGCGGGAAGATGTCGATGACGAGCGAGGCCATGCGCATCAGGATGTCGATGCTGTAATGGTCGAGCAGGCCTTCGCTGCCCGAATCGGCGTAGAAGAACCCTAGAACCTTGCCCTTGAGCAGGAGCGGAGTCAGAAGGCTGCGCGCCACGTCGGAGCCGTCGGGGATGAACCCCGGGACCGTGTTGTCCAGGAGCATCCTGGAGCGCGAACTCACGATGGTTTTGAGGAGCGGGTCGCTCTCCATGGATGTTTTCCAGCGCTTGGCCGCTTCCGGGTCGTCGAAACCGAAGGCGCTCCATACCTGGGCGTTGTCGTTTTTGACCACGAACAGGGCGCCTCTCGCGGCGTGGTCCTCGAGGCCCTTCATGAGCTGGTTGAGCACCTCGGCCTGCGTGTTAGCGTATTCGATGCCCGCGATGTGGTACAGGAGCCTGTTGTTCAGGGCCGGGGGCGCGGCGGGTGCCTCCGGGATCTCCTCCCGGGCGGGTTCGGGCTCGGGGATGGCCTCGCCGACGGCCCTCGCGAGCTTCTCCACATCGGGAACGGCGGGAACAGCCAGAACCAGGTCCTGCAACATGCTCCGCAGGTTCTCCAGGTTGGAGCGGAGCTTTTCGAAATGATCCGACAAGACATCGGCGATATGCTCTTCGTGGCTCATGGTGCCCCCTTTTTTTTGTCCAGCTATCTGCTTCGTTTCCAGTTTAGAAAGGCCGCGGGCACGTGTCAAGGCGAGGGTTCGAACAGGTTCGAGCCGCCGTTCCTCATCCACGGCCTCCCGAGGTGCTCGCAGGCCAGACGCGTGGCGCGCCGTCCGCGCGGCGTCCTTTCCAGGAATCCTATCTGCATGAGGTCCGGTTCGTCAATGTCCTCAATGGTCTCTTTTTCCTCCCCGAGGGAGGCGGCAATGGTGTTGAGCCCGACGGGCCCGCCGTCGTACTTGTCCAGAATCGTGAAGAGGATACGCCTGTCGAGGTCGTCCAGGCCGTACCGGTCGACCTCCAGACGCTCGAGGCTGTCCTTGGCCACCTCGTAGGAAATGGTCCCGTCGGCCAGGATCTGCGCGTAGTCCCGGACCCTCCGCAGCAGCCTGTTGGCTACGCGGGGCGTGCCTCGCGCGCGGCGGGCGATCTCGTCGGCTGCGCTCGTATCGGTGGGTACCACAAGAAGCCTGGCCGAACGCTCCACGATGGAGCTGAGGTCGCCTTCGGCGTAGAAATCCATGTGGAATGTGATGCCGAAGCGGTTTCTGAGCGGCGAGGTCAACAGGCCCATGCGGGTGGTGGCCCCGATCAGCGTGAACGGGGGAAGAGGCAGCGTGATGGTCCTCGCCGAAGGCCCCTGTCCCACCAGGAGATCCAGCTTGAAATCCTCGAGGGCCGGGTAGAGTATCTCCTCGACGGTGGGGGAGAGGCGGTGGATCTCGTCGATAAAGAGCACGTCCATGGGCTCCAGGTTCGTCAGGAGAGCGGCCAGGTCGCCGGCTTTTTCGATGAGCGGGCCGGCGGTGGCGCGGATGTTGACGTCCATCTCGTTGGCGATGATGTGGGCGAGGGTGGTCTTGCCGAGTCCCGGCGGACCGTAGAGCAGCACGTGGTCGAGGGCCTCGCCCCTCTTTTTCGCGGCCCCGAGAAAGACCGTCAGGTTGTCCGTGATCTTGGGCTGCCCGACGTACTCCGAGAGGCGCCTGGGCCTCAGGGCGGCCTCCCACTGGCGCTCCGCCGCGTCGCCGTCCCCCTGGACGAGGCGCTCCTCAACCATGTCGACCTCCCGAGTGCGCCCGCACCGCGCCGGAGTTCACGTGCGCTCGGTCGTTCTTGGGGTGCGTGCCGCCTCTGACCATCCTTGCGTCCGGCATGACGTGCGAAGTCCTCTCTTCTCAGCCATATGACCGGTCAGTGGAAGAGCAGTCCGAGAAGTCCCTTGCTCTTGACCGGAGGTTTGGTGAAATGGGTTTTGGCTCCCGTGTAGGACGCGAGCTTCAGCGTCACCTTGACGTTCTTGACGGTCTCTTCTCCGTTCTTGGTCTCCACTCGCTTGATCTCCGCCTTCACGATGCGGAACGGCGTGTCCGGCGAGAGCCAGTAGGTGCCCGTTTCGACCACCTTGTACTTCCGGGTGAAAAACGACGTCTCCGTCGTGGTCACCATGCGGACGCGGGAACAGTCGAAGACCTTTCCCTTGATGGTTTCGGCTTTTCCGGGGGGGAGCCTGTCCACCTTCTGCGTGATATTGATGTTCTTTGCCTGGCGGTGCATGAAGCCGAGAGCGCCGTCGGACAGTTTGAAGGGTTCGCCGTGGGGTTCCTGGTAGGCGAGTGCCAGGGCCGCGAGAAAGGGGTTCATGGCCTCGGCCTCCGAAGGACGGGCCTCGATGAGGAGGCGGAGGTATCCGTCGTGGTAGCCCGCGAAGTTCGTGGGGCCGGCTTCGAGCCACACGTAGGGGACTCCGTTGATGGTTTCGCTGCCGGTCACCAGCAGGTCGAAGGGCTCCTTCTTTACGTAATCGCCTCGGTCCGTCTCGATCCTGTAGCGCGCCCAGGCGCCCGGCGACGGAAGGTGGGACAGGAACGTCGAGAGTTCCTGCGCCGACGGCGCCAGGGACAGCAGGGCCGCCGCGGCGAGAAAGGCGAGGATGAGACTGGTTCTTCGTCGCTTCCACATGGCGGTTCTCCAGTAACGAAGGATATCGCAAAGCGGGAAGGGGGGTCAAAGTTGGATGTGGGATTGGGGAACTGGGATTTCGGACTTGGAAGGCGGTGCAGAAGCGGGAGAGGAACTGTTTCTCAAGCCTGAGGGCGAAGGCCGGGGGGCAAAAGGAGGGCGGGGGAGGCGGATGACCCTGCATTGCAGCTGCCAGGTTACAGGGTGCGGGTGGAAGGCAGCCTGCAACCTTGCCCCTGCGGCGCTGAATCCGGATTGGCGGTCACCTGATCACCCGGCGACTCGGCCGTCCGTCCGCTCGACCGGCGCTTCCGCCTTGATTCGGAACGGTTTGGGATGCTATAAATGTGCCAATGGAGGTCTTCCGTCATGGAGGATAAACTCAGCCCTCGCGAGGAAAGCATCCTTCTGGGGCTCCTCATGCACTATATCCAGACCCGGGAGCCCGTCGGCTCCAAGACGCTGGCCGGCCAGAGCCCGGAGAAGGTCTCGTCCGCCACGGTGCGCAACATTCTGTCACGCCTCGAGGACGGTGGGTTTCTGACCCAGCCGCACCCAAACGCCGGGCGCGTCCCTACGGATCACGCGTACCGGTACCTCATCAGGCGCATACTCTCAGAATCACCCGGCGACCCGCCGCTGAACCCCGCGGAGGTGGACAGACTCGTATCGGACGGCAGCCTCAACGCCGTCGCGAGGGACATCTGCGGCGTGCTCTCCCGCTCCATGAGAACCCTGGGGTTCGCGGTCACCCCCCCTGTGGAGACCATGCGCATGAGGAACTGCGAGCTCGTGGCCATCGGCGAAGGGCGGGTGTTGTGTCTGGTTGTCTCGCAGGCGGGACAGATGCACGAGAAGGTCCTCTGGACGGAGGATGCCTATTCGTCCGAGCAACTCCGGTGGTTCAGCAACTACCTCAACGAGCGGTACGCCGGCTGCACCTTTCCGGAAATCCGGCGCAGGCTGGGCGCCCAGATCGAAATGGAACGGGCGCGTTACAACCACAAGGTTCTCGACGCTCTGGAGCTGGTGTCGCAGTACTTCGAGGATTCGCCGTCGGACAGAGAACTCTTCTGGGACGGGGCCACCTGGTTGCTGGAGTCCGCCAGCGTCGAGGACAACCTCGAAGGCGTCCGGGGACTCCTGGATTCGCTGGAGCGGAAGAGCCGCCTCCTGGATATCCTTGACGGTCTGATAGAGGGCGAAGCGTCCCTGAAGGTGGTGCTCGGCAGCGACTGGCCCGACCCGCAGGTCAGGGACCTCGCGATGGTGGCTGCTCCATTCGGAAGCGCGGACACCGGCTTCGGCATTCTCGGCATCATCGGGCCCAAGCCCCTGCGCTACGACGCAGCCATTTCAACGGTCCGGCAGACTGCCCGCATGGCGACGCTTGCGGGATCGAGGTTATGAGGCGCAGCTGGAACGGGGTCCTGCGGCGCTGGGACGTGGGTTAGGGACATGAGCGAAAACGACCGTAACGGGCCGATGGATCCGCCGGATCCGCCATTTGAGGACGGAGACATTTCCATCGAGTTCCTCGATGATGAGGGCCGTCCCCTCGGAGACGGACCGCCCCGGGACGGGGCGGCCCCCCCGGGTTCGGCCGGTCCCGCCGTCGACGCCGGTTCGACCGGTGCGGAAGCCCGCGAGTTGAGGGAGCGCGTGGAGGAACTGGAAGACCGGTACCTCCGGCAGAGGGCTGACTTCGAGAATTACCGCAAGCGGGTCAACCGCGACCGCGAAGAGTACCGGCGCGCGGCCTCCGCCGAGGTGGTCTCGCGCATGCTGCCGGTCCTCGACAACCTCAACAGGGCGCTTAAAGTACTTGAAAACGAGGCCCCCCAGGAATGGTGCCAGGGGCTCGAACTGGTGCAACAGCAATTCGCAGACGCGCTGCGCAGCCTGGGCGTGGAAGAGATCGAAGCAATGGGCAAGCGCTTCGATCCCACGCTCCACGAGGCGGTCATGATGGCACCGAGGGCCGATCTCCCCGCTGGAACGGTCACGGAGGTCTTCGAGAAGGGCTATACTCTTGGCGGAAAAGTCGTGAAGCCGGCCAGGGTTGTGGTCAGCGGCGCCGGCACGGACGATCAGCTCAGGCAGGGAGAAACCGATGCCTAAAGTAATCGGTATAGACCTTGGGACCACGAACAGCTGCATGGCCTACATCGAGTCGGGCCAGCCCATGGTCATACCCAACAAGGAGGGAGGTCGCACCACTCCGTCCATCGTGGCCTTCACCGAACAGGGGGACCGGCTGGTGGGCAACCTCGCCAAGCGCCAGGCGGTGACGAACCCCACGAACACGATCTACGCCGTCAAGCGCCTCATCGGAAAGAAGTTCGCCGACCCGACCGTCGAAAGCGCCAGGAAGGTCCTTCCCTACACGGTGACGGAAGCCCCCAACAGCGACGTCAGGATCAAGATCCGCGACAGGGAGTATTCGGCGCAGGAGGTGTCGGCCTTCATCATCTCCGAGATCAAGCGGAGCGCCGAGGAATATTTCGGCGAGGAGATCAAGGAAGCCATCATCACCGTCCCGGCCTACTTTTCCGACCCCCAGAGGCAGGCCACCAAGGACGCCGGCCGCATCGCCGGGCTCGAAGTCCTGAGGATCCTGAACGAGCCGACGGCGGCGTGCATCGCCTTCAACCTCGAGGAGACGAAGGCAAAGACCGTCGCCGTGTACGACCTCGGCGGTGGAACCTTCGACATCAGCATCCTCAAGGTGGGCGAAGGCCTCTTCGAGGTCGTCGCCACGTCGGGCGACACCTACCTGGGCGGCGAGGACATGGACAACGCGATCATGGCCGAATTGATGGGGCGCTTCAAGCGGGAGACGAGCATCGACTTGTCCGGCGACCGGTTGGCCCTCCAGAGGCTCAAGGAGGCCTCCGAGAAGGCCAAGTGCGAACTGTCCGCCATGCCCACGACCGAGGTGAACCTGCCGTTCATCGCGGCGGACGCGTCCGGCCCCCGGCATCTCGTCACGACGATAACGCGCGAAGAGCTCGAGTCCATCGTCAAGGACATCGTGGAGAGGACCCGGAGGCCATGCCAGGAGGCGCTGGACATCGCGGGCCTCAAGGCTTCCGACATCGACGAGGTCCTCCTCGTCGGCGGCCAGTCCAGGACCCCGCTCGTGATC
>JBJKRE010000050.1:0-3267 GCA_046704825.1 Acidobacteriota bacterium
CCGGAAAACGAGTAGTCCAGAGAGCCGGAAGCCATTCGCGGCAGGGTGAAGAGGACGCTCCTGGGGTTTCCGCGTACCGAAAGCCTGTCGATGACGGGGCCGCCGGGGTAAGGGAGGTTCAGGCGCTTGGCCAGCTTGTCGAGCGCTTCACCCGCCGCGTCGTCCCGGGTGCGGGCGACCAGCGAAATCTCTTCGGGGGACGAGCAGAGGAAGAGGTGGGAGTGTCCGCCCGAGACGGCGAGCGCGAGGCTGGGATAGGCCAGGTCGGGATGTTCGATCCACGGTGACCTCAGGTGCGCCTGGACGTGGTTGACGCCGTAGACCGGAATGGAGAGCCCCCATGCCAGGGCCTTGGCGTAGGACACGCCAACCAGTAGACTGCCCAGGAGGCCCGGGCCGGCCGTGACGGCCACGGCCGTAAGGTCATCCCTTGTGATCTCCGCCTTGCGGAGGGCCGCACGCACCGTACTGGAGATGTTCCTGAGGTGCTGGCGGCTGGCGAGTTCGGGGACGACGCCGCCGTAAGGTGCGTGGACGGCTTCCTGCGAGGCAAGGACGTTCGACAGGACCTTTCCCCCGGCGTCCAGCACCGCGGCGGACGTGTCGTCGCAGGAACTCTCTATGCCGAGGAGAAAGCTCATGGGCGGCCTTTGGCCAGGAACTGTCCTACCGTCTCGTCGTCGACGGGGGAAATGGGACCGTCTTCGGTGACGATCGCCGTGATGAGGTCGTGCGGAGTGACGTCGAAGGCGGGATTGAGCGCCGGGACGCCCTCGGGGGCGAGCCTGGCCTCGCCGACGGTGAGAACTTCATCCTCGGGCCGGTACTCGATGGGGATACCGTCGCCGGTCCTGGTGTCCGAGTCGAAAGTCGAATAAGGCGCCGCTACCAGAAAGGGGACGCCGTGCCGAGCGGCTAGAACGGCCAGCGGGTATGTGCCGATCTTATTGGCCGTATCGCCGTTCGCCGCGATGCGGTCGGCGCCCACGACCACGACGTCCACTTCGCCGCGCGCCATGACGGAACCAGCCATGTTATCGCAAAGGAGGGTTACGGGGATCCCGTCCTGATGGAGTTCCCAGGCCGTAAGCCGGCTGCCCTGGAGGAAGGGGCGGGTTTCGTCGGCGAAGACCCGGATGCCCTTGCCGGCCTCGTGTGCGGCCCGAACCACACCCAGGGCCGTTCCGTACCCTCCGGTGGCCAGAGCCCCGGCGTTGCAGTGGGTCAGCACGGTCGCGCCTTTCTTCACGAAGGCCTGTCCATGTCGGCCAATGGCCTCGCACATGGCGATGTCGTCGGAATGAATCTGGACGGCCTCTTCTTCGAGTGCGAGGGCCACGTCCTCGGGTTCGGCACCATTCTTGATGAGGTCCTTCGCCAGACAGAGCAGCCGGTCGACGGCCCAGGCCAGGTTTACCGCGGTGGGCCTGGCTTTGATGAGCTGTTCGGCGTCGGACGTGAGCATCCGCTTCAAATCACGCGAGTTGCACTCCTTTTCAGCCCCTATCCATGCCGAGATTGCCATGGCGTACGCTGCGGTGACCCCGATGGCGGGGGCGCCGCGTACGACCATGCCCGTGATCGCCGCGGCGACCTCGGCAGGCTGCGCGTACTCTCTGAATACGACTTCCCCGGGCAGGAGGCGCTGATCGAGAAGGGACAGCGTCCGCCGTTCGGTCCAAAGGATGTGAGGCTTCATGTTCCCCCGTCAGGATGAGGATTCTTCCTCGAGGTGCTTCTGAATCACGTCGAGGTCCTCCTGCTGGATCTTTTCCAGCTTGAGGTCCGTTTCGAGTTCGTGGACGGAGCGGTTCACGGCGGACATGAGTTCTTCCCTCGCCCGCTCCTGCGGAATCCGTTCCTGCTCTCCGAAGAGCGGGGCGAAGATCCAGAGGAATATGCCGGCCGCGATGGCCAGGCTGATCAGCGTGATAAGCACTAAGTCCTCCTCATGGGCAAGAGCGCGGTGATCCCGCCAATCAGAATGAACAGACCTCCCAGCCAGAGCCAGGCCACCATGGGATTGACGAAGGCGCCGATGATGGCCGTGTGCGTCTTGAGGTCGAACCCGGCCATGAGGGTGTAGAAGTCACGCATGAGCGTGGAGTGGATCGCCACCTCGTAGGTCGGCTGTTCGGGGTTGCTCGCGTAGAAGACCCGCTCGGGTCTCAAGAGCGCCACGAGCTTGTCTCCCTTGTAGACCTGGAGGTCCGCCCAGATCTTGACCTCGTTGACCTTCTGAAGGTTCGCGTTGAGGTCGTCGTGGTCCAGGGAGGCCATCCTGACGGTGTAGGGCCCGAACCGCGCCGCGTCCCCGGGCCTCATGGTCTCCTGGTACTCGCGCTGGAAGGTCGCTGAGAAGGCGATTCCCAGCAGGAGGCAGACCACCCCGAGGTGGACGATGTAACCGCCGTATCGCCGCGGGTTCTCGCGGAACGGGGCGGCGAGCGACCGCAAGAGGTCTAGGCCCCGCGTGGAGTGGGCGTGCCTGACCGTCCGGGTGTACTCCTCGAAGAGGATTCCGGACACGAAGAAGGCGAGGGTGACGCACGCGAACAGGTAGATGTACGTGAGGGGACGGGAGGCGAAGTCGGCCCTCGAGGCCGCGCCGCCCCAGAAGAAGGCGACGAGCGATGCCGCCAGAGCCGAGAGTCCGGCTATGCCGGGAATGAAGATCTGCTTCTTGTATGCCGCCCAGCCCCCGCGCCGCCAGGGCGCTATGGAGGCGACGCCCATGACCAGAAGCACCAGAAGCGCTATGGGGATCATTCTGGGATTGTAGAACTCCGGCCCCCGGCTGAGTTCGTGGTGGGTGACCATGCGGTAGAAGATCGGGCTGGTGACGCCGAAAAGGACCACGAAAGCCATGAGGCCGAACAGGATGTTGGCATAGAGGAACATGGTCTCGCGGCTGCCGGCCGACTCGAGGGTCTGGCCGCTCGAGAGGAGCTTCTTCCGCCTCAGGATAAGCACGAAGCTGAGTATGAGCATGCCCGCCATGAAGGAGAGGAAGATGGTGCCCAGCCGGAAGAACCAGGGAACGCTCGGGTCTTCCTGGCCGAAGGCGTGGACCGACTGCAGGATGCCCGAACGGGTCAGGAACGTGCCGTAGATGGACAGGATGAAGGTGGCCACGATGAAGAAGACGTTCCAGAAGCGGTAGATGCCCCTCTTCTCCTGCATCAGGAACGAATGGATGAACGCCGTACCCGTTATCCACGGCAGAAAGGAGGCGTTCTCCACCGGGTCCCAGGCCCAGTATCCGCC
>JBJKRE010000051.1:0-4026 GCA_046704825.1 Acidobacteriota bacterium
GCATCCTCACGTGGTTCGCCCGCATCGTCCGTCTCGCCGACCGCACCGCCCTCATCGAGTACGACGACTACTGGGAGTTCCACCGCGCCAAGCTCGGCCTTTTGCGCGAAGAGGGCTTCCTCGACACCTGGCCCTACCGCTCCGCCCTCTCCCGTTTAAACACCCAGGAACGCGAGGACCTGGGGGGAGAGTAAAAGGACAATTGGGAATTGGGATTTGGGATTGCGGATTTGGAAACGTCTGGGGACGGGCCTTCGAAGGCCATCCCGCTTCCTACTCACCTACTTCCCTACTCACCTACTCACTGCGCCGCGAGGCGCACAGGGATTGCGGATTTGGAAACGGCTCGGGACGAGCCGTTGAAGCGGCTGGTGCGCGCCGGCCGCACCTTTACCTCTTAACCCTTCACCAGGCGGGCTTCTTCGAAGCTTTTTCTCACGCCGACTTCACCGCCTGCGTTCTTCCCACACCCTTCGAAGGCAACCCAGGGCACTAAACACTAAACACTAAACACTGGACACTAAACACCGCGCCGCAGGCGCACTGATCACTCGATCACTCGATCACTTACAAAAGGCACGTCGCGCAGGCCTGGGCGACGGCTCTGAGGCCGGTTTCGAATGAGTTGGCGACGAAGGGGTCGTCGGGCAGGACGCGGATGGGGTGGCCTCGCCTGGCCATGAGCTTCTTGAAGGTCTCGAGGCTCAGGGCCTTGCGCATGGTGACGCCGGCGAGGAAGGACGCGGTGAGGAGCACCTGCGGGTCCAGGCCCGTCTCGGACGCGGCGGCCCGCAGCTCCTTCTCGTGTCCCAGGATGTAGCTGAGCTTGACCTGGGCGTCGGCGAGGGGCAGGTCGCCGCAG
This sequence comes from Acidobacteriota bacterium, assembly GCA_046704825.1. Lineage (GTDB taxonomy): Bacteria > Acidobacteriota > UBA4820 > UBA4820 > DSQY01 > CAVRTJ01. The sequence goes on from JBJKRE010000051.1 coordinate 863, forward strand.
GGCACGCCGCCCGCCTCCAGAAGGCCCAGCCCCGTTTCGTACTCGGCGTCGTAGGCCTCCAGCGGCACCTGCGACGTCACGGCCACGAAGATCCCGGCCTTGACGGCCTCGGACAGGGCCGGCAGCACGGAACGGTCCGAATCGGACAGGATGTTGGCGTTGCCGCCGCCGTAGGCCGCGAAGATGGCGCCCCGGCCGCAGGCCTCGAACTGGGCGGCGTAGTCCCGCGTGGTGAAGAGGGGGTTGGCGAAGACGGGCTTGACCGAGTGGTCGAAGGCCGTGTCCGCCTCGGCCACGCCGATCTTTTCGATCTCGCGGGCCAGCTTGGCCCAGTGCTCGAAGGACATGTTGGACGAGTCCAGCGCGAACAGGTCGTGCCGGTGCGGGTTGACGAAGAAGGACGAAAGCGAGTCGTTCAGGTACTTCCAGACGAAGTCGCCCGTGGGCTTGAGCGCCCCCGTTTCGTCGCCGTTGCGCTGGGATTCGATGGTGCCGCCGGTGCGCAGCAGGTGCAGGTCGTCCAGGCGCTGGTCCTCGTAGGGCAGGAAAGCCCAGTCCTTCCTGAGCGACTCCACGCCCTCGGGCGTCGCGCTGGCCGCCACGCGCCCCTCGAAGGCGTCCATGTCCCACTTGCGGTACTTGGTCAGCCGGCCCGAGAAGACCCGGCGGCCGTTGTTGAAGACCGCGAAAAGGTGCGCGGGCCTGAGCCGGTTCAGGAGGTAGAGGGCGGTCTTCAAATTCCCCAGGGCGTCCGAGATGGAGAAGTAACCCTCCAGCGGGACCTGCGAGCCCGTCACCGCCACGTTGGCCTTCAGGTTCTTGAGCGCGTACCGCAGGTAGCACAGGCCCCACGCCATGGTGTCCGTGCCGTGCGTGATGAGGATGCCCGTGTCGTTGGCCACGCGGCCGTGCTTGAACAGTCCCCGCGTGATCTGCCACTCGAGCACCTCGAACCGCCCGCTCGAGAAGATCTCCTCCTTGAAGAGGAACCCTTCGGGGTCCAGCTCCTCCACGGTCATGTCGTCGGTGATGGTCTCCGAGATGAAGGCGTCGCGGATGATGCGGGCGTCCTGGATGTCGGTCAGCATGATGACGGGCGTCTGAGGCAGGTGCCGGCGGACGTGGTATAGGAGCCCCATGCCCTCGCGGCCGCCGGGCGTCAGCTCCACGTCGAGGACCACGAGATCGGGCCGCTCGGACTTGAAGAGGTCCAGGGCGTCCTTCTCCGTGCGGGCGAAGCGGATGGCCCAGCCCGGCTGGGCCGCCGCGAAGTACTCGGCGATCTTGTTTTCGTAGTCGCCCAGGTCGTCGTCGACGAAGTGGATCTTGAACGTCCGCGCCATCCCGCCTGTCCTCCTCCGCACGCCCCTTCGGGCGCCGAAAACACCATAGCACCAGCCCGCGCCGATGGAAAGACGGGGCGGGTTTGCACAGTGAGGCGGTGAGACGGTGAGACGAAAGGCGGAACGAAAAGAGGAGTGAGGAACTGTCTCTTGGGGGCTAGGGGCTAAGGCCAAAAGGCTAAAGCAAAGACGGCATGCGGGAGGCCTGGGGAGGATTCCCCGCGACTGTTCACCCGATCACTCGGTCACAGGATCACCTGCCAAAGACAGGGAGGATGGGAGGAAGAGAACTGGGGCATTTCATCTACAACCAGAGTTGTAGATGACAGCTACAACTAAAGTTGCAGGACAAAATGACATATTGATTAATTGCGGGGAAGTGATGTAGCTTGTTGGCACTGGATTCTCAGAGAGTTCAACAAGGCAAGTTCATCCGTGAATGTTTCCTCTGGGGGGGGGTGGATGACTGCGTACACTACTATTGGACGGCAACCGAAAGTCCACATTCTGAACCTATGGAAGAGAATGAGATTCGTGGGGCGGATCCGACAGTCGAGTCACCACGAAGGATGGCCTCACGGCTGTTTCCTCCACCAAGCCTTTAACCTTCGTATGCTCCTACCAGACGACCATGCTGGCCGGGTCCATGTTTGCATACACATGGAAGGGTTCGTCGTATGTCCGCCAGAGCCTGCTGAACGCGTACGCTGGGCCGGGAGAGAACCTGAGCTTCGCGATGAACAAGGACAGCAACATCTCCACGAACTCACCCAATATAGAATCGGTCGCCGCCCCCTAATACCAAGGGAAAGAGCGCGATGAAAAGGTGTACAGCTTGGCTGGTTGCCGTGGCCCTCGGAGTGAGCGTTGCCGTAAATTGCACCGCCGGCAGTTCCTGGATGCGCGTTCTCGGCACGCCCGATGGCCTAGTGACACCGCAGATCCAGGATCTGGCGGTTCTCCCTGACGATTCCTCGATCGCGCTGGCGGGCTACTACGTGCTGAACGACACCAACGACACCGATGCCTACAGGTATTACCTCTGCAGGGTCGATCGGCACGGGAACTTCCTGTGGGTCAAGAACATCGGCCAGAGTTCGGCCGCCAGTCCCATCGATCCCGAGCAGCGCTCGCTCCTGGCGCTCTCCGACGGCACGTTTCTCCTCTTCCTCCACGTGGAGGGCGGCTTCAGCCCGGACTGCGGCCAGAACGTCTGGGGCTGCCGGATGAACGCAGCGGGCGAGATCCTATGGCAGAACTACTTTCAGCTCTACGACTCCTACTGGAGCCTTAAGGCCTTTCAGACGCCCAGCGGAAGGGTCTTTCTCACCACGGGGGGTGGAGACCTGTGCGAACTGGATACGAGCACGGGGACCCTTCTCTGGAAGAAGCTCTGCTATTCGCCCTACCCCAGCCCCAATTATGACTACGCGGCTACCAGTTTGGATATCTTGAGGGAGGAAGCGGACGGCAGTGTGATCTGTGCGGCTTATCCACCATATTTTCCTACGGTTGAAGATACGCCTTTCTACCTCGTCAAGCTAGACGCCCAGTGCGACGTGCTGTGGGCCGTCCGATACAGTTCGAACGGGGCGGCTCAGTTGGGTGTGGCCATGAAAGCATGTGGTGAGGGCGGGTACTGGCTGTACGGCACCTATTATGTGTCTGCCGACGGAGGCTCTGCGGGCGAATTTGCCGGGAAGGTGACGGATACCGGGGAGGAGCTCTGGGTCAACCGATACTCAAGCTGGGACGATTCGACGCAGAGCGGATTGTCGGTGGGATTCGAATCTGCCATCGACACGCCCCGCGGACTCTTCG
>JBJKRE010000052.1:0-3227 GCA_046704825.1 Acidobacteriota bacterium
TCCTTCGCCACGGCGTAGGCCACCTGGAAGGCGACCTCGCGGATGTCGTTCATGGGCGGGAGAAGCAGCCCCTCGTTTCGTTGCGCGTCCGTGACCATGGCGCTCAGAGCCTTGCTGGCCGCCAGGAACATGGCATTGGTCACCCGGGGCGTCTGGCTGATGAGCGCGCCGAGCCCCACGCCGGGGAAGATGTAGAGGTTGTTGCACTGGGAGGTCTGGAGCGTCCGGCCCTTCCATTCGATGGGTTGGAAGGGGCTTCCGCTGGCCATGAGGCCCCTGCCGTCGGTGGCGGCGGCCACCTCCTCTGGTGTGCACTCGCACTTGGCCGTCGGGTTGGACAGGGGCAGGACGACGGGCCTGTCCGTGCTTCGGGCCACCTGCTCGAGAATCTCGCGGCCGAACAGGCCCCTCTTGGCGGTGACGCCGATCATCACCGTTGGGCGGGCGTTCCTGACCACATCCATGAGGGATATCTTGTCCGGCGCGTCCAGCGTCCACCCCTCGACGGCTGCGCGCCTCTGGGCGAATGGGCGCTGGGGCGGCTCCAGTTCGGGCGAATCTTCCATCAGGAGCCCGGCGATATCCACGGCGAAGATCCGGCTCCGGGCCTCCTCGTCCGAGAGGCCCTCCTCCTTGAGGATGTCCAGGATCCGTCGTGCCGATCCCGTGCCCGCCTGTCCCATGCCGACGATGAGAAAGCGCTGGTCCGAAAACCGCTCCTTCTTGATCTGCATGGCCGTCATGAGGGCCGAGAGGGCCGTGGCGCCGGTCCCCTGGATGTCGTCGTTGAAGGACAGGATCCGGTCTCGGTACCGCTCGAGAAGCGTGAACGCCTTGTTCTTGGAAAAGTCCTCCCACTGGAGCAGGGCGTTGGGGAGGTTCCGCTTGACGCCGAGCACGAACTGCTCCACGAAGTCCTCGTATTCCGTGCCTTCCAGACGCTGGTGGCGGTACCCCAGGTAGAGCGGGTCCTTGAGGAGCTTTTCGTTGTTCGTGCCCACGTCCAGACACACAGGGAGGCAGCCGGCCGGGTGCAGGCCTCCCGCCGCCACGTACAGGCTGACCTTGCCGACGGGGATGGCCATCCCGTCCGAGCCGAGGTCGCCAAGCCCCAGGATGCGCTCGCCGTCCGTGACCACGACCAGGAAGACTTCCGGCCGGGCGATGCTGTTGAAGATCTCGTCTATGTTGGCGATGTTCTCGGGCGTGATGTAGATCCCCCGATACCGCCGGACGATGTGGCTGGCCATGAGGCAGGCCTGCCCCACGGTGGGCGTGTAGACGATGGGCACCATTTCCGTGAGGTTGTCGCACAGAACCCTGTAGAAGAGGGTCTCGTTCCTGTCGAGCAGGCCCTGCAGGAAGATGTAGCGTTCCAGGTCGGTGGGTTTTCGGCTGTAGTTTTCCATGACCCGCTGGGCCTGGAGGGCGAGGCTCCCGGAGCCCGACCGCAGGTGGCCTTCCAGCCTGAGCGATTTCCTCTCGCCCGGTGTGAACGCCGAGGCTTTGTTGAGCAGCGCGTTCGACAGCAGGTGGCTGCCGCGCAGGTGGACCTCGTAGTACTCCTCGCCCGTAAGGGGGTCGATCTTGATCGAAAATGTCTTCATGGTCGTCCAATCTCCCTGTCATCGCTCCGGCGGGCCCTGCTCCGCCGGTGCCCGAGAACCGCCGCCGCGCCCGCGCCCACGTGCTGGTGCGGGGGTGCGCCCGGCAAGGTGGTGCATTATACTCTCCCTATCCTAGCAGGAAAGGAATACTTGCGGACGCCCCGCGTTGAAGGGTGATCTGAGCCAAGGAAGTGCTCAATCGATTATGAGCGGTTTTTGAAATGAAAGTGGAATCTCTCGTAGGACCTGCCCTGCTGGCTCTGGTCGCCGTCTCGGGACCCTGGGCCCACGGCTGGAACGGGGAGAAATCGACCATGGAAGACAATGAACTCACCGTGGGTATGTCCGCCCCCGACTTCACGGCGCCCTCTTCCGAGGGCGGTGAGGTCTCCCTTCGCGACCTGCGGGGAAAGATTGCGGTCCTGTATTTCTATCCTAAGGACGACACGCCCGGGTGCACGAAGGAGGCCTGTGCATTCAGAAACGCCGACGCCGAGATGAAGAAACTCGGGATCGTGGTCCTGGGCGTGAGCAAGGATGACATGGCGTCGCACGAGAAGTTCAAGCACAAATACAACCTGAACTTTCCCCTGCTCTCGGATCCGGATGGGAAGATTCTCAGTGCCTACGGAGCGTGGAAGAAGAACAGCATCTTCGGCAGGACGGCGCTCGGTGTGAACCGGTCCACGGTGGTCATCGACCGCGAGGGCGTGGTGCGCAAAATCTGGCGCAACGTCTCGGTCAAGGGCCACGCACGGGAGGTCCTCGAGTTCATCCAGAAAAACCTTCTTTAGAGGATAAGAGGTAATTTGGGATTTGGAGATAGGGATTTCGGATTTGAAGGACGGTAGACGGCAGACCTTCGAAGGCCGCCCGCCATTGGGTCGTTGGGTCACCGCTTGGCAGGCCGCTCGATCACTCAGCCGTATCCCCGATCGCGGGGGGCTCCGTGCGGAGCCACTCTCCCTCGGGCGCCGAATCGCCGTGGCGCGAGAGGGCGATGACCACCCCGGCGAAGACGAAGACCGCGCCGAGGTAGAACCGCGGGCCGGGGATCTCTGCGAACAGGACGGCGGCCAGGATGATGGAGACCACCGGTTCCACGAGGACGGACAGGTTGACGCGGTAGGTTTCCATGTGCCGGACGGCGTAGTTGAGCAGGTTGTGCCCCAGAGTCGAGGGGAACAGCGCGAGCAGAGCGAACATGAGCCAGGTCCTGCCGCCGAACCCGGTGAAGGGGTCTCCGGCCACCCAGGCCGATACGCCCAGTGCGCCCGCGGCGATCGCGTACAGCACGAAGAGGTACTGCGTGAGGGGGACGCGGGCCCTCACGTGGCGACCCACGGTCAGGTAGACGGCTGCGGCCATGGCGGCCACCAGCGCCAGCGCGTCTCCGAATAGGTCGTGGTGACCGCGAGCCAGGTCGCCGGACACGATGATCGCCACCCCCGTCATGGCGAGGACGATGGCCACGATGCCCTTCCGTGGAACCGGCTCGCGCAGAAATATCCATCCGAGCAGGCCGCCCCATACGGGCTGTGTGGAAATGAGCAGCAGGGACGAGGCGATGGTAGTGTACTTGACCGAGGCGATCCAGGTCCCGAAATGCAGCGCAAGTAT
>JBJKRE010000053.1:0-15046 GCA_046704825.1 Acidobacteriota bacterium
AGGGCTCGGCCACTACGAGCAACTGCGGCGACAACGGCGTCCAGACCGTCTGGAACTTCGGCGACGGCAGCGATTCGGCGTACACACAGAACGCCGTCCACACCTACGCAAACGCCGGCACCTACACGTGGAGCTTTACGGCCACGGTCCTGGACCAGACGTGCCAGAAGACGGGAACCGTAACGATCTCCGAGCCGCAGATCCAGCCGCCGGCGGTCGGCTCAGTCAACCCGCTCAGCAACCCCTTCCGCCTCCAGATCCTCGGGAGCAACTTCGAGTCCGGCATCAAGGTGTACATCGGGTCAAGCGGCGACCCCTGGGCGGACGTAACCTACGTCAGCGGTTCGGAACTGGTGCTCGGCCGCGGCCGCAGGCTCAAGCGGCAGTTCCCGAAGGGCGTGGCGGTCTCCATCCGCCTGGTCAACCCTGACGGCGGATCCGTCACGACCAGCTTCACGCGGGGAGGCCAGGCCTTCGGAGACGACTGATCCCGCAGCATGAAACGAGGGTCCCCGCACACGGAAGGGGACGCCTCGAGACAGGTCGGCTTCACCAGCCCCGGGGAGACTCTCCCCGGGGCCTTTCTTTCCGGCCCCGGGCCCTTTGCACTTCGACTCCGCGGCGCTATGCTGTATAGTGGCGACGCAAAGGAGGCGGCATGATGAATCCCCAGGAAGACCACCAGTTGGGAGATTTCGTTAAGGGGCGGCTCCTGTTCATCGAGGACTACTGCCGCAGGAACGGCCTCGACAAGGACAAGGTCATGGAGGACCTCGAACGGGAGGCCCTCAGGATCGCCGACAAGCCCGAGAGAAAGGAGTTCCTGGAGAACCGGCTCTTCTCAGGCGTCATCCTCTCCAGCTCGCACCTGCCCGACTGGGTCGACAAGGTCTTTCTCGAGGCCATGACCCGGGTTCTGAAAGGGCCGGGTGCGGCTCCGTACACCAGCACGTCTAAGATGCCGTGCATCACCTTCGAGGCCGGCCGCTTCAACGCGCACCGGCAGGCGGAGTCGGTCTTTCGGGTGTACTTCCAGGGCAAGAAGCCCGAGGATTGGCTGAAGAACACCTTCAGCACGATCTACAGGAAGTGCTACGGCGACGCCGCGGCGGACCGCTTCAGGGTCGAACAGGTTTCGGACAGGAAATTCAACGTCATCGTGGACAACAGTGGACTGGAAAAGGCGAGCCGGCTCGACTGTTCGACGGGCGTGGGGTACCTCTACGGCGCCATGGAGAAGCTCGGCGCGAGGGAGCCCGTCGTCACGCACGACCGGTGCGGAGCGGACCCCGGCGCCGGCAACAGGCCCTGCGTGTTCGAGGTGACCTGGAAGTAACCTCTGGTAGGGCGCTCTCCCGCGTCAGGACAGGACTTCCACAAGCACGGGACGCTTGCGGCCTCCGCTCGTGAGGTAGGCGCCGTCGGCGAATTCCCGCAGTCCATCCAGGAGCTTCTTAGCCAGATCAACGCCCAGGGTCATCTGGTCTTCGCGGCGTTCGTATTTCTCGAGCGAGGCGACGATCTCGTCCGGGACGACCATGCCCGGGACCTCGTTCTTGAGGTAGAGGGCCTGCTTCAGGCTGGCCAGGGGCAGAATGCCCGGGAGGATGTGGACCGGCAGCCCCTTCAGCCGGTCCATGAAGCGCCGCGCCCCGTCCAGTTCGAAGATCGGCTGGCTGAGGGCGAAGGTGCCCCCCGCATCGAGGCGCTCCCTGAGCTTTTCGATCTCCCTGTCCGGGTCCCTGGGCGTCAGGCTGACGCCCACCCCCACGGCGAACTGGGTGGGCTTCCCGGTGGCGTTGTCTGAGAAGTCCAGCCCCCGGTTCAGGGACCGGATGATCTTGATCAGACCTACCACGTTCACGTCGTTCACGGTCGTGGCCGTCGGGAAGTCCCCGATGGTGGCGGGATCGCCGCTCAGGGCGAGGATGCCTTCCACGCCGAGCAACGACGCGCCGAGAAGCTCGGACTGGAGGCCGAGCAGGTTCCGGTCGCGGCACGTCATGTGGAGGATGGTCGAGAGCCCTGTCTCCTGCTGGACGAAGTGGGCCAGGGCCATGGGCGAGAGCCTGACCCGGGCCATGGGGTTCTCGGCGATGTTGACCGCGTCGGCGCCGGCCTGCTTGAGCAGACGCGCCGTCTCCACGGCCTCTCTGGCGTCGGGCCCCTTCGGGGGCTCGATCTCGCAGGTGACGGCGAAGGTGCGGCCCAGCTTCCGGAAGAAGCCGTCCAGGACCTCGCCCTGAGGCGCCGGGGCCTCTGAGGGGATCTCTTCGGTGACCAGCCAGCCGTTGGACGCGACCTGCCGCTTGACCGGGCGGAGGCCTCCCACGGTCCTGGCGATCGCCCGGATGGTCTCGGGCGTCGTGCCGCAGCAGCCGCCCACCACGTTCACGCCCAGGTCCACGTACTTCTTCACGTAGTCCGCCACGTATTCGGGGTTGGAGAGGTAGACGATCTTCCCTTCCACCTGGGTGGGGTACCCCGCGTTGGGCATGACCACCAGGGGGTGGTCCACGTGCCGCGCCACCTCTTCCACCAGGGGCAGGGTGTCGGCGGGGCCCACCGAGCAGTTGATGCCCACCACGTCCGCGCCGTGGGCCGCGAGCTTCCGGCAGCCCTCCACGGGGGTGTCCCCGAAGAATGTCCGCCCCTCGCGGTTGAAGGTCAGCGAGGCGACGACCGGGATGTCGGGCGCGACCTCCCGGCAGGCGTCCAGGAAGAAGAGGGTTTCCAGTACGGACTGCTGGGTTTCGAGGATGAACAGGTCGGGACCGGCGTCGGCCAGCGCGGCCACGTGTTCCCGGCAGACGTCCCTCGCTTCGGACTCGTCCACGTCTCCGTAGGGTTTCAGCATGACCCTGAGGGGACCTACGGACGCGCCCACCCAGACGGGCGTGCCGTGCGCGGCGCGCCGTGCCAGCTCCACACCGCGGGCGTTGATGTCCTTCAGCCGGCCTTCGAGCTTGTAGGTGGCGAGGTTGAGCCGGTTGGCCTTGAAGGTGTTCGTGGTGAGGATCTTGGCGCCGGCGTTGACGTACTCCCGGTGGAGGGCGAGGACGAGGTCCGCCTGGCTGAGGTTGACCTCCTCCTGGCAGTGTTCCTGGGGCAGGCCCCTGGACCTGAGGACGGTGCCCACGGCGCCGTCGGCCACGACGACCGAATCCTTCATCCAGCTTTGGAGCGAACTGCGTTTGGACATGAAACCCTCCGGTTCAGACCGCGAAGTAGTGCGCCTGCGGGTGGTGGACGACCAGCGCAGAGACGGAGGCCTCGGGGTCCATCATGAAGCCCTCGGTGAGGTGGACCCCTATGCGTTCGGGGCGCAGGAGGTCGAAGAGCGTCTTCTGGTGGCCGAGGTCGGGGCACGCGGGGTACCCGAAGCTGTATCGGGCCCCCCTGTACCGGGCCTGGAAGCGCTCCATCATGGTCATGGCTTCGGCGTCGGGGAAGCCCCACCGTTCGCGGATCTTCCGGTGGAGCCACTCGGCGGCCGCCTCGGCCGTTTCCAGGGCCAGCGCCTGCAGGGCGTGGCACAGAAGGTATTCGCCGCGCCGCTTGAGGTCGTCGGCGCGCCGGCTGACGCCCTCTCCGGCCGTGACCACGAAGAGGGCCACCGAATCCTCCGGCCCGGGGGAGGCCGGTTCCACGAAATCGGAGACGCAGTAGGCGCCGCCGGTCCTCTGCCTGGGGAAGCGGAAGTCGACCGTCCGGCCGTTCCCGGCGTCGACTTGCAGAGCGTTGCCGTCCGATCCCGCCCTGAAGAAGCGGTAGACGGCCCTGCCGCTCAGCCAGCCGGCGTCCTGGATGCGGCGGATCACGGCTTCCAGTTCCATCGCCTTGGGATCGCCGGCCTCGCGGAGCCTGGCGAAGCTCCCCCTGAGACCCAGGTGCTTCCCGTAGAGCATCTGGGGGTTGAGGTACGACCAGACGTCCTCGAGGTCGAGGGCTTCGATGAGGTGATCGTCCGTGTCAGGGGGGGCGACGGGGGGTGCGGACTCCACCCGGGGGCTGCGCACGGCCGGGGCTTCGGGGGCCGCGGGACGGGCCGGCGCCGTCGCTGCCCCCAGGGCCGCCCGCCTTGCTTCGGTTTCCGCCCGCAGTGCGGCCGCGGCCTCCGGATCGGTCAGCCGGTTCAGGAGGTCGAGGCCGGCCATGGCGTCCTTCGCGTAGGCGACGAATCCCCCGTATGCCGGGGCGATCCGAGTGTCCGTGAACTTTTCCGTGAGGGCCGCCCCGCCCACGAGGAGGGGAGGGGTCACGCCGGAGGCGCTGAGGTCGTCGGCGGTGGTCACCATCTGGAGGGCGCTCTTGACCAGGAGGCCCGAGAGCCCGATGACGTCCGGCCGTTGCTCGGCGAAGGCCTGGACGAGCTGCTCGGAGGGCACCTTGATGCCCAGGTTCACCACCTCGTAGCCGTTGTTGCTCAGAACGATGTCCACGAGGTTCTTCCCGATGTCGTGCACGTCGCCCTTCACGGTGGCCAGCAGGACCTTGCCTCGGCTCCGGCGGTCGGTCTTCTTCATGAAGGGCTCGAGGTGGGTCACGGCGGCCTTCATGGCCGACGCCGACTGCAGGACCTCGGCCACGATCAGCTCGTTGGCGGCGAACAGCCGCCCCACCTCGGCCATGCCGGCCATGAGCGGCCCGTTGATGATGTCGAGGGGGCTGCGCCCGGCGCCCAGGAGCTCGTCCAGGTCGGCCGCGAGGCCGGTCTTCGAGCCCTCGACGACGTAGCGGTGGATCCTCTCTTCAGCCGTCCCGGCCCTGCTGCCGGAGGAGGCGGCCGGGGATTTCTTGACCTTGAAATGGGCGCTGAAGGCGCCGATGGGATCTGGGCCCCGGTCGAAGAGCAGGTCCTCGCACAGCGCCCGCTCTTCCTCCGGGATGGTCGGGTACCGGACGATGCGCTCAGCGTTGACGATGGCCATGTCCAGCCCGGCCTGGGTGCAGTGGTACAGGAAGACCGAGTTCAGGACGCTCCGCCCGGCGGCCGGCAGGCCGAAGCTCACGTTCGAGATGCCTGCGAGGGTCTTGCAGACGGGGAACTCGGCCTTGATGGCCCGGATGCCCTCCACCGTCTCGCCCGCGCTGCCGGCGTAGGCCTCGTCGCCCGTGCCGCAGGGGAAGACGAGCGGGTCGAAGATGATGTCCTCCGGCGGCACGCCGTACCGGGTCGTGAGCAGCTCGAAGGAGCGCCTGGCCACCTCGAGCTTCCTCTCCCGCGTGACGGCCATGCCGCCCCGTGGGTCGTCGTCGATGGTCTGCACCACGAGCGCCGCGCCGTAGGCCCGGGCGAGGGGCACGACGCGCCGGAAGCGCGCCTCCCCGTCCTCGAGGTTCACCGAGTTCAGTACCGGCCTGCCCTGGCAGAGGGTCAGCGCCCGTTCGAGCACCGCAGCGTCCGTGCTGTCGATCATCAGGGGCGCCCGGACCATGCGTCCCATCTTTTCGAGGAAGGCGGCCACGTCGGCGGCCTCGTCGCGGTCCGGGTCCTGGAGGCACACGTCCACCACCTGAGCGCCGGCCTTCACCTGCTCGCGGGCGATCTCCGCGGCCTCTTCGAATCGGCCTTCGGACACCAGATTCCTGAAGGCCCTGCTGCCCAGGACGTTCGTCCGCTCGCCCACGAGCACCGGCCGGTTGTCTTCTTCCAGCTCGAGGAAGTCGATGCCCGACAGGAAGGTGCGCTGGTAGTCGGGGACGCGCCGGGGGGGCACGTCGCGCACGACCTCGGCGACGGCGCGTATGTGGTCGGGCGTGGTCCCGCAGCAGCCGCCCACGATGTTGACCCAGCCCTCCCGGGCGAAGCGGCCGATCTGGGCGGCCATGTCGCCGGGGGTGAGCGCGTAGCGGCCCTCCTCGTCTGGGAGCCCCGCGTTGGGGTGGCAGGAGATCCGCGTCCTGGCCAGGTTGGAGAGAGCCCTGAGGTGGCTGGCCATGAAGTCGGGCCCCGTGGCGCAGTTCAGTCCGACCGAGAGCAGGGGCGCGTGCATGACCGACGCGTAGAAGGCCTCCACGTCCTGGCCGGCGAGCATGGTGCCCATGGGCTCGACGGTGGCGGACACCATGACGGGCAGCTCGATCCCGGCCTCTTCCGCGGCCGCCCGGATGCCCAGGAGTCCGGCCTTCACGTTCAGGGCGTCCTGGGACGTCTCGAGGAGGAGCACGTCGGCCCCGCCCGCGATCAGTCCCGCGGCCTGGACGCGGTAGCCGTCGCGCAGCTTCTCGAAGGTCGTCCCGCCGGTAACGCTCAGGGACTTGGTGGTGGGGCCCATGGAACCGGCCGCGAATCGGGGGCGGGCCGTGGAGTATCGGTCGCAGGCCTCCCGGGCGATTTCGGCCGCCCGGCGGTTGATTTCGAACGCCTCGTCCTCAAGGCCGTATTCGGCGAGGACCAGCGGGGAGGCCCCGAAGGTGTCTGTCTCTACGATGTCCGCGCCGGCCTCGAGGTAGCTCTCGTGCACCCAGCGGATGACGTCGGGGCGCGTCAGGACGAGATGGTCGAAACAGCCTTCCTTGTCGGGGCCGCCGAAGTCCTCAGAGGTCAGCGCCCTGGACTGGAGGAGCGTCCCCGTGGCCCCGTCGAGCACCAGTATGTGCTCCTCCAGGAGGGCCAGCAGAAGTTCCGTGCGTCCGTTCATGGGACCTTCCCCGGGGACTCGGCCCCGAAACCGGCATCCTGTCGTCAAAATCCCTCGTGCGCGCCGGAGACCATTATACACACGGTAACACCGCCCCGCCGCCCGATCATCCCGGACGGAAGGGAAGAGATTTGGGAATGGGGATTTGGGATTTGGAATTTGAAAACGGCGTGGGACGAGCCCTCGCAGCGGCCGGCGGCAGGACTGCTGCGCAGGCTGGTTAGAAGTAAGAGGGAAAAGGGAAGAGGCAAAGTCGCAGAGGGTTGCATGCTGTTCTTTTGTCAGCAACCCGCGACTGGATCATCCGATGAGTTGAGCACCCGGTCGCGCCCAGGCGGTAGGGTGGACCCGAGGACCAAAGGTCCGAGCGTCCGCCGTTCGAACTGCGACTCTCCGCCGCAATCCGTGTCAGGCACCTTCAGGTGCCGGGTCCTTGCAGTCCGCGGTCTGCGGTCGGCTGTCGACCGTCGACGATCAACCGATTTCCCCCGAAGGCCATCCCGCAACTCGATCACTTGATCACTCGATCACTGGATCACTGGATCACTTCCGCTCCCCCCGCCTATTGCAAGGCAGAGGGAGTTCTGGTATAAAGAGCGTTTGTGGAAGGAGTTTTCACCATGGCCAAGGTTTGCGAAATCTGCGGAAAAAAGCCGAGCGTTGGGAACAACGTGAGCCACGCCCACAACCTCACCAAGCGGCGCTGGCTGCCCAACCTCCAATCCGTCAAGGCCAACGTCAACGGACAGACCAGGACGATGCGCGTCTGCACGAAGTGCATCAAAGCCGGCAAGGTTCAGAAGGCCGTCTGACGTTCCTTGAGGAAGACCAGAAGCTCTTGAGCGGCTCGGGCGGAGGCGTTGCCTTCGCCCAGCTTATTTTTTATTTCCCCGGCGATGGCTTCAGCCCTTCGCTTCTCCCCGTCGCAATCGACAAGCAGAGTGCCCAGAGCATCGGCGATCCGGTGCGCTGAGAAGTCGGCCTGTATGAACTCGTGCACGGCCTCGCGGCCCAGGACCACGTTCGGCAACCCCACGTAGTCGAGCTTGACCAGCCGCCTGCCTATGGCGTAGGTCAGGGCCTTCACCCTGTAGACGATGATCTGCGGAATCCCCATGAGGGCCGCCTCGAGGGTCGCGGTGCCCGAGGCCACGGCGGCGGCGTGGGCGTGGCCGAGCACGTCCCGGTACTGCCCCGCGAGCCAGTGCACGCGCGGTGCGTCGAAAGCGCGCCTCAGGGCGTCCGGCAGGCCCCCGGCCCACGGGATCACCACGTCCAGGTCGTCGCGGGCGGACGTCAGCCTTCGGGCGGCGTCCATGAGGGGCGGCAGGTTCCGCTTGACCTCCGACGAGCGGCTCCCGGGCAGGAGCGCCAGCCGCTTATTGTTCGGAGACAAGCCGTTCCGCCCGAGATAAGCTTCCAGCGGGGAGTCGGTTTTCGCCGTATCCACGAGGGGGTGTCCCACGAAGCGGGCTTCCACGCCCCGCTCTTCGAGGAACGTCTTCTCGAAGGGGAAGATCACCAGCGCCCTGTCCACGTACCGCTTCAGAAATTCGGTCCGCCTCTGGCGCCAGGCCCAGACCTGGGGGGTGATGTAGTAGACGACCGGGATGCCCATGTCGTGGGCGGTGCGGGCCAGGCGGAAGTTGAAGTCCGGGAAATCCACCAGCACCACGGCGTCGGGCCTGCGTTCGGCGAGCGCACCCTTCAGCCGGCCCATCTCCCGCCACAGGTCGGGAAGGTGCGACACGACCTCGCCGATGCCGACGACGGCCAGTTTCTCCATGGGGACGAGGATCTCCACGCCCGCGGAGGACAGGGTCTCGCCGCCGGCGCCGAACCACCGGGTCGACGGTCGCAGGCGGTCGAAAGCCTTGACGAGGTTGCCCCCGTGCGTATCCCCCGAATGTTCGCCGGCCACCACGGCCAGGGTGAGATCGGATGCCATGCGCCCTCCACAAACGACCTGACGTGCATTGTAGCCCAAGTCGCTCGCCGATAGGTTCGGGTACCGTCAAAAAAAAGAAAGAGAGTTCACGGCGGAAGGCTGCATTTGACATATTCCGGGTGCGACCATAGTATGGGCACATATTTGTTGTTTTTTTCTGGTCGCACATCGAGATGGCAGGGGGATTTCCTTCAGGAGCAGATCTTGGCTGGTGAACGTCCGGGGCAACGGGATGGGATTACCTCCTCTCCTTGGCTGCGGCTCTTGGTGGTCATCTGCTCGCTGGTCCTGCTCGCACTCCTGACCCTTGGATCGATCTTTTTTGCCCGACATGAGAGGCATGACGAAATTTCGGCCTGGAAGGCGCGTCTCTCGGCCATGGCCGACGACCGCCAGGCGGCGGTGGAGGCCTGGCTGCACGAGCGGTGGGGGGACGCGCGCGTGGTGGCCAGCTTCCCCACGGTCAAAGCTCTCCTCGCATCTCCTTCGGCGGGGCAGGGCGAAGAGGAAACCCACCTGGGCGGAATACTGTCCTCGATGAAAGCCGACTATGGATATCTGGGCGGGTACCTGCTGGACCGGCGGGGTGCGCCCGTCATGGACATTCCGGGGTCTCCTCCTCTCCCCGGACAGTGCGTGGATGCGGCCCGGCACATGCCCGCGAACCTTTCGGACAAGGCCCTCCTGTACAGGGGCAAGCGCTCGGGCGCGACGAGAATAGGGTTCCTCGTTCGCGTCACCGCCGGTCTTCCGGGCTCTCCGGGGGAACCCGTGGGATGGGTCCTTCTCGTCATGGACCCCTCACGGTGGCTCTTTCCCCTCCTGAAGAGGGAGCCGGTGCCCACGCCGACAGGCGAAACTCTCCTGGCCGAGGCCGAAGACGGCAGCATTCTCTTCATCAGTCCGCTCCGGTTCAATTTCAGTACGCCCCTGACGTTCCAGCTCCCTCTGTCGACGCCAACCATCGCCGCCAGGTTCGCCCTCAAGGGCAGAAGCACCTTCGGAGAGTTCACGGACTACCGGGGTGTGCCGATCTACGCGGCCACCCGGACGATCAAGGGGACGGACTGGGGGCTGGTGGTCAAGGTGGACCGGTCGGAAGTCCTGGGGGGCTACCACAGGATCATGGCGCTTTATGGGATCCTCCTGGTTGCCATACTGGGCACCGTGGGTGCCGGTGGCTACGGTGTGCTCCGGAACCAGCGCGTGCGAGGGCTGAAGGCCGTCCTCGCCGAACGGGAGGGTTCCAGGGCCCGCATCGAGCAACTGAACCGGTTGCTGAAGACCATATCCGAGGTCAACCAGCTCATCGTCAGGGAGCACGACAGGGACCGCCTGCTCGCGGGGGCCTGCAACATCCTCGTCGACCACGGCATGTTCAGCATGGCCTGGGTCGGCTTCAAGCGAGAGGCCTCGGTGGAGGTCAAACCCGAGGCATGCTCCAAGGGTGCCCGCACGTATCTGGAGGAAGTGATCGTGCGGTGGGACGAGTCGTCCGAAGGCCTGGGGCCGACGGGGACCTGCATTCGAGAGAATCGCCACGTCGTCAATCCCGATTCGAAGAACAATCCCGCCATGGCGCCGTGGCGCGGGGCGATCCTTCGGCAGGGCTATCGATCGAGCGCAGCTTTCCCCCTCAGGATGAGAGGCGCGCCGAATGGTGCCCTGACGGTCTACATGGACGCCCCCGATGCCTTCGGAGAAGAGGAAATCGCGCTGCTCGACGAACTCGCGGACGACCTGGGCCACGCGCTGGAGGCGATCGATGACAGGGCCGAACGGCAGAAGGCCCAGGAGGCGCTCAGGGAGAGCGAAGAGAAGCTGAGGCTGTTCGTGGAACAAACGCCCGTGGCCGTAGCGATGTTCGACCGGGACATGCGCTACCTCGCCGTGAGCCGGGGCTGGCTGGCGGACTACAAACTCGGAGACAGGGACATCATCGGCCTGTCCCATTACGAGGTGTTCCCCGAAATTCCGGAGCGCTGGAAAAACGTGCACCGGCGGGGGCTTTCCGGCGAAGTCCTGGAGGCAGACGAAGACCGTTTCGAACGCGCCGACGGCAGCGTCCAGTGGGTGCACTGGATCGTTCGCCCCTGGCACGACGCGGAAGGAGCCGTGAGCGGCGTCGTCATATTCACGGAGGACATCACCGAGCAAAGGGAATCCAAGGAAGCTCTCCGGATCGCCCACCAGCGCCTGAGGCGCTTCGTCGACTCGAACATCGTCGGCATCGTGGTGGCGGACACGCGCGGCGGCATCCTTGAGGCCAACGACTACTACCTCGACCTCATCGGTTACAGCCGCGGGGAACTGGAGCGCGGAGAGGTCGACTGGCGCACCATCACGCCCCCCGAATGGCTTCCCGCCGACGAGAAGGCAATCGCGGAACTGCACCAGCGCGGCGTGTGCCGCCCCTACGAGAAGGAATACGTGCGGCGGGACGGAACCCGCATTCCCGTCCTTCTTGCGGACGCCGTCCTGCCCGGCCCCGAAGAGCAGCTCGCCGTATTCGTCCTGGACCTGACGCCACAGAAGCAGGCCGAAGAGGCCCTGCGACTGAGCGAGGAGCGCTTCGCTTCCTTCATGAACAACCTGCCCGCCCGGGCCTTCATCAAGGACGCGGACAGCCGCTATCTCTACCTGAACAGCTACATGGCGGATTCGCTGGGCGGGCCCCGGGAAGAACTCCTGGGCCGGTCACCGGAGGAAATGTACGGAGACGAGACCGGCGCCGCTCTCCGCCGGCACGACGCCCAGGCCCTGGCCTTGGAGAAACCGACGATTTGGGGCGAAGAGCTGAACGTCCGCGGCGAAAGGCGGCTTTACGAATCCGTGAAGTTCCCGATCCAAACCTCTTCGGGGGTCCTGCTCGGCGGCATTTCCACGGACGTGACCGAGCGGATTCTGATGATGGAGGATCTGCAGGCCAGCGAAGAGCGGTTCAGGACGCTGGTGGAGAACCTCGGCGAGGGCGTCGGGATGGTGGACGCCGATGAGACGGTGACCTACAGCAACCCCGCTCAGGACCGCATTTTCGGCGTCGACCCCGGCGGTCTGGTGGGCCGGAACCTCTCGGAGTTCACCACGCCTGAAGAGTTCTCCCGATACGGGCGCGAAACGGAGATCAGGCGGAAAGGGCAGCGGTCCACATACGAAACGGTCATCACGAGGCCGGATGGGGAGGTCCGCCACCTGCTGGTCACCTCCACGCCTCGGTACGGGACCGACGGGACGTTCGCGGGCACGTTCAGCATCTGTGCCGACATCACCGAGCGGAAGCGCGCCGAACAGGAGATGCGTGCGAAGGACGAACTGCTCCGTCTCACCGGCGAGATGGCCCACGTGGGCGGCTGGGAATTCGACGCGGAAACGGGCGAAGGGCAATGGACCGACGAAGTAGCCCGCATTCACGACCTCGACCCGGCCGTGGAAACCTCGGCCTCCTTCGGGCTCGGTTTCTACGCCGACGAGGCCAAGGGCATTATCCAGACAGCGGTGACGAACGCCGTCGAGAAGGCCGAGCCATACGACCTCGAACTCCCGCTGGTCAGTGCGAAGGGCGTCAGAAAATGGGTCCGGACCCAGGGGATGCCGATCCTGGAGGACGGGCGGGTGGTCCGTGTGAAGGGGACCTTTCAAGACATCACCGGGCGGAAAGAGGCCGAGGAACGCATTCACCTGCTCAACGACCGCCTCAGAAGCCTCGCTCGGGCCATCCAGAAGCTCGCCGCGGCGAGGGACCTGAACGCGGTGATCGACGTGGTGCGGAGCAGCGCGCGCGCGCTGGTGGGCGCAGACGGCGTGACCTTCGTGCTGAGGGACGGCGACCAGTGCCACTACGTGGAAGAGGACGCCATCGGTCCCCTCTGGAAGGGTAAGCGCTTCCCGCTGGAGTCCTGCATCAGCGGCTGGGCCATGCTGAACGCGAAGCCCGCGGTCGTGGGGGATATCTACGCCGATGACCGTATCCCCATCGACGCTTACAGGCCCACTTTCGTCCAGAGCCTGGCCATGGTCCCCATCCGGCGGGACCGTCCCGTGGGTGCCATCGGCGCCTACTGGGCCGCGAAGAGGAATCCAACCGGCGACGAGGTGGCCATCCTGCAGACGCTGGCAGACGCCACGGCGAGAGCGATCGAGAACGTGAAGCTCTACGAGGAGCTCGAGCGGCGCGTGAAGGAGAGGACCGCCGAACTGGAGGAGGCCAACAAGGAGCTGGAGTCCTTTTCTTACTCCGTGTCCCACGACCTCCGGGCGCCCCTGCGCGCCATCGACGGCTTCTCCAGGGCCGTACTGGAGGACTACGGGGACAAGTTGGACCAGGAGGCGGCGAGGCTGCTGGGCGTGGTTCGTTCGAGCACCCTGCAGATGGCCACGCTCATCGACGACCTCCTTACGCTGTCGAGGGCCGGGCGCCACGAAATACGACATGCCCTGGTGGATATGGAAGCCCTTGCGGCCAAGGTATTCGAAGAGTTGACGGGGGGGGCGCCCGGGAACAACGTGGATTTTCGGCTGGAACACCTGCCCGATGCCTTCGGCGACAGGTCTCTGCTGAGGCAGGTGTGGGCCAACCTGCTCGGCAACGCCCTCAAGTTCTCCGCCGGGCGAGAACGGCCCGTCATAGAGGTACGCGGTGCGAGGGAGGGCGACGAACTGCTCTACCGCGTCAAGGACAACGGTGTAGGGTTCGATCCCCGCTACAGTGATAAACTGTTCGTAGTGTTTCAGCGTCTTCACTCGGCCGAGGCGTTCGAAGGAACGGGTGTCGGACTGGCCATCGTGAAGCGCATCGTCAGCCGTCACGGGGGGCGGGTGTGGGGCGCGTGCCCGGAAGAGGGCGGCGCCGAGTTCAGCTTCATCCTTCCGGCGCGTCAGGAGGCATCCGATGACGAAGATTGAATCCGCCGACATTCTTCTCGTGGAGGACAACCCACATGACAGGGAGCTGACGCTCAGGGCGCTCAGGAAGAACAACATCGTCAACCCCGTCCTGACCGTAGGCGACGGGGCCGAGGCCCTGGATTTCCTGTTCGGAACGGGTGCCTTCGCGGGCAGGGACACGGAGCAGACGCCCAAGGTGATCCTGCTCGACCTCAAGCTGCCCAAGGTGGACGGCCTCGAGGTGCTCGAAAAGGTCAAGAGCGACGAGCGGACGAAGATGATCCCGGTGGTCGTCCTGACTTCTTCTCGGGAGGAAAACGACGTGGTGGACAGCTACCGCCTCGGTGTGAACAGCTACATCGTAAAGCCCGTGGACTTCGAGAAGTTCGCGGAGGCCGTGGCAAACCTGGGGCTCTACTGGCTGCTGTTGAATCAGCCGCCGAAGTAGGCGGCGAAAGACCGCGAGGAAAGGGCTGCAGGGCAAGAATACTGAAGGGAAGGCTTCAACCATGGGCGATCCCCTGAAGATACTGATCGTCGAGGACGAACCCACCGACGCCGAGCTCGAGGAGCGGGAGCTTCGGCGGGCGGGACTGCGGTTCGAGTCCAGACGGGTCGAAACGAGGGAGGATTTCCTGAGGGAACTGGAACGGTTCGAACCGGACCTCGTTCTTTCGGACTACCGTATGCCCGAATTCGACGGGCTTTCCGCACTCAAGATCGCCAGGCAGGAGCGCCCCCGCATCCCCTTCATCATCGTCACCGGCTCCCTCAACGAGGAGACGGCAGTAGGGTGCATCAAGGCCGGGGCGGACGACTACATCCTCAAGGACCGCCTGGCCCGGCTGGCGCCGTCCATCGAGAGCGCGCTGGAGAAGTACCGCGTGCAGGCCGAAGCCGCCGAAGCCGAGCGCGCCCTCCGGGATAGCGAGGCGCGCTACCGGCACCTCTTCGAACGGAACCTCGCCGGCGTGTACCGGTCCACGACAAACGGACGGGTGCTGGACTGCAACGAGGCCTTCGCGCGAATATTCGGGTTCGACTCGCGCGAGGACGTCATGAAAAGCAGCGCTGACCGCTTCTATCCCCGCGCCTCCGAACGGCGGTCCTTCGTCGAGCGCCTCAAGAATGAACGCACCCTCAAGAACGTGGAGTCGGAAGGGCGGCGAAAGGACGGGCGTCCTGTCTGGATTCTCGAGAACGTGTCGCTCGTGACCGATGACCCGAAAGGCGAGGAAGTGCTCGAAGGGACCGTCGTCGACATCACCGAACGGAAGCGCGCCGAAGCCGACCGCGAGCGGCTCGTGGCGGCCATCGAACAGAGCCACGACACGATCATGATGACGGACCCGGAGGGGATCATCACCTACGTCAATCCGGCCTTCGAGAGGACGACCGGCTACGCCGTGGAAGAAGCCCTGGGGCGGACGCCCATGATCATCCAGAGCGACGTCCACGAGGAGGCGTTTCACGAGGACCTCTGGGGAACCATCCGGTCGGGACACGTGTGGTCGGGCGAAGTCGTCAACCGAAAGAAGGACGGTACCCTCTTCACCGAACAGGTGGTCAT
>JBJKRE010000054.1:0-16326 GCA_046704825.1 Acidobacteriota bacterium
GGCCAGGAAACCCAGGTGCAGGGTCTTGGGGTCGGCTTCGGCCCCTGGAAATGGGTTCTTCCCGATGGCGTCTTCGATCGCCTCGAGGCCAAGAACCAGGATATAGGGCTCGAATCCCCGGCGCTTCATGATCTCAGCGGCCAGGTCTCCTGCAAGCTGCTGGAGGTCTTCCGCTGTGGTATCGAAGACCGCGTTGCCGCTCTGGAGGTACGTCCTGACACCGGTGGCGCCGAGGCTTTCAAGCATCGCAACCAGTTCCTTCATCGGCAGGAGGTTCTTGCCGCCGACGTTGATGCCCCTGAGAAGCGCCACGCAGGTTTTCATTGGGTCTCCTGTTTCAGCGGTGTTGCGCCTTTCGGCGCGGTGATCGAGGGAAGAGTGATCGAGTGATCGAGTCGCGGGCAGGCCTTCGAAGGCCCGTCCCCAGCCGTCCTCGAATCCCAATTCCCAAATCCCGAGCACTTGGCGGTGCCGTGAGTAGGTGAGTAGGGAATGAGGTGAGTCCGAGGTCAACGACTCTTCGAAGACCCGGCTCCAGCCATTTCTTCTTTAGCCTTTCGGCTTTAGGCCTTAGCCCTCGGGGAAGCAGGCATATCCATTTCCTTCCCTCTTGTCCTCCCGACCTCCCTGTTCAATCTTAGTCCCCACTTACTTCCGCCTTCCGCCTTTCGATTTCCGCCTTCCCAACGGCCCGGCCCAAGCCGTTTCGAAATCCCAACTCCCAAATCGTCTTCCTCCAGTACTCCCATCCTCCCTGTTCAATCTCAGTCACCAATGGGAATTAAGCGTCAGGTGTCAGGAGGTCTTGCGGACGAAGTCAACGAACGTGTGCGGGACGGGATCGGGGACGGTTCGTCGCTGAACGACATTGAAGACACCCTCGGGGATCTCGGGGAAGAAGGCGTCGCCGTCGACGGTGAGGTGGACGAGGGTCAGGTAGACGCGGTCGGCGAGAGGCAGGGCGGCGGCGTAGATCTCGCCGCCGCCCACCACGAAGACCTCTTCGCTGGTGTCGCGGTAGGGTTCGAGGGCGGTGGGCAGGTCGCGGGCGACGCGGAATCCCTCCGCCGCGAAGCCGGGCCGACGCGTCAGGACGACGTTGGTCCGGCCGGGCAGGGGCACGCCGCCGATGGAGTCGAAGGTCTTCCGGCCCATGACGACGGGGTGGCCCATGGTCAGGGCCTTGAAGCGGGCCACGTCGTCCGGGATGTCCCACGGCACCTCGCCGTCGCGCCCGATGACGCGGTTTTCGGACATGGCCGCGATGAGGGACAGGATCATGCGCCGTCCTCCGCCGCCTGCGCGGCTTTCATCGAACTGCTAGCCCTCGGGCAGTTTGGCCTTGTCCAGCGTGACGCGCTCGCCGAGGCCGGCGTAGTTCGGACCGGCCACCGAGCCCAGGCGGGCCAGGGGCTCCCACCGGCTCGTATCCGCGCAGTCCAGGTCCTCGTTCCAGATGCGGTCCGCCGCGTGGGCCCTAAGCACGTCGAGGATCACCAGGTCGCAGCTCTCGCTCATGGGGTGCTCCTCCCGGTAGCGGCACTCCAGCGCCACGGGTGCGGCGGCCAGGCGCGGCGGGGCGACGAGGTCCGAGGGCACGGTATCCAGCCCCAGGCGGCCCAGCTCGGACACCTCGGGCGGCACCTCCTCGCCGCAGGCGTGCAGGACCTCCATCAGGGCCGTGTCGGCCAGGTGCACGACGCCCTCTTTGCGCTCGCGGAGGTTCCGGTAGGTGTCCTTGAAACTGCCGTCGCGGCGGCGGCCGAAACTGATCGCCAGGGCGGGCGGGTTGAAGATGCCCATGAAGCTCGAGAACGGGGCCAGGTTCACCGTGCCGTCGGCGCCGAGGGTGGAGACCCAGGCGATGGGCCTCGGGACGACGAGGCTGGCAAGGATGCGGTAGATGTCCCGCCGGCTGGCGTACTGGAAATCGCGGGTTACGGTCATACGTACTCTCCCTTGAACGGCCGGGGCGCGGAAAGTGGGACCCTCCCCGCCCCCGTGCGCGGTCCCGCACGCCGGAACCGCCTGTCTTACCCTCATGATAGCGCACCGGCGTGATTGAGCATAACCCACTGACGTTATTGAATATTATAATGGCGGGAATATTGCCGGGACCGGCGGGTTTTTGCAATCAGATGACAAAGAACATAGATTACACACATGAGCTACGCATTTTTAGTGCAACACCCTGCCATTTCAGGATATTTTTGTGCCGGGCCTGCGCCCATTCGTCCTGCGGCCCGGCGTGTCTGGAGAAAGCCCATGAGTAAGTTCCTGCTTGTCCCACTGACCATCGCGCTGGCGGTGTTCTGGAACGTGCTGGTCATCTGGCTCGTCCAGAAGATCGTGGGTCGGGAGCTGATCAAGGACCTCTTCCGCGAGTTCTTCGCTCACCGACCGCTCCGCCTGCGCAAGAAGCACGGCTGACCGCGGTCTCCTCCTCTGAGAAATCCAACCTGGCGGTCTATACGCGTCCCTGTCGCGGGATGGCTGGTTTCGTGAGTCCTTCGTTTGAACAGGGAGGATGGGAGGACGAGGAGTAAGGCGGAAGTAAGGGCTGGGGGGGGTCTTCGAAGGACCTTCCTGGCTTCACTCTTCACTCTTCACTCTTCACTCTTCGCCCTTCACTTTTTCACCCCCTCACTGCGCCGAAGGCGCCGCTCCCGCGGGCTGCTGTTCGTGATTGTTAACCGGAACGGAAGGGACTAGAGTTGACCGTAGAGACGATCAACTTCCTTTTCTCATGTTCTTCTCGTGGAGATCGTTTCGAAAGGAGGTTCAAATGTTCAAGAGGGTCGTTACAGCCGGTATCGTCGCACTCCTCGTTGTCCTGGTGGGGGTCCAGGTGTTCGCCCGCCGGGAACAGAAGATCACCAAGGAGCGAATCCCCCCTGCGGTGATCACGGCCTTTGAGCACGCCCATCCCAAAGCCACGATGAAGAAGTTCGAGCGAAAGACCTGGGACAATAAGGTCTTGTACAAGATCAGTTACATGGAAGGTACCGTAAAGCACGTGGACAAGTACACGCCAGACGGCGAACTCGTTGCGTCGAAGGAGCAAGTCGCCCCGAAGGACCTGCCCGATGCGATCACCAGGGCTGTGAATTCGAAATTCCCCGGCGCCAAGGTGTTGAAAGCCGAAAAGGTAATGCACAAAGGGGTCGTCCGATACGAGGTGAAGCTGGAAACCACAAAGAATCACAAGAAGAGGGTCTTCATCAACGAGAAGGGCGAGATCCTCAAGAAGCACCGCAAGCAGTAGCACCATCGCCATTGAGGGGTACCCCGTCTTCCCGGGCGCTCGGGCGGCCCGCCGAGGTCTTCGAGTCCTGGCATCTCTCGAGGGCTTCCGGCGAGGCCGGCCCCCGCCCCCGAGGGGCGCCGCTGCAACCGCCGATCCCCATCGGCCGGCCCTCTTCACTTCCTGACTTCTTCACTTCCTAACCCGGCTGCTTCTAAGACGTGCCTGCGCCTGAATCACCGGATCACTGGATCACCCGCTCCCGACCATGCCCCCAGCCTCTGTGACGTTCGTCACGTCAAACCGCGGAAGAAACGGCTCCGGGGCGTGGTTTCCATGACAAGATGCGGTCCGCCGGCACCTGCCGGCCGGGTCCGCGACAACGAGAAAGGACGTGATCCCATGACGAAGAAACCCCTTTCGCATCGCATGCTCCGCACCTTCCTCCCCGCGGCACTCGTCGCCCTCGCGCTGGCCTTTCTGCCCATGACGGCCGTGACGGTGCGCGCCGAAGGCCATTCGGACTTCAAACAGGACATGAAGAACGCCCGCCTCGAACTCGCCGTGCACCTCAAGCTCATGGACAAGCTCGGCGTAGACGGCATGCATATCGACGTGGACGCCAACGCCGGCCACGTGGTGCTCAGCGGCGCTCTCAAGAAGCCCGCCAGCCGAGACCTGGCCAAGCAGGTGGCGCTCAGCGTGGACGGCGTCAAGAGCGTGGACAACAGGCTCCGACTCGTGAACGAGCGTCCCTCCAAGGTCAAGCGCGCGGTGCACCACGCCGAGCATTCGGTTCAGGACGCCATGCTCGAGACCCACGTCAAGATGCGCCTCATGGACAACCTGGGCAAGAACGCCTTCCACGTGGACGTCGATGCCTCCCACGGCGCCGTCAGCCTCAGCGGCACCCTGCCCAACCGTCACTACAGGGACATCGCCGTCGAGACCGCGCGCAAAACCGAGGGTGTTACCAAGGTCATCGACCTAATTAAGACGAAGTAGGAATACATTTGGGATTTGGGATTTGGGAATTGAAGGACGGCAAAGAAATAGGGAACGAGTCTTTTCCCGAAGGCCTAAAGCCAAAAGGCTAAGGGCTAAAGAAAGTACGGCAGTGGGTTTGCCGTTGTAGCGGCCGGCGGGTGCCGGCCGAACGGATGATTGCCGTTCTCACCCTTTCCCTCTTCCCTCTGACCCCTTCCCTGCGCCTCCAGGCGCAAAACCCCTCGATCACTTTCTCCTACGGGTGCGCCCCGCCGCCGCCCGCGTATTCAGGAAACGTTCAGGTTCGATCTTGCATACTTGCCGCGTTGGATGGACAGGCTCATTCGAGCCAGGCAACCGATCGAGAGGAGGCAAGACATGCGAAGGTTGGACACACTCAAAGCATTGCGGTGGCCGCTGGTCGCGGCCGGGCTGGTCGGGGCTTTCGTTCTCGGTGTGGGGGCGGCCCCGCACATCGCCATTCCGGCTTCCGTGCGGACCCTGCTCAACCGCTTCGGAAACGGCGGGTCGGTCGTTTCGGTCAGGCGGGAGAACGAGGACGGCCTGAATGTCACCACCTACGTGATGGACAAGGCCGGCAGAAAGATGGAGATCCAGCTCGGGCCCGACGGCAAGCTGAACGCCACCGAAGAGGGCGTCGGCGTGGAGCAGCTCCCGGCCCGGGTCAGGGCGACGGCCGGCAAGGTCTTCCCCAAGGGGGTCATCGCGGCGGAGAGAGCGGTTACGGTCATCTACGAAGTGAAGGGCCGCATGGCCTCGGGACGGAGGCACGAGGTGCTGATCACCCGGCCGGGCGTCCTGCTCGTCGAGCACGAAGCGCCAAAAAATGGCGCGCACGAGGACAGAGACAACGACTAGAGCAGGCAGCCAGGACCCCGCCCGGCATTGGGATGAAGAATGGCGCACAGCCATCGTCGCCGGCAAGTTCGCGGTTCCCCGGGCCGCCGGGGAACCGCACGCGGCCGGCCGAAGATACCCGCGGCTGGTGCAGAAGCACGAAGGGGCAGATGCCTATAGCACGCTTTGACGATCTGCCGGGGAGGGACCGGCGCCGGCCGCGGGCCGAACTGGCTGCAACGGTGCCGGGTGGGCTACATTGACGGCAAGGGAGTGCGATGCGCGTACTGATCGTTGAAGATGAGGAGCGCCTGGCCCGCAACCTCAAGCGGGGAATCGAAAGCCTGCCGAGCTTCGTCGCCGACGTCCTGTACCTCGGCACGGAGGCGCGGGACCGGCTGCTGTCCGGCGAGCCGTACGACTTGCTTCTCCTTGACCGCATCCTGCCCGACATGGACGGCCTGGACCTCCTGCTCGCGCTCCGCGAGAAGGGTCTGACGCTCCCGGTCCTGGTGCTGACGGCCCTCGACGAGAAAAAGGAAGTCGTGAAGGGTCTCAATTACGGTTGCGACGACTACCTGGCGAAGCCGTTCGACATGGGCGAGCTGCTGGCGCGCTGCAAGGCGCTGATCAGGAGGAACCGCGAGCAACCCGTGCCGGTCATCGCCCTGGACGACCTGGTGATCGACACGAACTCGCACCAGGTGACGCGCGGCGCCCGGCGCATCGAGCTGACCCCGCTGGAGTACCGGCTGCTGGAGTATCTGGCCTTTCACCCGGGGCGGGTCGTGTCCAAGACCGAACTGCTGGAACACCTCTACGACTACAACTGGGAGAAATTCTCCAACGTCATCGAGCACTTCGTCTCGGCGCTCAGGCGAAAGCTCGAGTCGGACGGGGAAGCGCGGCTCATCCACACCCACCGGGCACAGGGCTACCGGTTGGGGGGTGACCCGTGAGCCGCCGCCCCCTGTCCCTGTTCATGCGCCTGTTGCTGCTGGCCGTCCCGCTGGAGGGCACGGTGATGGTCATCCTCGGCGCGAGCATTCTCTACAGGATCGAACGGCAGGACTGGTCCGTTCAAAGGAGCCGGCTCGCGGCGAGCGCCGTGGCCCTGACCAACACGCTCGAACCGGAGGAGCGGGGCTCCGTCGAGTTCTCGGACCAGTTCCTCCCCCTGCTGAGAGGCTACCTGCTGCGCGTGACGGACCCTTCCGGCCGGATTCTGTTCGAGCAGCCCCCCGACTGGTACGAAAGGAGCCGCCGCGAGGCCGCGCGCTTCGCCTCGGGCCCCTTCGACGTGACCAGGTACGACGATCAGGATTTTCTGGTCTACCGAAAGGCCTTCAACCCGTCGGACGAAGACGAGGAAGGATCGGCGCGGCTTCAGTCCGGCCGCTACGAACTGCTCATAGGCAGCCCCCTCGCCGCGCTGCAGAAGCGGCACGTTCAGCTCGTCCACATCGCCTGGAGCCTGGGGAGCCTCCTGCTGGCGATCCTCGTGTTCCTGCAGTGGCTGGTCTTCCGGTTCGGCCTGCGCCCCATCCGCCTCCTCATCAGCCGCCTGGTCCCGGAAGGCCCCGGTGGGCCGAACCGCCTGGAGCCGGAGCGCGTCCCGCGTGAGCTCGAACCCGTGGCGAAGGAGATCAACGCCCTCCTGGACAGGCTGGAGGTCCAGATCGAACGGGAACGCCGGTTCGCCGACACGGCCGCCCACGAACTCAGGACGCCCATCGCCGTCGTGAAGTCCACCTTGCAGTCGGCCTTCCTGCCGGGGGCGGACCCCGGAGGGCACGCCCGCGCCATTCGGGACGCCCTGGACGATCTGGACCGCCTCGAGTCCACGGCCAATTCGCTGCTCGAACTGTCGCGCTGGGGGGCCGTGGGGGACGGGGCGCTCGCCGCCGGAGAAGCCGTCGACCTGCAGGCCGTCTTCGTCGAACTCGCCGAGGACTGGGAAGAGCGCGCCGCCGCGGAAGGCATGCGGATCGAGGCCGCCTTGACGCCGTGCCTGGTCCACGGCGACCCCGTGGCGCTGAGGGTCCTGTTCGGCAACCTCGTGGCCAACGCGGTGAAGTACGCAGGCGCGGGACGCACCCTCACGCTGGGCCTCGACCGGCAGCCGGACGGCGTCGCGGCCTGCGTCGCGGACGACGGGCCCTGTGTGCCCGAGTCCGAGCGGGAATTCCTCTTCACGCCCTTCCAGCGCGGGACCCGTGCCACGGCCGGGCGCAAGCAGGGCTCCGGCCTCGGTCTGGCCATCGCCGCCGCCATCGCAGGCGCCCACGGCGCCGCCCTGACCTACGCTGCCCCGCCGGCCGGCGGCAACCTCTTCTGCGTCCGCTTTTTCGACAAGCGATCCTGACGCGGCGACGAGGTCGCCCCGCCGCGGGACAGCTCTCCACGGCAGGCAGACACACGGTTTGAGGCGCGTCGCCATCATTCCGCGGGTGCGCCCGTATTCTCCTGAGCATATTCAGGTTCCGTTCAGGTTCCTTCCCTTACTATTGGAATCTCTCCAAAGGGGGTGTGCCATGAATCGGCCCCGGGAAGATTATCCAAGACAAGATGAAGGCGAGTCTCGCGCGGCCGTCACGGCCGTCATTCTGGCCAAGAATGAGGCTCACCAGATCCGCGACGCCGTGCTGAGCGTTCTGTGGGCCCACGACGTTCTGGTCGTCGTCGACTCATCGAGCACGGACGGCACGGCGTCTCTTGCAGATGGCCTGGCCCCCAATGTCCGGGTGTACGTCCACAAATTCGTGACCTTCTCCTACCAGCGGAACTGGGCCATAGGGAAAGCCGCCACCCCCTGGATTTTCATGCTGGACGCGGACGAGCGCCCGTCTCCTGAACTCGTTGCCAGCATTCGGAAGACCTTGGCCGGACAGCCGGACGAGGACGCCTTCCGCATCTACAGACGAAACTTCATCCTGGGCCGGCCCCTGAAACACGGCGGGCAGGCCAGGGACAAGGTCATCCGCCTGTTCCGACGAGGACTCCGGTACCCGGAGCGCCTGGTCCACGAGGAACTCACGGGGTACGGGAGGCTGGGACAGCTTGAGGGGCACCTGGACCACTACACATTTACGGGCTGGCATCAATATATGGGCAAGGTGAACCAGTACGTCATCCTGGCGGGCCGCCAGGCCATGAATGAGGGTGCCAGCGGCGGACCGGCCGCCATTCTCCTTCGGCCCGTGTTCAGGTTTCTCAAGCAATACGTGGTTCGGTGCGGGTTCCTGGATGGCATGCCCGGCCTTATTTACGCCGCCCTCGCCAGCTATTGCGTCTTCCTGAAGTATTCGGTTCTGTGGGATCTGGCCCGGCGGGAGCGGACAGCAGGCGCCCAGCCTGGTCCCTCCGACAGGGGGCTGCACTCCACCGTCCGCTCGGACCAGATCGTACGGTAATCGGACGATGCCCTCACACCTCACCGAAAACAGACCCAGCCCCCCCGTCGGCTTCCGGGCTCTGGCCCATATCTGGCGAAACTTCATGCGTCCGCACAGGCTCCTGTTCGTGGCCGGCATCCTGACCCTCGTGTTCGTCAGCGGGCTCTATGCCGTCGAGATCTACATGGTGAAGTTCATCTTCGACGGCCTCCTCAGTGCAGGCAATGCGAAGGCTGTGGAGCAGTTTTACGGGTACGTGCAGTGCCTTCGCCTGGACCGCCTGATCGAACTCCAACGGGATCAGCTCTTCATCTACATCCCGATCACCCTGGTGCTGGTCTTCTTCTTCAAGGGATTCTTCCAGTATTTCGGCAAGTACTGGATAGACAGCGTGGGGCTTGCGACGATCACCGATCTTCGAATGGCGCTCTATGGGCGGATCCTCGCTCAGGGGCAGGACTTTTTCGCCAGCCACCCCACGGGCGTACTCATCTCCCGGCTCATCAGCGACATCGAGTGGATCAAGACCTCCGTCAGCGAAAAGCTGACCGAACTATTGACTGCACTCCTGTCGCTCGCCGCGCTCCTGGTGAGCGCATTCTGGCAGGACTGGCGCATGACCCTGCTCTCCATGCTCACGGTGCCGGCCGTCGTGTACCCGCTGGCTCGCTTCTCCAGAAAGCTGCGCCGCACGGCGAGGCGAAGCCAGGAACAGATGGCCCATCTCGCCAGTCAGATGAAAGAAACCATCATCGGCATAAGGGTCGTGCAGATCTTTCAGACGGAAGAAATCGAACGCCAAACTTTCGGGCGATACAACAGGGAAGTGCTGAAGGCCAACCTGAAAGCCACGCGGGTCATGGCCCTCACCACGCCCCTGATGGAATTGATCGGGGGCGTCGCCGTAGGGGGAATCCTCTTCTACGGTCACTTCAGGATGCTCTCGGGTGCTACGACCATGGGAGCGTTCAGCGCCTTTCTCGCGACCCTCTACGCCATGTACGTTCCGGTGAAGAAGCTGTCTCAGGCCAACAGCATCGTGCAGCAGGCGGTTTCGGCGGCGGAGCGCTCCGTCGACCTGTTGTGCCGGGACGTCCGGGTGGTGGAACGCCCCGGTGCGATCCCGCTCGCCCCGTTCTGCGGGGCCATCCAATTCAAAGATCTCGTATTCGCCTACGACGGCGAACGGCCCGTGCTGAACGGCCTCAACCTGGAAATCCCCAAGGGACAGACCCTTGCAATCGTGGGTCCATCCGGAGCCGGCAAAACGACCCTGGTCAACCTGCTTCCCCGTCTTTTTGACGTGCAGGAGGGACAGGTCATGGTGGACGGGCTGGACGTCAGAGACGTGACGCTCACCAGCCTGCGTCGCCAGATCGGAGTGGTCACCCAGGAAACCGTGCTCTTCGACGATACGATCGCGGCGAACATCGCGTACGGCTGCCCTTCGGCCACGCGCGAGCTTGTCGAAGGGGCGGCTCGGGAGGCGCTCGCTCACGATTTCGTCGTCGGGCTTCCCCGGGGATACGAAACGCGCATCGGCGAGGGGGGCTTCGCCTTGTCGGGGGGCCAGCGACAGCGCCTCGCCATCGCGCGGGCCCTCCTCAAAGATCCCCCCATCCTGATCCTGGACGAAGCGACGTCCAACCTGGACTCGGAGAGCGAGTACTGGGTCCAGCGGGCCCTGTTCAATCTCCTGAAGGGACGCACCACGC
Organism: Acidobacteriota bacterium; assembly: GCA_046704825.1. Lineage (GTDB taxonomy): Bacteria > Acidobacteriota > UBA4820 > UBA4820 > DSQY01 > CAVRTJ01. The sequence goes on from JBJKRE010000054.1 coordinate 10,200, forward strand.
TGGTGATCGCCCATCGTCTCGCCACCATCGTCCATGCCGATCGCATCGTCGTGCTGGACCAGGGCACCATCGTAGAGGACGGCGTCCACGCCGACCTCCTGGCGCGCCGCGGCGTATACGCACAGCTCTGCGAAAGGGAGTTCAGGGCCGGCGTCGTGCCGGACTTGGTCAACTGAATCCGGCAGAGCTTATGCCGGAGGGCTAAGGGCTAAGGCCGAAAGGCCAAAGGAAAAACGGCTGGGGACGGGCCGTTGTAGCGGCCGGCAGAAGCCGACCGGGCGGCCGTATACCATCAAAAGCTGCTGTTCGTAAGAGCCAGGAACCATGCTGCGGTCAAGATCGCGGATACGAACCACAGCGCAGTTGAAATCCAGACTAGATGCCTTCCTCGGAAAGGCTGTTCGGCCCTGCTCATATGTAGGGAAGCGACCACAAAGAAGATCATTTCACCTATCAGAGCGACCTCTGCCGGGAAACCTCCGTGCAGGCAAATGGGCTTAAGGATCCTGCTGATACGATACGGCCTGATTACGAGCATACCGATCGCCAGCCCCTCCTCATTGAGAAAAGTCGCCACGTACAGGACGGCAACCACCGCAAGGGAAAGAACGGCCGTGACGAAACAGCGCTTTGCCAACGGGTGAATGGGGGCTTTTTCCGTCACGTGTGCTTCATCAGTTTGAGCTATCTCAGCCGCCACAGTTCGGCGGCAATATAGATCAGGGCCGACGCGATGAAGCCGGCAAAGGCAAGACCCAGGAGAATAGCGGCCAGCTTCGCTCGTTTCAGGGCGTGGGCAAGCAGTGTGGAGAAAGCCGAATGGGGGAACACTATCACGACCAGTGCCAGGAGGCTGGCCATGCCGATCGGTTCGAGGATCAAAAGCGAGATCGCCCACGTAATCCAGTTGCTGTAGGCGTCCGTGAGGGCATAGCCGCCATAAAGTCCCCCACCTGCGCTGACTATCAGGTAGACGGGAAGGATGATCCGCACCCTGACCGGAGCGGCCTTCAGTTCGGAGATAAGCCTGGCCCCAATGGGATTTGCGGATTCACCGGGTTCAATCGGATCATAGTCTCGCCGAGTGCCCTCAGTCATATCCAAACCACCTCTCGATGTTCGCACGGTCAAGCGAGTTGTATGAGAATAAACCATTGGCCTTCAAATCTACGATGTGAATACAGTCTAGGACGGCGCGAAAAGCGGGTCAACAAATCGGCCAGATCAGCACTAGATTATCGCGGGCTTAACAGCCCGGAGCCTCACACGTGAAGGATTGCTTCAAGGGTGCCCTTCGACGCGGCCCTCGCAATGACGGCGTTTTGGGGGGTAGTGAAGGATCCTGGAACCACGTGGGCAGGGCGCAGGCGCAGAAGGCCCTTCGCCGAGGCCTTGTTTTTTGAGCCAATCGGCCGCTTCAACGGCCTGCTGCATTCCGCCTTACTTTAGCCCTTAGCCCGTGGGCCTGGCGGAGCAGTAGAGGGGTGAAGAAGTGAAGGAGTTAAAGGTGAAGGCACGTCGGCCGGCTTCCGCCGGCCGCTACGGAGGCCTGCCGCCTGCCGTCCTTCACTTTAGCCCTTCGGCCTTAGCCCTTGGAAGACGACTCATTCCCTGTTTCATTGCCGTCTTTCAAATCCGCAATCCCAAATCCCGAGCACCTGGCGGTGCCGTGAGTATGGGAGTAGGGAATTAGGTGAGACTGGGATCAGCAGCCCTTCGAAGACCAATCCCGAGCGGTAGTTCGTTTAGCCCTTAGCCCTTCGGCCTTAGCCCTTGGGCAAAGGGCCTTCTCCCCTTCATTCCCTTTCGCCTTCCGATTTCCGATTTCCGACTTCCGCCTTTGCCCCTACATCGCCATTTTCACGTACCCGCGCTGCTGGAGCTGGATGATGCGGAGGTAGGCGTTGTTGGTGGTCTCGACGCCGGGGAGGAGGTCGGCGTTGGTCAGGTGCATGCGGTGCATCCAGACGGCGCAGACGTCCATCTGGACGCCGAGCTTTTCGAGCTTCTTGGCCAGCTTGCGGTAGGGGTTGCCGGTGGTGACGCCTTTCAAGCGGTTGAAGGCCTCGTTGCGCAGCACCCAGGCGCCCGACTTGCCGTAGAAGATGCCGACCAGGCTGTGGGGCGTGCCTTCCTTCTTGAACTGCTCGGCCAGGCCCTTCATGGCCATGAGGCCCATGGACTTTCCGTGCATCTTGCGGGCGGGGCCCAGGTCGAAGACCACGTCGGCCTTGGCGAGGCGGACGGGCAGGTCAACGCGGATGTGTTCGCGCCTCGCCTCCCTTCCGCGCATGTTGCCGGGGCGGGCGGCGGCGAGCGGCAGCACGACGGCGAGGGCGAGCAGGGCGGCGGCGAGCGTTGCGAGTCTACCGATCTGTTTCACGTCGTTCTCCTTTACTGGTGGCGTGTCCGGTTTCGATCCCCTCCTTCCCCTACAAAGCGAAGGGGAGGCGGTTTATGCCCGCCTCCCCTGTGGAATCGAATGAATGGGTGCTCAGTCGTAGGAGAAGGGGTCCCACGGCGGGAGCATGACCGGCTTCTTGTTCTGGAGCTGCAGGATGTCTGCGGGCACGTACTTCTTGTTGATGATGGCCTCGTAGACGTGATGGTTGAACCAGTTGCTCGTGATCATGAACCAGCCGCTCTTGCCGGGCTTGGTGCCCCAGGAGTTCTCGACCTTCCACTTGTCGGGCTTGCCGTTCTGCACGTCCACGCCCGTGAAGACCATGGCGTGGTCGGGCGCGCCCTCGTAGGTCTCCAGCGTGTTCTTCTTGTCCATCTTGAAGTTCATGCCGAAGATGCCCGAGTAGTCGAGCACGCTGTCGGACCAGAGGCCGGTCTTCATGTCGCCGGGCGCCCCGGCGTTGGAGGCGAACCAGACCGCCTCGTCGCCCAGGACGGAGTTCTTGCACATGTCGGCGAGCTCGTCCGAGGTCACGTTGATGGCGCTCACGTTGGGGTGGTCTTCCATGCCGCGGTACCAGGCCCATTCGAGCTTGGCGTGCATGGGCTGGCCGGGGTAGTTGACCAGGGCCACGTAGTCCTTGATGTTGACGCCCACGAACTCGGAGTAGAAGGACTTGGGGGTGTAGGTCTTGTAGGGCGTGACCTTGCCGTCCTTGGTCTCGTAGCGCCACTTGAAGGTCTGCGGGGGCTGGCCGAGGCACAGGACGCAGATCTTGTAGACGTCCTTGAGGGCGCTGGTCTTGATCTCGCGGAGCTGTTCCATGGAGGCGCCCTTGTTGCCGGCCTCCCGGATCTTGAGGATGGCCTGGCGGATGCGCGTGGCCAGCAGGTTGTCCATGGTGCCCGTGTGCGAGGCGCTGTAGGTGTTGGGCATGACGTCCTGCGGCACCACGCCGTACTTGTCGATGAGGGACGTGACGAAGCTCCAGTCGCCGCCGTCGCCGATGAGATTCTGGAGAAGGAGCTGGTTCTTGCGGCTGTCGAGCGATTCCTTCCTCAGGGCGATGGCCATCTCGAGGGAGAAGTTGGCGTGCTCGAGCCTGTCCCAGAACTGCTCGTAGGCCTGAGAGAGCTTGAAGGACTTCATCTTGTGGGTGCCGATGACCACGGGGCGCATGATGTTCAGGCCGGCGAAGAGCCAGCAGCGGCCGGACTGCTTCTGGTCCGTGATCGCGCCGGGGTTCTTGATGACGTGCGTGAACAGGTCGTCGGTCTTGTTCAGCGTCTCCTGGTTCACGGCCAGGCTGCGCAGCTTGTGCTCGGCGAGCGCGTTGCGCGTAGCGTTGAGCTGGGGCGTCATTTTGAGAGAGTTCTGGATCTCCTGGATCAGCGCGGGGTTCAGGCCGCCCGCCTTGTCGGGTCCCTCCCCCGGTCCGGGCGCGTACTGCGCCAGCGCGGGCAGGGCCGTGAAGGCGCCGGCCAGAACGGGCACGAGGGCCAGTGTCATGAAACGTCGTCCTTTGATGAACATGTGACCTCCTCTGTATGATCACGTCCTAACGCCAACCAGCCCGGGGGCCGGCCAGCGGCATGCCTGTGCGCTATTCCCCCTTGACCCAGTCGGTGAAGGGGTCCCAGGGCGGGAGCACGATGGGCTTCTTCTTGGTGAGCGCCAGCAGGTCCGCAGGCACGAAGCGCTTGTCGATGATCACCTCGTACACGTGCCGGCCGAACCAGCCGTTGCCGATGACGAACCAGCCCTTTTCGCCGGGCTTGGTGCCCCAGGAGTTCTCGACCTTCCACTTGTCGGGCTTGCCGTTCCGAACATCCACGCCCGTGAAGACCATGGCGTGGTTCGGCGTGCCGTTGTCGTAGGCCAGGGTGTCGGCCTTGCTCATGGTGAAGTCCATGCCGAACAGGTCCTTCGCGTCCAGGATGTCGTCCAGCCAGAGGCCCTTCTTCACGTCGCCCTCGGCGGAGGCGTTGGCGCCGAACCACACCGGCGCGTCGCCCATGACCGACTTGAGGGTCATGGCTTCCATCTCGGCCACGGTGATGTTGACGGCGTCCATGTTGGGGTGGCCGGCCATGTTGCGCTCCCACGCCCACTCCAGCTTGGCGTGCATGGGCTTGCCGGGGTAGTTCACGAAGCGCACGAAGTTGTTCATGTCCTCGCCGAGGAAGGTCTTGTAGAAGGACTTGGGCGTGTAGGTCTCGAGCTTGGACACCTTGCCGTCCTTGGTCTCGTAGCGCCACTGGAAGGTCTGCGGCGGCTGGCCGAGGCACAGGACCAGGATCTTGTAGACGTCCTTGAGGGCGTCCATCTTGATGCCGCGCAGCTGTTCCACGGATGCCCCATCCTTTGCCGCCTTGCGGATCCGGATGACGGCCTTGCGCAGGCGGGTGGCCATGAGGGCGTTCATTTCGCGGGTGTGCGAGGCGGCGTAGTCGTTGGGCATGACGCTCTCGGGCACCGCGCCGTACTTTACGACCAGGGCCTGCACGTAGTTCCAGTCGCCGCCGTCGCTGATGATGTGCTGGAGGAAGGTGTCCATGCGCCGGCTGTGCAGGGGCTGATTCCGCAGGGCGATGGCCAGCTCCATGGAGCGGTTGGCCGCCTCGAGCTTCTGGTAGAACTGCTCGTAGGCCTGCGAGAGGGTGAAGTTCTTCATGTTGAACTTGTTGATCACCTCTGGGCGCAGGATGTTCAGCCCCGCGAAGAGCCAGCAGCGGCCGGACGCCTCCTGGTTCGTGATGGAACCCGGGTGTTTGATGACGTGCGTGAAGAGCTGGTCCGTGCCGTCTTCAAGTTTCTGGTTGACGACCAGCGAGCGGACGCTGTGGCCGGCCAGGGCGTTGCGGTCGGCCCGCATCTGCCGCGTCATGGGAACCGCCTTTTCCAGCTTCTGCAGGGCCGCGGGGGTGAGCCCGGCCTCCGCGGAGGGGGCCTCCCCGGGCAGGGGCTTGTACTGCGCCATGGCCGGAAGGGCGGCGCACGCCGCCATCACGACGATGGACTTGACCAGTTTTTTCATTGTGTGGAACCTCCTAGTTCGTCACGACGTAAGATTCGCGGTTCCTGAATGCGATGCTGTCTTCCTTCATCCCCCCGGCCGGGCGCGGTTCGAGCGAACCAGGCTCGCGAGCCGAGAAAGGTAATACGTAATCCGGCGGGCGTTAGTTCCAAGATCGCTCACGCCCACCCGCGACTCGGACCGGACGTCGACCCTGCAGCGCCCGTCGTTCAGTGTTCTGACCCGGACGACCACGTCGTCCTTGAATCCGAACCAGAAGGTCGTGGCGGTGGCCTCGATCCGTCCCGCGGCGGGATCCGCCGCGTCGATGTGCCAGCCCATGGACCTCGCGGCCTTAAGGGCCTCGCCGAAGACCACCTTCGCCGGCGCCTTGAAGTAAGCGGGCTTTACGTCCGGGTAGGCCCTGAGCTGCTGGTCCGCCACCTTCCTGCCGCCGTATACGGCCGAATTCGGAGCCCCCGCGCGCAGGGCGAGAATGGCGTGGAACTGCGGTGGATCCGCCGTGTCAGTCGTGATGTCGTGAATGGCGGGCACGGAACGGGCCCGCACCAGCTCGCGCAGGGGGAACCCGAAGGTCACGCCTGAAAGGATCAACCCGGCCAGCCCGACGACCAGGAAAGCGGCTCCCCGGTTTAGACCGGCGAGCAGGCCCACCAGGACGAGCAGGAAGGCCAGGACCGCGCCGG
>JBJKRE010000055.1:0-15607 GCA_046704825.1 Acidobacteriota bacterium
GTCGTTGTTGCCACCGTCCCAGAGGATTACGTCCGCTTCGGCTTCGGCGGCGCGCAGGATGGCGGCGTAGTCGACGCCCGCAAACACCAGGTCGCCCGCCACGATGTGCGGCTCGTACTCCTCGCGCTCCTCGATCGTGCAGTGGTGCTTGTCGAGGTCGGCCAGCGTGGCGAACCGCTGGACCTTCTGCGCCACGAGGTCACCGTAGGGCATGGGGTGGCGGATGGCCACGACGCGCTTGCCGGCGGCCTTCAGGATTTCGCAGACCCTGCGAGTGGTCTGGCTCTTGCCGCACCCCGTCCTGACTGCGCAGATGGAGACGACGGGCTTGGACGAGGAGATCATGGTGTGATCGGCGCCCATCATCATGAAGTCGGCGCCGGCCGCCAGGGCCATGGAGGCCTTGTGCATGACCACTTCGTGCGGTACGTCGGAGTAGGCGAAGACCACCAGGTCCACCTTCTCGCGCTTGATGATGTCCACGAGGTCCTTCTCGTCGAAGATCGGGACGCCCTCGGGGTACCCTTCCCCCGCCAGCGCGGCCGGGTACTTGCGGCCCGCGATGTCGGGAATCTGGGTGGCAGTGAAGGCGACCACGCGGTACGAGGTGTTACCGCGGAAAAACACGTTGAAGTTGTGGAAATCGCGTCCTGCTGCTCCCATGATGAGCACGTTCTGGGGTTTCATAGGAATGTCCTCCTGGGCGTGCGGCTGCCGACTATCGGCGATCCTTCGCAGCCACCCGAAAGTGTACCTGTTTCAGGCACTTTGGTCAAACCGGGGCGGGCGTTTCGGCGGGGGCAAAGGGTGAAATCCCGCGCCCGGGCCGCGCCCCCGGGAGGCCTCGCTCGGCAGGCCGAGCCGGGGAACAGCCGGCGGCCGCGGACTGTTTGATAAACGAGTGGACTTCCCACTCCGGGAAGCCCCCCTGAGCCATCAAGGGAGAACGACCATGAAGGTATTCATAACGGGAGCAAGCGGGTACATAGGGTCGGCCGTGGCCGGAGCCTTCGCCCGGTCGGGCCACGAGGTCAGCGGCCTGGTCCGCTCCGCGGAGAAGGCGTCGGGACTCGCGGCGGTCGAAGGACGGCCGGTGATGGGTTCCATGCAGGAACCGGAAAGTTACGCGGCGGCGGCCCGGGAGAGCCAGGTGCTGATCCACTGCGCGGCCGAGTACTCGGCCGAGTACATGGCACTCGACCGGAAGACGGTGGACGCACTGCTGGCCTCAGCCGCCGAGTCCGGCGGCCCCCGGCTGGTGATCTACACGAGCGGTGTGTGGGTTTACGGCAACACGGGCGGGCAGGCCGCGGACGAGTCCGCGCCCCTTCAGGGGCCCGCCTTCCTGGCCGGGCGAATCGAGCACGAGGGGCGCGTCCTCGGCGCCAACCGGGGACGCATCCGGACCCTCGTTGTCCGGCCGGGCTGCGTCTATGGCGGCCCGGGCGGCCTCACGGCCTCCTGGTTCGAAAGTGCCGAAAGGGAAGGGGCCGCCAGGATGATCGGTGCCGGAGACAATCGCTGGGGCATGATCCACGTCGCCGATCTGGCCGACCTGTACCTGCGCGCGGCGGAGTCGCCCTGGGGCGGGGAGGTCTTCAACGCGACGGACCGCAGCCGGTTCACCGTGCGCGAGTGCGCCGAAGCGGCCAGCCGGGCCGCCGGCGCGGATGGCAGCATCCAAAGCCTGTCCCTGGAAGACGCCGCCAGGGCCGTCGGCCCCATGGCAGAGGGCCTCGCGCTGGACCAGCACGTGGACTCCAGCAAGGCCGTCAGGATGCTGGGCTGGCGTCCGCGACACGGGGGCTTCGTGGACGGTGTCGGGCGCTACTATTCGTCCTGGAAGGCGTCCCGTTAGGGCCTGCCGGGGCCGCTCTCCGCAACCTGCCGGCAGGTTGCCGGGCCGCCCCTCAGGAGCGCCTGTCTTCCCTGCGCGATTCGGCCCGTTCCGCGCGCTGGTCCTCACGCCTCTGACGCCTGTCCTGCCACATGGCGGACACGGCTTCCCGGCTTCCCAGGCCGAAGGCCAGCGCGAAGGCCAGGGCCAGGGCCCCGAAGGCGAGCAGGAAGGCATGGGTCACCAGAGAAACGGCCAGGCCGAGGCGGATCAGCGCCACCGCCGCCGCGAAGGTGATGATGCCCGCCTTGATGATTCGGGCGGCGAACCGGGGCCTGGTGACCTGCTCCTCGTACAGGGTTCTCAGCACCGCCCTCGACACCCCGTTGGCCACGCCCCATCCGATGAGAAGGATGATCAGCGCCGCCACCAGTTCCGGGATGGTCATCAGGAGGTCTTCGAGCAGCTTGGACAGCAGGGAAAGCTGCCAGATCAGGATCGCCTTGTCCAGGAAGATGAGAAAGACGAGCAGGCCGACGATCCACCCGACCATGCCGAAGAAGGCGTGCCGCACGTCGCCGCGGGCGAACGTCTTGGGCCCGCCCAGCCTTCCGACTACCCGGTCGACCCTCAGGAAGACCAGGATCCGGACGATCAGGCGCGCCGCCGCCCACGCGATGAGCAGGCCGACCAGAAGTACGATCAGGCCGGTGACGAGGGCCGGCAGGAAGGCCGTGACCTGAGAACCGAATGCATCCAGAGATTTTACGATCTGTTCTTCCATGAGCGCTCCCGCCCTAGGTAAGCCAACGCTTCGGCTCGTCCGTCATTTCGTACATGAAGATGACCGGTTTCCGCGTCCTGTCAGCCAGTTCCAGGGGAACGGAGTAGGACAGCAGGTGTTCCAGGACGCCCGCTTCCGATCCGCCCATGACGATGAGGTCGGCCCTGTGCACCTCGGGCATGAGACCGGACAGCACGTCCCGCGCGGGGACCACCACACCTTCAGCCTCGGGGCACTTTTCTGAGAGGGTTTCGTCAAGCTTGGCCCGGCTGGCCTCCAGGTCCTCGGGCTTTGTGGTGTCGGGCACCACCTGCACCGCGCGGATCTCCGCCCCGTACGCCCGCCCGAACGATCCCACGAGGTCGACCGCCAGCTCGGCGTGGTGGCTGGGGTCGTACGGCACCAGGATGCTGTTGATCGAATCGGGCCACTTCTCCGCGCTGATGAGCATGACCTGGGCCGGCGCCGACCGGACGACGCGGTCGACCGCCGTGGAGAAGATCCGGTCCAGGAAGCCCACGCGCCGCGCGCGGCCGATGATGATCATGTTGCACTGCTCCTCGAGCGCGGTCTCGGTGATGGCGAAGGACACCCGGTGGGAAACTTTGACCACGGCGCGCCTGGGGGTTTCCCTGGCAAGGTACCGGTCGAGGACGTCCTCGAGGATCTTCTGGATTTCTGGCACGTGGTCCAGCCCCAGGGGCAGCGCCTCTCCGTCCGGTACTTCCACCACCGACAGCCCCACCACTTCGCCGTTGAACCGCCGGGCCAGGGCATCGGCCGACCCCAGGATGGCCGGTGCGCCCCTCGGGTCGGCGATGCAGGCCAGGATCCGGTACTCCCGGCGCTCCGCGGCCTCGCGCACAGCGACCACCCTGGCGTAGGCCTTGTCCCTCTTCTGCGCGTAGGTGTAGAACACCACGATGCCCACCGTGATCCACACCAGCGCGCTGATCCACGCCCTGGGGCTGTAGATGAAGAGGTAAACCGCCAGCACGGCCTGGAGCACGATGCCCACGATCGGGACCACTGGGACCCACGGAACGCGGAACCCCCTGTCCAGGTCCGGCCGCTTCTTCCTGAGCCGCCAGACCACCACGAGGACCTGGGTGAAGAGGAGGAGGAACATGATGTCGGAGGCGCTGGCCACGGCTTCGATGGGGAGCGCCACGGCCATGAAGGCGATCAGGACGGCCGAGCCGGCGATCGCCCAGTGCGGTGTCTTCCGTCTGGGGTGGACTTTGCCGAACCACGACGGCAGGTTGCGGTCGCGCCCCATGGCGAAGGAGACGCGCGAGGAGGAATAGATGGTGGCGTTCAGCGCGCTGATCGTGGAGAGCAGGCCGCCCAGCAGGATCAGGATCCCCCCGCCTTTGAAGAAATGGCTGGCAGCCTCCACCAGGGCCAGTTCCTTCTTGAGGCCCAGGAACTTCCAGCTCGCCATGGTCGTGTCGACGGCCCCCAGCGCGGCGAAGGCCACCAGGAGGTAGATGGGGATGACGATGATCAGCGACAGGAAGACGGCCCGGGGCACGTTCTTCTTGGGTTCCCGCACCTCCTCGCTGCACTGGGCGATGATCTCGTACCCCTCGAAGGCGATGAAGGTGAGGCCCATGGCCATGAAGACCCCGCCCATGCCGTTTGGCAGGAAGTCCTCGAACCGGACCTGCCAGTCGGGCCGGTGCAGGGTGATCCAGACCCCGAACGCGATGAAGACGACGAGGATGAGGATCTTCCCGATGGTGATGATGTTGCCCGCCTTGCCCGTCTCCGAGGCGCCGCGGTAGTTGATGAAGGCGAAGAGGCCCACCACGAGCACGGCGAGCCACTTGTCCAGCGACATGAAGGGCGCGTAGGGATGGATGTGGAACATCTGCAGGACCAACTTGAAGTAGGCCCCGAAGCCCAGCGCATACAGCGAACAGGCCACCGCGTGGGCGAACCAGGACATCCAGCCGCTCATGAAGCCCTGCGGATCCTTGAGGCCCGTCTTGACCCAGAGGTAGCCGCCGCCGGCGTCGTGGAAGGCCGAGCCCAGTTCGGCGTAGGCCGAGGCGGCGAAGAGGGTGACGATGCCGTTGAGGGCGAAGGCCAGGATGAGGCCGGGACCCGCCACCCCCGCGGCGATGCCCGTGAGGACGAAAATGCCCGCACCGATCATGGCCCCCACCCCGATCATGGTGATGTCGAGGAGGCTCATTTCCCTGCTCAGACGGACTTCGGAAGACGATGCCATGAGGTCGTTGCCCCCCTATGCTCTCGGGACGTTCACCGGCGCTCCGCAACCGGGTGCGGAGCGGGAGGACCGGTGCACTGCGCGCCGCGGGCCGAACGAAGCGGGGTGTTCGCTGGAAAGGCTGGCCGATGGGTTCGCTGCCGGCATGTCGGACATGGGGCCAACATAGGACAGGCCGGACGGGGGAGACAAGCGGAAGGGGGGGTGTGATTTGGGAATTTGGATTTGGGATTTCGGATTTCAAGACGGCTGTGGACGGGCCTTCGAGGAGAAAGAATCGCCGGAAGGAACGAAATGGCACAGCGTCTGGTGGAGCGACTCCGAAGGTCAACCGTCTGCGGCGGTTCATTTCCGAAATCCAAATTCCACAATCCCAAATCTGTTCGTCGGAGGCCAACCCCCGCCCCGTCCCCCGCACCCCTCGCCCGGCCGCGGCTTCGAATTCCGTCAGGTTTTCTGGTTGGTGAAATGAAAAAAGGGACCGTTCGGTCCCTCTCGATTGGCTTCTCTGGAGCGGGAAACGGGATTCGAACCCGCTCCGTCGCCGTGCACGGCTCCTCAGAGGGGGCCTCGGCCGGCCCCCTCCGACGGCCGCGGGGCGGCCTGCTGCCCCCTGCCCTCGCGCGGGCGGGCCTCTGGGCGGGGGACCTCCCCGTCCCCCGCACCCCTCGCCCGGTCGCGGTCTCGAATCCCGGTGGTTTCTATTGGGTACGAAAAAAAGGGACCGTTCGGCCCCTCTCGATTGGCTTCTCTGGAGCGGGAAACGGGATTCGAACCCGCGACCCCAACCTTGGCAAGGTTGTGCTCTACCAGCTGAGCTATTCCCGCTCGAATCGGTATATTACGTGGAACGGGCCGGGGTGTCAAGGGTTGCTGGAGCGGGGCGGTGCGTCCCGGGGCGGAACCCGCTCACCGCTTGAGCAGGCAGAGCGTTTCGACGCCGTAGGTCTGGGGGAACAGGTCAACGGGCAGGATCCGCTCGACCGTGTAACCCGCGTTCTGCAGGTCTTCCAGGTCCCTCTCGAGGGACGGCAGGTTGCAGGACACGTAGAGTATGCGCCTGGGATGGAGGTAGGCCAGAGGCTCGATCGCGCCCCGGGCGCCGCTGCGCGGCGGGTCCATGAGCACGGCGTCGAAGGTCTCGCTGGCGGCGGCCAGCTTGCGGGTCCAGTCCTGCACGTCTCCAGGAAGGTGCTCGACGTTGTATATGGCGTTCTCGGCGGCGTTGTCCTTGGCATCCTCGCATGCGAAGGGGCTCGATTCCACGGCAACGACTTCACGGCACTGGGTCGCGAGGGGGAGGGCGAAGTTCCCTACGCCCGAGTAGAGGTCCAGAAGGCGCTCGTGCCGGCCGGGGGCCAGTAACTCCAGGGCTTTCCGGACCAGAATGCGGTTCATTGCGTAGTCGGCCTGTGTGAAGGAACGGACGTCGGCCTTGAGGGCTAGGTCCCGCCCTGAGCCCGGAGTCTCGACCCCGTAGACGATCTGGATGTTCCCTTCGCGCACCAGCGTCCGCTCGGGGTGCCGGGCCGGCGTGGCCAGGCAGCCTCCGATGCCCAGGTCAGCGGCTCGGCCGGCCAGTTCCCTGACGTCCTCCCGGCGGGCTCCATCCGCCGTCCGGAAGTGCAGGACGAAGTGTCCGTCCGTCTCGGACTGAGCGAGGGTCATGCCCTCGAGGCAGCGCGCGGCGGGCGTCTCTCTGAGCATGCCCCGGATTTTGCCGTAGAAGTCGTTGAAGGCGCCGTCGAACAGGCGGCAGGTGTCCAGGTTCACGATCTGGTGGCTCCCTTCCTGGTAGAAGCCGATCTTGACCTGATCCCCGGTGGGTTTCACGTGGAAGTCCGCGCGATGGCGGTATCCCGTAGGTGCGAGGGAGGGTTCGACGGGCTCCAGGTCGGCTCCGGCCAGGAAGCGCCTGAGGTTCGAGGCGACCAGGGCCTGCTTTTCTGCCAGCTGCCGGTCGTAGGCCGTCGAGAGCCACTGGCACCCGCCGCAGTGGCTGAAGAACTTGCACTTGGGCTCCACTCGGTTCACCGAGGGCGCGAGGACGGCTTCGATGTGCCCTTCCGCATAACTGGACTTGATTCTGTCCAGGCGTACCAGGAGTTTGTCGCCCGGCACGGACTTGGAGACGAAGATCACCTTGCCCTCGTGGTGGCCGAGTCCCCGGCCTCCCCACGTGAGGCGTTCGATCTCCACGGTAAGCGGCGCCGAGGCCCGGACCGGTGCAGGGGGCCTTCGGCTTCTGCCCCTCGAGACTTCTTTTTTTCGGAAAGGCTTCTGTCTAACCATCGGAGCGCAACCATACCACGCCGGGGCGCGTTTGGCCAGCGGACGACCGCACGGCGTGCGCCACCCTAGAACCTTGCAACGAAGGCGGCGGCCCGGGCGAAGATCTTTCGCGTGAGCGATCCCGGCAGGCAGGCCGCCGTCCGGTTCAGCCTGTGCACCAGCAGGTTTCTGCGTGCGGCCCTGCGGAGGGCTCGGGCGGAGGCGGCGGATCGCATGTCCTCCCACCGTCCGTCGCGCCGAATGCGGCGGACCACTCCCAGGGTCGAGGGCCAGCCGTGCCAGTTTCCCTGGCTCTGGGCATCGCCCTTCTCAAGAAAACGGTCGCCGCGCCACGAGAGGAGGCGGTGGGCCGTAATCTCTCCGGACCGGACGAACACCAGGATGTCGCCGCGTCCGACCGTGTCCGGTGCAGCCCGGACGACCTCCGCCGTGTCGCCGTCGCGCAGGAAGGGCGCCATGGAGGTTCCTTTGACCCGGATGACGACGGGAGTCGACGAGAGCCAGAGATCCGGGTCCGTAGGATTTACCGGCATGTCACGGCCTCCGTGAGGCCCGCACTGTGATCCGCCGTCGGGCCGCTGGGACCCCGGGACTCACAGGAACGGCTGGGGGACGAGGGACGCAAGCGCCGGCGCGAACGCCTTGCAGATGGCACCCAATTTCCGGACGTCCTCCGGCGAAAACTCGGGACCGGACTCCTCAGGGGTCTGTCCCTTCCGGGAGACTTCGACCACGCCAAGGGCCCGTCCACCGTGAACGAGCGGGGCCGCGATCATGCGCTGGATCGGCAGGCCGGTCATCTCCGCGCCCTTCACGCTCTCGTAGAATCGGAGGTGCTTGCTCGCGGACACCCTATTGTCGACCTTACCCTGGAGTGTCGCCACGACCGAGGAGGCGAAGGCGGCTTTGTGCCCCGCCGGAAAGGCCGCGCGGCTCTTGACGAGCATGGGCGGCCAGACGAACTTGAGCGTCTGACCCGTGCTGGTCAGGATGAGCACGGCCACCTCGTCGCCCTTGACGTTCAGTTCCTGGCCCACGGCCTCCGCGAAGACCCCCGCGCCTTCTGCGAGACCTTCCTTCGACGGGCCCTTGTCGTCTGCGATCCGACTGAGCTTTTCCTGCGCGTTCATTCCATACCTCCCTGGGCGGGACCGTGCGGGCCGGCCACGAACTCGTGGGAGCCAGGGCGGTTCGTTCCGGAATGACGTATCGACTTGATGCCGCTCCGGGTCCCTGAGGATGAAATCAGGATAACACGGCGTCCGGCCGAGGTGGGCTCGGCGCCGGCGGGACGGCCGGCCCGGGAATCGGCCGAGGCCGGAACCCGAACACCCTACACCGCCGTACCGAGGCCGATGACGGCGTCGGGAGCCACGACCCTGAAGCAGGCGGCTGCGACTTCCCTGGAGCGACTCCTCAGGTCCCCGCTGATGAGCCCGTATATTCTGAAGATGGCCACACGGATGATCATGCCTATGATGAGAGCGCCGAAGACCTCCACGTCGCCTTCCCGGATTTCGCCCTTGGTCTGGCCGTCCACAAGGATGTCCCTGACCAGGTGGCGTATGTGTCGCACTTTCCGGCTGGTCCTGCCCAATTCGTTGTGCTCGCTGAGAATGAGGTAGGTGAAGAGGGTTCTGTCCTCGTCGAAGAAGTGGAAGCAGCCGTCCACGAAGGCGTCGAGGCGTTCTCGCAGGGAAGGCACGACGAGCACGCTTCGGTCGAGCTGGGCCGTGAAGTAGGACAGGTGGGTCAGGTACAGGTCCTCGGCCAGTTCCTGTTTGCTCTGGAAGTGCCGGTAGAGGGCTCCCTCGCTCACGCCTGCCCGGCGGGCGATATCCTTGGTGGTGGTGGCGTGGATGCCCTTCTCCGTGAACAGCTCGAGTGCGGCGCGAAGGATTTCCGGGAGTTTCGTATCTTTCTTGCTCTCTTCTATGATCAGTTCCACCGCCACCTCCGATGAATGTATGCACTTACTTACCAGTCACACACTACAACTCGTCGCAATTCCTGTCAAGGTGCCAATTGCGTCAACGATGCGAGAGTCTTCACTCACATGTGAGGGTGGAAGGCGCCAGTCTTCGCGGGGCCTCCTGCGGGACTGGCGCCCCGGCCCGTCAGGAGCAGCGAGCCGTTTCCCGCCGGGAGTTATGCCCTCCCTTGTCTCGACCCGGACGATGGTGATAAGAATGTTCCTTGTCCAACTCGAGCTGGCAGGCGATGCCGAAGCGCGGATTCAGGAGCAACCGGCCGGCCCACTGGAAGGGTTTAAGAAGCCAGCTGGCCCCGAGTCGGGGGGCGTGGAGCGATGCGATGGCCGACCTGGAAATGGTGGACGTGCCCAAAAGGCTGAAAGACGGTATCAAGCTGGTCAACCAGGGGCACATCGAAGAAGCGAGGGGCGTGTTTCAGGGCTACCTGGACGCGCAGCCCGACAGCGCCCTGGCCCTGTCCTTCCTCGGCATGATCCGGGGGACCCAGGACGGCGACCACCTCGAAGGCCTCGAACAGTGCCAGGAGGCCTTGAGGAAGGACGGCGACGAACCCCTCTGTTACCTGAACCTCGCCAAGGTTCACCTGGCCATGGGCGATCGGTTTCAGTGCGTGCGCGCCATCCAGCGTGGTCTGCGGCAGAAGTCCCCCCACAGGGACCAGCTCATGGGCTTCTACCGGACCATCGGCATCCGCCGGAAACCGCCTCTCGGCTTCCTGCCTAGAAACAGCTTCCTCAACGAGGTCCTCGGGCGTTTCAGCTGGAAGCTCAAGGGGCACTGAGCCCCCGTAAGGGCCGCCCGGAAGATCCCCTGGCGGCGTCTTTCTCTCCTTTTCGCAGATAACTCCATCCAACCCTCTTGCAAGGGGCGTCCCACGGCCGTCCGGGACCTGCAGACGGCGGGAAGGACGGTCAAGTCCCTGGACTGGCAGAGCGGAGGGAAAGGCCGCCTCTCATAATCCCGTGGCCAGGAACCATCGTTCTGAACGGAAACGGCGGTTCCAGTTCGACGTACTCGTCCTCCCCGACGACTCGGTCCCGGACCCGCGCCTTCCGGATGCGGCGCGTGGTTTACGAACCGCAAGATCACAGACTGCCTGGACGGCGCGGTGATCCGCGCCCCCTGCTCCGGCTCGTTCCGGCCCGCCCCGAATCGGCCCGTCAGGCCGCACCCGGGGCAGCCGTGCGGCGGAGACATTCTTCCCTGGATGGAGACTTTGAAGAGGAAATGGGCTGTGCTACTCTCTAAGCGCAGGCAAGACTGTCAACTTCGGGAGCAGAGGGTTTCTGGGTCCAGTTCGGGCGTGCTGGAGATCTCGGCATGATCCGATTGGTGCTTTCGGCGGTTCCGCAGGCCGGGCTGGACGGCCGAGCTACAGGGTAGTGGGAAAAGCGACAACCGCTGCTTATTTCTAGCAAGGGGAAGGAGAGAGTATGAACGTACGCAGGTGGGTTGTGACATTGGTGCTGGTGGCCGCTGCGGGGCTTTTCGTGCAGGCGGCGGTTCCGGCCTCGGCCCAGAAGGGGGCCGGTCCGACCGATGGCCGGATTGCGAAGGCCGGCATTCAACCGCAGGTCGTCTCGGGGACGGTTAATGTGGCCATATACAACGACGACGTCAACGGGCCCGGTTCCTACTTCGACGGCGGCGACTCGAATGCCTGGGAGATCCTGCAGACCATCCTCGACAGCGACCCGCAGGGGCGCTTCACGACCACCGTCGTGACCGACCTGGGTGCCGCCACCCTGTCCGGCTTCGACGTGCTGGTCCTGCCGGACAATTCCGTGCCGGACGCGAACGTGTCGGACGTAATCACCTGGTTCACGTCCGGCAAGGTCATCGTCTGCCTGGACAGCGCGGTGAGCTTCGCCGAGTATTCTGGCCTCTTCTGGCCGGGCTACGGCGGCGACACCGGAGACGTGGGAGAGTACACCCTCTGGGACTACGACACCTGTCAGTACGACGGTCAGATAGCTGCCGTGAACTGCATGACCTCGGGCTACACGCTGGGGCAGGCCGTGTCCACCATAAGCGGCGACGCCGAGTACTACCCGTGGATGTTGCCGCCAGACGCAGTGACTTTCCTCGTGAGTGCGGGGTGTGAATACGGCGGTGAGTTCGCGGTCGCCAGGGCAACGAAGGGCGCGGCCAACGCGTCGTCGCCGCGGCCGAAGCATTCCGTCGTCGCCGAAAACGGCGTTGCCGAACCCATGGTGTACGGTGTGTTCAGAGATATCCCCGGGTACGGCCGGATGGTCCTCCTGGGCCCCTACGACACCCCGGACGAGTACGTGGCGGACGCATGGCCCATGATCCGGAATGCGTGCACGGTGCCGAAAATCCTGTCGTTCTGGGACGACGGCGGGATGTCCCAGGTCTGCATCGACACCTGCGGCTCCTTCACGTGGAACGTCATCGACGGGTACGGTGCGCCTGCTTCTTACTCGGCCGGGATCAGCGTCTACAACGGCGGGACCATGTTCTGGAGCCTGCCGGGCGCCTCCCAGTACGTCTACGTCTACTACGATCCCAACAACCACATGGCCTGGGGCTACCTGTACGACTACAACAGCGGTGTCTACTCCAGCCTGTTCGACACCAACACGCTCAACGATCCCGAAGGGTGCTACGCGGGGCAGGAGGAGCCGCCTCCGCCCCAGATCTACTGATGCGGTGAAAGAAGGCTGGCCGAAGGGGCGCGGGTCGATCCCGCGCCCCTTTTGCGTGCGGGCGGGGGCGACGCGCATCAAGGCGGGCCGCTGAGGGCTCAGAGTGCGAAGAGCTTGCGGTCGAAGGTCCGGTACTGGACCGCTTCGGCGAGGTGGTTGACGGCGACGGCGGCCGAGCCGTCCAGGTCGGCCAGCGTCCGGGCCACCTTCAAAATCCGGTGGTGGCCCCGTGCGGTGATGCCCATGGACCGCATGGCCGCCAGGAGAAAGGCCTCGGCCTGGGGATCGAGACCGCAGTGGGCGTCCACCATCTTCTCATCCATCTGGGCGTTCGCGTGGATGCCGGACCCGCTGAAGCGCTTCCATTGAACGTTCCTGGCCCGGATGACCCGTTCGCGGATGGCGCCTGAGGATTCCCCCTTTTCCGCCTTCCGCAGCTCGTCCGGAGGGATGGCCGTCACCTCAACCTGGATGTCCATCCGGTCCAGCAATGGACCCGACAGGCGCGAGAGGTAGCGGTTGATCTGGGGCGGAGTGCACCGGCACCTCCGGGTCGGGTCGCCGTAGTAACCGCACGGGCAGGGGTTGGTCGCGGCCAGCAGGGTGAAGGCGGCCGGGAAGGTCAGGTGTCCCTTCACGCGGGATATGGCTATGGTGCGGTCCTCGAGGGGCTGACGCAGGCTCTCGAGGACGTCCCGCTTGAACTCGGTCAGTTCGTCGAGGAAGAGCACGCCGTTGTGCGCCATGGAGATTTCGCCCGGCTGGATGTGCGTACCCCCTCCGATCATGCCGGCGTAGGAGATGGTGTGGTGCGGGGCCCTGAAGGGGCGCAGCGAGACGATGCCACGTCCGTCGTGCCGGGCCAGGCCTCGCGCGGAGTGGATGCGCGTAGTCTCCAGCGCCTCCTCGAAAGACATGGGGGGTAGGATCGTGGGCAGCCGCTTGGCAAGCATGGACTTGCCCGACCCGGGCGGACCGATCAGGAGCACGTTGTGGCCTCCGGCGGCCGCCACTTCCATGGCCCGCTTGACGTGGGACTGGCCCTTGACGTCCTGGAAGTCGAGGCGGGACGGCGGGTCGGCCAGTACATCCTCGTAGGATCTGTGGGGGCGCGGCGTGAGTTCCCGCTCCCCCCGGAGGAACTCCACCGCCTGCGTCAGTGTGGACACGGCGTACACCTCGCACCCGTCCACGATCGACGCTTCGTCCGCGTTCGTCTCCGGGCATAGCAGGGCCTTTCCTGCAGCCCTCGCGAGCATGGCCATGGCGAGCATGCCCCTCACAGGCCTGAGAGCGCCGCTCAGGGCCAGTTCGCCCATCAGGAGAAGCCGGTCGTGGCCGTTGCCCGCGGGGATCTGGCCCGTGGTTTCGAGCAGGGCCAGGGCGATGGCGAGATCGAGCTGGGCCCCCTCCTTTTTGAGGTCAGCCGGCGCCAGATTGACGGTCACCTGTTCGAGCGGGAACTGGTATCCCGAATTCAGGATCGCGCCCTTCACCCTCTCGCGGCTCTCCTTGACGGCCGCGTCGGGCAGGCCGACCGTGACGTACGAAGGCAGTCCCGGCTGGACGTCAACCTCCACTTCCACGGCCACGGCGTCGATGCCGTTGAGGTCCGCGGAATGGAGCCGGACCATCATTGTGCGGGCGTCTCGGAACCGGATATCGGGGCGGAATAGGTCCCGCCCGACAGCATGCGGCAGAAGAGCCGCAGGTCGTGCACGTCCTTGAGAGGTGGAGGCAGCTGGAGGATGTAGTGGTGCACGCCCTCGCCCTTGGACGGGAAGGGCGGCAGCGGCAGGGGCGCGATTCCGGTTTCCGTTTGAAGGCGGCCCCAGAGGCTGTAATCAGCGATGCCCGGGCCTTCCTTGAGGATCAGGTCCAGCGTCCGGCTCTGACGGTCGGACTTCCTGACCTCGAAGGGCAGGTCGTAGACTTTCCACAGCGTCATGGTGAGCCCGTCGCCGGCCGGCTCGCCGGACGCGTTCCAGACGAAGACCCACAGCCTGTCGCCCTTCTTGGGCAGGCGCATGGGGCCGCCGGCCATCGATGCCATGCCGGCCTGGGTCACGCGGCCGCTCCCGTCCGTGAAGAAGCTCACGATCCGCAGTCCGGCGGGTGCGCTGCCGGCCACCTCATAGCCCACGCCCTCGTCCACGTCGGACAGAGCGAAGCTCCAGCCGGTGAAGCCGCCGGAAGGAAGGTCCGAATCCAGCACCCACACGGCGGGGAGACTGCCCCTGGACAGGGTGAGCAGCTGGTCGTCGATGGCCTTCTCCAGGACCCAGGCGGCGAACCGGTTCTTGAAAGCCTTCCAGCTCACGCCGCGGTGAGCGAGCGCCCTGCGGACGTTGACGCCGTCCGGTCCCGGGGGAAGGGCCTCG
Organism: Acidobacteriota bacterium; assembly: GCA_046704825.1. Taxonomy (GTDB): domain Bacteria; phylum Acidobacteriota; class UBA4820; order UBA4820; family DSQY01; genus CAVRTJ01. The sequence goes on from JBJKRE010000055.1 coordinate 14,194, forward strand.
GAGATGAAGGCCGGTTCCTGCACCTGGTCGAGAAGGAAGAGGTAGACCAGCGGCGAACGAAGGAGGCCGTCGTCGAGGCTCTTCGCCGTCACGGCGCCGGCCAGGGCGGCCATGAAGGAGGAGGGATCGTTCATCACCACGTATCGCAGAGCGCCCAGCGCCGCGGGACGGCCGGCGGGCGGGATGTCCGCCTTGGCGTCGTTCCAGAGCGTCGAGAAGAGCGACTCGTAAAGGTCTCCGGACTGGGGAACGACGAGGGTGTCCGGAAGATCGGGGGGGGTTCCGAAGAAGGAGGCCCAGGCGTTCTGAAACCGACCGTAATAAAGGGTTGCAAGGGGCTGGACCTGATTCGGTGTCCCGGCCGGAAGCCACAGGGAGCGCCCGTCGGCCAGCTGTACGACGCTGACCGGCCCCGTGCCGACCTGGGCGAAGAGCGCCAGGCTCAGGCACAAAAAAAAGATCGCGATGATCAGACGGCGCATGGTCATTTGGACTCCCGAGATGGGCTATTCTCTCGCGGAAACGCCCGCCATGTCAAGGCGGCGCCCCCCGCCGGCGACAGGCCAGAACTCACCGGGGACAAGTGCCCGGTAGACCGGCTGGGCGGTTCGGGGTGCCGATCAGGCTGGCGGCGGCGGGGCATCAATTGCCCTGGGATTCGGTGGAGACCTCTTTGAGGACGGCTTTCCAGACCTTGTCCTTGCTCCACTTCGCGAATGAAGGGTCCTTCGCCGGGTCCGGCAGGGGCGCGTCGACCGGCTGAAGGTTGCCCGTCAGGTTGAACGCCTTCTTCAGGGCGTCGCCCGCCTTGGCCTCGTCGCCGAGCGCCGCGTACGCCCGTGCAAGGTCGTACCAGGGCGTCGGGTGGTACGGCGAGGTCTGTGTGGCCTGGAGAAGGGCCTTTACGGCCCGGGCGGGTTGCTTCGCCTGGAGCCAGGCCAGCCCCGCGTGGGCGGCGGCATAGGTCAGCATGGCCTGAGACAGCAGGTTGTGCGGGGGGACGTTCAGCGCGATGGCCCGCTCGTAAGATGCGGCCGCCTGCTGGCCTTGCCCCGCGGATTCGCAGGCCGCGCCCAGGAAATACCAGGAGCGCGCGCTCTCGGGCTCCTTTTCGGTCGCGGCCTTTTCCTTCTCGATCGCCCCCTTGACGTCGCCGGCGTAGAGCAGGCGCGCGCCGGCGCGCATGAGCGCGCTGCCCGGCCCGTCGTTGGGCTGCGGGCCCTGGTCCATGATCAGCACCGCCTGGAAGACGGGGTCGCCCCAGAGTCCCTTCAGATCCGTGTCCGCCGTGGGGTCGGGGAGCGTTCGTCCCAGGCTCGATTGCGCATCGGCGTCCTCGGCCTCCTTTAGCGCGGCCAGCGCGCCCTTCCGGTCGCCGTCGAGAGCGCACACGCACGCCAGATTGTAGCTGAAG
>JBJKRE010000056.1:0-5291 GCA_046704825.1 Acidobacteriota bacterium
CCCCGCGCCTTTTTTCGTCCCGGCACGGCGGTTTCTAATGGGGCGGCCGGTAATGGTATCCTAGGTTTTTACTGGAGGATCACATGGCTCAAGACAACCTGGTCATCGCCGGCAAGACCTTCGAGAGCCGGCTCTTCATAGGGACCGGAAAGTACAAGGACAACGAGACCATGCGGGACGCCCTGGCGGCCTCCGGGACGCAGGTGGTCACCGTGGCCGTCCGGCGCGTGGAACTCGACCGCACCAAGCCTTCCATGCTGGATTTCATCGATACGGACAAGTACTTCCTCCTGCCCAACACCGCCGGGTGCTACACGGCGGACGACGCGGTCAGGACGGCGAGGCTCGCGCGCGAGGTGGGCATGTCCAGCTGGGTCAAGCTCGAGGTCATCGGGGACGAGAAGACCCTCTTTCCGGACAACGCGGCCCTTCTCGAAGCCACCAGGACCCTGGTCAAGGAGGGCTTCACGGTTCTGCCCTACACCAACGACGACCTCGTGAACGCCAGGCGTCTGCAAGACGCGGGGGCCGCGGCGGTCATGCCCCTGGGAGCGCCCATCGGCTCGGGCATGGGCATCCAGAACCCGAACAACATCATGCTCATCAAAGAGTTCATGGAGGTGCCGGTCATCGTGGACGCGGGGGTGGGAACGGCCAGCGACGCGTGCCGCGCCATGGAGCTGGGCGTGGACGGCGTGCTGATGAACACGGGCGTGGCCGGCGCCAGGGATCCCGTGACCATGGCCTCCGCCATGCGCAAGGCCGTCGAAGCGGGGCGGGAGTCCTTCCTCGCTGGACGCATCCCCATGAAGCGTTACGCCACGGCGTCCAGCCCGATCGAAGGCATGATTCGCTGAGGTGCGGCTATAATGAACAGAAAGGCTCCCGGGGGCGCCGCAGGATCCCCCCGATCACGGTCCGTGCGGCGAGCGACCGGAGGCGTAACGGTTACGGCTCCTACCAACGTAGAAGGGGAGAGATGCCATGGTCAGTTTTGAGTTGTCCGCAGAACAGAAGGAACTGGTCGAGAAGACGAAGGCGTTCGCCGATCAGTACATGCGCCCCGTGGCCCGGCAGTACGACGAGAGCTGCGAGTTTCCGTGGCCCGTCGTCCAGAAGGCTTACGACGAGGGCATTATCAACGGTGCCATCCCCAAGGAGTACGGCGGTGCCGGGCACAACTCCTTCGACGGCTGCCTGGCCAGCGAGGAACTCGGCGCGGCCTGCTCGGGCATCGGGATCTGCATCGACGCCAACAATCTCGCCCTGACGCCCCTTCTCGTCGGCGCGAGCGACGACCTCAAGAAGCGTATCTTCGGCCACCTGATCGAGAGCCGCGGGCTGGCCGCCTTCTGCCTGACGGAGCCCGAAGCGGGCTCCGACGCCGGGTCGGTCAAGACCACGGCCGTCCGCCAGGGCGACAAGTACGTCATCAACGGGAACAAACGCTTCATCACCAACGGCAAGCAGGCCATGTACCACACGGTCTTCTGCAACACCGACCCGGGCCGCGGAGCCAGGGGCATGTCGGCCATCGTCGTGCCCGCCGACACGCCCGGCGTGACCATCGGCCGCGAACTGCCCAAGATGGGCCAGCGCGCCTCCTGCCAGGTGGAGATCGAGTACAAGGACGTGGCCGTGCCCGTCGAAAACGTGGTCGGCAAGGAGAACATGGGCTTCATCGTGGCCATGAAGACCTTCAACCGCACCCGCGCCGGCGTGGCCGCCGCGGCCGTGGGCATGGCCAGGGAAGCGTACGAGACCGCCAAGAACTGGGCCGTCAAGCGTCAGCAGTTCGGGCAGCCCATCGTCGCCTTCCAGGGCGTGTCCTTCATGCTCGCCGAGATGCTGACCAAGATCACCGCCAGCCGCTTCCTCGTCTGGAACGCCGCGATCCTCACGGACCAGGACAAGGAAGTGGGAACCTACAGCGCCATGGCCAAATACTACGCCACGGACGCGGCCATGGAAGTGGCCACCGACGCCGTGCAGGTGATGGGCGGCGAGGGCTACTCCAAGGACTTCATCGTCGAGAAGATCATGCGCGACGCAAAGCTGTCGCAGATCTACGAGGGAACCAACCAGGTCCAGCGCTTCGTCATCGCGAAGAACACGCTCAAGTAACGGCGGCTGTCGCGAAGGCGGGGGGGCAGGAAAGCAGGAGACGGGGGAGCTGCCAGGACGGGAGCCGGCAGGTACGACGTGCCGTCCCCCTCCGGCGCTCCCGGTTTCCGGTGCTTTCCAGGGTGAGGTGAAATGAACTACCCGGTCTGGGAGGTCGTCTTCGGGTCGCGGTGGATCATCGCGTTCATCGGAGTGATCCACGTCTTCATCGCGCAGTTCGCGGTGGGCGGCGGGCTCTTCCTCGTACTCACCGAAGCGCGTGCCCGGAAGAGCGAAGATCCCGCCATGCTGGCCTGGTTGAAAAAGCACGCCCGCTTCTTCGCCTTCCTGACCCTGGTCTTCGGCGCCACCACTGGCGTCGGGATCTGGTTCACCATCGGGCTCATAAGCCCGGAGGCCACCAGCCACCTGATCCACATCTTCGTCTGGGTCTGGGCCATCGAGTGGGTCTTCTTCCTGGTCGAGATCCTCTCCATCATCGTCTACAACCGGACATGGGTGAGCCGCGTGTCGCGGGGACAGCACATGTTCATCGGCTGGGTCTACTTCGGTGCGGCCTACCTCAGCCTCGTGGCCATCAACGGCATCCTGGCCTTTCAGTTGACACCGGGCCACTGGCTGACCGACAAGTCCCTGCTGTCCGCGTTCTTCAACCCCGGCTACTGGTCCCAGCTCGTCGTCCGGACGCTCATCTGCGTGTTGCTCGCGGGGCTCTACGCCCTGGTGACGGTCAGTTGGAGCCGCGACCGGATTCTCAAGGAAGAGGTGGCCCGCTACGCCGGGACCTGGCTGTGGCCGGCGGCCGTTCTGCTCCTGCCCGCCGGTTACTGGTTTGTGCGGAGCCTGCCCAAGGCCAACGCCGACCTCGTGGGCCTGATAGGGTCCGTTCAGCACGCCTCCTGGCTCTTCCTGGGCGCGACGGCGCTGGCGGCGGTGCTCGCGCTCGTCGCGAGCACGGTCCAGCCAAGGATGGTCGGGAAGCCCTTCGCGGTCGCCCTCCTGATCCTGGGGCTCTGCGTCGTGGGGGCCACCGAGTGGGTGCGCGAGTCCGTGCGCAAGCCCTACACGATCACGAACTACCTGTACATCAACCACGTGGCCGTCAAGGACCTGTCCCGGTACCGCAAGGAGGGCATGCTCGCGGCCTCCCTGTGGGTCCGCGAAAAGGCCGTGACGCCGGCCAACCAGGCCGCCGTGGGAGGGGAACTCTTTCGCATAGCCTGTTCGGCCTGCCACAACCCCTTCCGCGGCCCCAACGCCGTGGCGCCCAGGCTCAGGGGGCTGGACGCGGCCTTCGTGGCCGGGCTCGTCGAACGGACGGACATGATGCGCGGGGGCATGCCGCCCTTCCCGGGCAACGAGCAGGACGCGAAGGCCATCGCGGCCTACCTCATGCAGGGCGTACCCGCCGGGCCCATCCCAGAGGACGGCGCGGCGGTGTGGGCCCGCCGCTGTGCACCGTGCCACTCGCTGAACGGCTCCTTCCGGCCGGTCGGCTCGTTCTTCAAAGATCAGAAGCCCGGCGACGTGGCCATCATCCTCGAGTCCATCGACTCGGTGAGCGACAAGATGCCGCCGTGGACCGATTCTCAGGCGGAAGAGAAAGCCCTGGCCGATTACCTGGCGGCTCAGGGCGGGAGTGCGAAGTGATGGTGCCCATTCCCACGCCCGACGCGATCCCCGTGCCCGCCCCGGTCTGGCTGTTAAAGGCGCTCCTCTACGTCACGTTCCTGGTCCACGTGATCTTCATGAACCTCATCCTGGGAGGAAACCTCCTGGCCGCCGTCTTCGCCTTCAGGGGGCAGGAGAAGCGCCTGGCCACCGCCAGAAGGCTGGTGGTCATCATGCCATACGCCACCGCCTTCGCCATCGTCTTCGGCGTGGCGCCCCTGCTGTTTGTCCAGGTCCTCTACGGCCCGCTCTTCTACACCTCGGCAATCCTCCTGGGCACGCCGTTCATCCTCATCATTCCGGTGCTCATCGCCGCGTACACCCTGATGTACGCCATGGCGAAATGGTGGGAGTCTTTCGGGCGCTTCAGGCCGTGGCTGTCCCTCGTGAATCTCGTCCTGCTGGGCTACATCGGCTTCGTCTGGGTGAACCTCTTTACGCTGATGGTCGATCCGGACCGCTTCAAGGACAAGTATCTGGCTCACCCAGGCGGCTGGCAGCTGAACCTGGCGGACCTGACCGTCCTGCCCCGGTTCCTGCACATGCTTTTCGGCGCCATCGCCGTGACGGGGCTGTATCTCGCCATCCGTGGAGCCCGAAGGATACGCCTCGAGCCCGAGCAGGGCCGCTGGCAGTTCCGCAGCGGCGCCACGTGGTTCGCAGGAGCCACCATCGTCAACATGGTGATAGGCCTGTGGTGGCTGATCGGGCTGCCCAAGGAGCAGATGATGTCGCTCATGGGCGGCAACCTCCTCGGCAGCATCGCGCTGGGGCTGGGCCTGCTTGGCGGTCTGGTGTCCCTGGCCCTGGCCCTGCTCGGCATCAACTCCCTCAAGCCGGGCCGGTACCTGTGGGGGGCGGCCTGCGCGCTCGTGGTCACCCTTCTGTGCATGATCGTCATGCGGGACGTGATCCGCGACGCAGCTCTCAAAGCCGTGTACGATCCCGCCAAACTGACCGTCCACCCGCAGTGGACGGCCATCGTGCTTTTCGCGGCCCTCTTCGCCGGGGCGATCTGGCTCTGCGTCGTCATGCTCAACGTCCTCAAGAAGGGCTCGCCGACTGACACGGCGGGCATCCGCGGTCCCGGCCTGACCGACTCCGGCGTCCACGCCGCCTCTCCCGCCCAGTCCGGCATCCGCAAGCTCCTGCCCTCCGACTCGGGGCCCATAAAATCCGGCCCCACCACTTCCGGCGTCCGCCGCCTCGACGACCGGGAGGATGAGTAGGGACATTTCGGATTTGGGATTTGGGATTTGGGATTTGAAAACGGCTCGGGACGAGCCGTTGTAGCGGCCGGCGGAAGCCGGCCGAATCGATTGACGAGCACCGACGTTCCTCCGGAAGCCTGCTCGACCCTTCACTCTTAACTTCTTCACCCCTTCACTGCGCCGAGGGCGCAGCCGACCACCGACGGCCGACGGCCGACGGCTTTTCTTCGAAGAGTTGCCCCCAGCCGTCCCGCCTTTACCCTTTTCCCTTTACCCAAGGACCCC
>JBJKRE010000057.1:0-11706 GCA_046704825.1 Acidobacteriota bacterium
TTCGTGCTCTTCTCATCGAGACGCGGAACCAGGAAGTCGTAAAGCTGGTTCGGCTCAACGCGGAAGATTGCTTCCTCCTTCGTGATCAGGCCTTCGTCAACCATCTGCAGAGCCACGCGAACAGCCGCGAGCCCGGTGCGCTTTCCGTTGCGAGTCTGCAGCATGTACAGCTTGCGTTCCTGGATGGTGAACTCGAAGTCCTGCATGTCGCGGTAGTGGGATTCCAGCTTGTTACGGATGTCCACAAGCTGCGCGAACGTTTCCGGGAGAATCTTCTCGAGTTCGGTTATGGGCCGCGGCGTGCGGATGCCCGCCACCACGTCCTCGCCCTGCGCGTTCATCAGGAACTCGCCGTACATCTTGTTTTCGCCCAGGGCGGGATCGCGCGTGAACCCGACGCCGGTGCCCGAGGTATCGCCCAGGTTCCCGAAGACCATGGTCTGGACGTTGACCGCCGTCCCCCAGTCCGACGGGATGTCGTAGAGCTTCCGATAGGCGATGGCCCGGTCGTTCATCCACGAACCGAACACGGCGCCGATGGCGCCCCAGAGCTGGTCCATGGGCTTTTCGGGAAAATCGATACCCTTGCGCTTCTTGATCTCGGCCTTGAAGAGCTTTACGAGCTTCTGCAGGTGCTCCGTTCCGAGATCCGTGTCGTACTTGGCCCCCGCCTCCTCTTTGACCTGGTCCAGAATGACGTCGAAGGGGTCGTCGTCGGTCTTCTTCTCCGGCTTCAGCCCAAGCACGACGTCGCCGTACATGGCCACGAAGCGCCGGTAGGAGTCCCAGGCGAACCTGGGATTGCTGGTCATGGCCGCCAGACCCTTGACGGTCTCGTCGTTCAGCCCGAGGTTGAGCACCGTGTCCATCATGCCGGGCATGGACGCACGGGCGCCCGACCGCACCGAGAACAGGAGGGGGTTAGACGAATCTCCGAACTTCCTCCCCATGATTTTTTCGACCCCCGTGAGGGCCTCCATGACCAGATTGTCGAGATTTTCGGGGTAGGACTGGTCGTTCTGGTAGTAGTACGTGCAGACCTCGGTGGTCAAGGTGAACCCCGGGGGGACCGGGATGCCCAGGTTGGTCATCTCGGCCAGGCCGGCACCCTTACCGCCGAGTAGTTCCTTCTGCGTGCCGTTTCCTTCAGCCTTACCGCTTCCGAAAAAATAGACCCATTTTGGCATTTTTTTACCTTCCTTTTATTCGTGTTAAGGCCTGCCGGTTCACTAGGTGTCGAGTTTATCACAAACCATTTTGAGGTCGCGGACTTCCCGGGGCGACCCTCGTGGCGGCTGGCCATGTGCCCCAACCGGAAGGGCGCGAAGCCGTTGTGGGGCGGCCCGGCCGTCTGGACTCAGAGAACGGCCTCTACGGTCAGGCAGAAAGGGAGCCGTCCCGGGCGGAACTCCGGGGCCGGCCTGGCGATGACGTGGGCGGACGGCGTCAGGCTGGAAGGCCCCAGCCCCTTTCGGACGCCGTCCCATGCGATGACGTTGAGGGAGTCGCCGTTCGGGAGCCCCACGTCCCATATGACGTGGCGGTCGCCCACCATACGGCACCCTCTCGCATGGAGGCCTTCCACACCGATGTACGGCTCTTCGTTCCCCGGTCCGAAGGGATCCAGGATTCCCCACACGTCCCACACGTCGTGCAGCGCGTTCGGAGAAATGGGGAAGTACGTGCGTGCCTCATCGAGCCCGCAAGCCCCTTCCTCCGGTTCCGCCGTCATCAGGATACGGCCCAGTTCGTCCAGCCTGTCCGCGCTCACCGTGAAACCGGCGGCTCCATGGTGCCCGCCGAAGCGCATAAGTACGGAAGCGGCCTTTTCGAGAAGGCGAACAACGTTGTCCGAACCCGCGGCCCTCGCCGAACCGACGCCCTCGTCGCCCTCGACCGCCACGACGAAAGCACTCTTGCGGTACGTCTCCGCGAGCCTTGCCGCCACGGGCCCTATCACCCCCCTGTGCCAGCCTTCGGAGGCCGTGAACAGCACCCTGCCAGCCTCCTGCCCGGATGCGATCAAGGTGGCCTCCTCGAGGGCCACCGCCTGAAGCGCCTTGCGCTTCCTGTTCAGGGACTCTAGCCGCCCCATGAGGATCGACGCCCGACCCGGATGCCTCTCGAGGAGAAGGTCCAGGACCAGGCGCCCGTCCTTCATGCGGCCGGCGGCGTTGAACCGAGGGGCGATGTGGTAGGCGATGTGGTGACTCCTGAGGTCACCGTTGATCTTCGCCCTCTTGAGCATCATGGCGAGGGCCACGTTCGGCGTCTGCGTCAGCGCGCGGAACCCCTTCTTGCAGACGCGCCGGTTGTCCGGCGTCATCGGGACGACGTCCGCGACAGTGGCTATCGCGACCAGCCGCAGGAACGGCTCGAGGGGCAGGTCACGTCCCAGCTCTCTGGCCACCTGTCTCACCGTCTGCATGGCCACATATGCGCCGCACATGGTCTTGTCCGGGTGGTCCCGCTCGATGTGAGGGTTGACGATGATGGCGGGTGGCTGCGCGTTTTCGCTCGGAATGTGGTGATCGGTGATGACCATTCCTACGTTCATGGCCGTGATCTGCTGGCCGATCTCCCTCGCGTTGGTCCCGCAGTCGGTGGTGACCACGAGGCCCGCACCACTTTTCGAGATGGCGTCGAGACTCGTTTCCGAAAGCCCGTATCCGCCGTCGAAGCGTGACGGGATGTGGGCCACTGTTCCGCCCCCCAGCGCCGCGAGGCCGCCCATGAGCACGGCGGCCCCCATTAGTCCGTCCACGTCGTAGTCCCCGTGAACGAGGATGGTCATGCCGGCCCGGACCGCTCCGGCGATGACCTTCCCGGCCTCCTCCACGTTTGGGAGTCGCTCCGGCGGAGGACAGCTACCTCCAGATGGGTCCAGAAACTCGGCCATGGCTTCGGAATCGCTGAATCGGTTTGCAAGAAACATGGCAGCGACGGGGGATACGCCGTAGCGCCGGGAGATCGAGGCGCTCTCTGCCTCCCATCCCCTCGCCTGCGTCCAGTGCGTCCCGTTCAAGGCTTCGCTCCCATGCAAAGGCATATAGAAAAAATGAAAAGCGCCGGGGTGTTATTCCTCCGGCGCTCTATCTTGCGTACCCGCCGGGCGGAGCCGGGGGGTGTCTTTTTTTGGTGGAGCTAGGGGGGATCGAACCCCCGACCTCTTGAATGCCATTCAAGCGCGCTCCCAGCTGCGCCATAGCCCCACCAGACGGACAGTATAAGGTAAAAGCCCCCCTGGGTCAAGCCGGCCTGCCCGCGTCGCGGCGCCTGAGGACGCCCCTCTCAGTACAGGCTCGTGATGCCCTTTTCATCCGGTTCGTAAAGGACCCGGTAGAACTCCGTCGCGAAGCGGTCGGTCATGCCGGCGAGGAAATCGACGACGACTTGGAACTTGGCCACGGGATGCTCCTGCGAATCCACACGCTCCCGCGTATTGTGCGGCAGGAGCCTTATGGATACGCTCCCCTTCTCCAGGAGGTCCTTCGTCAAGCTGTTGAAAAGCCGCTCGAGGATTCCCTCCGCCTTGATCGACATGCGTTCCACGACCGGATGGGTGTATACCCTGCTGAAGAGGAATTCGCGCAGGGCTTTGACCGAGCGCGCCATCTCGTCCGAAAAGTCCACGGCCGGGCGCCTCGTGGCCTTCACGCCGACTGGATCCCTGAACCCCTTGAGGCGGGTCTCCGACACCGTGACCACGTCGTTGATAAGGACGTCGATCATGTTCCTGACGAGCAGCCTCGCCCAGAGAATTCTGTCCCGGTCCCACCCGCTCGCGCCTTCGCTCGCCCTCTCCCACGCCGTCTGCAGAAGGGCGATGGGCAGGTCTCTGAGCTCCTCGACCGTGAGGAACCTGACGCGCAGTGCGTCCTCCAGATCGTGCGTGACCCACGCCACCTGGTCCGCCACGTTCACGACCTGCGCTTCCGCCGAACAGCCCGCCGTACCGAAGTACGTCTCCCGCACCCGCCGGGCGGTCTCCTCGTCGTACACGGCCAGCGGGTACGGCAGAACGGGTTCGTCGAAGGCCGTGTGGTGGTTGAGGATGCCGTGGAGCGCCTCGTGGCTCAGGTTCAGTCCGGGGAACTTCGGGTAGCGCCGTTCCAGGCTGCTGACGATCCGGTAGGACTGAAAGTTCTGCTCGAAGGTCTTGCCGTCGGGCGGGCGAGACACGCCCAGCCTCTGGTCGAGGATGCCGGCGAAGAACCGGTCCAGGGCCGCCTCGCCGCGGTGCCCGAAGGGGGGGTGCCCCAGATCGTGGGCGTAGGCGATAGATTCGCAGAGGTCCTCGTTGAGACCGAGTGCGCAGGCGATGCCGCGGGCGACCTGGGATACCTCCATGGTGTGAGTCAGGCGCGTCCTGTAGAAGTCTCCCTCGTGCACCACGAAGACCTGCGTCTTGTAGCCCAGCCGCCGAAACGCCTCCGAGTGGAGCAGGCGGTCCCGGTCCTGCTGGAAGAAGGTCCGGTTGGCGGGGTGGACGGCGCCGTACTCGTGGGGCACCACGCCTTCACACCCCACCGCCCAGGGTTTGAGCAGCGCGTTTCTGGTGCTGCAGCTCTCTCTGTGCGTGTCTGCCCCACTCACCGGTTCAACGCTCATGGCACCTCCCTGACATGACTCGCGAACTTCACGTTGATCACGTGCCATCTTAGAATCTATCGCGCCGAGGGGCAAGGAGTGTGGGCTGATGCGCGGCCGGCGATTCAGCCGCCGATGGCGTTCATGGGCGTCCGGATCGCCATGCTCACGGGCGGACGCTTGCCCGCCAGGTACTCGCGGAGCCGCACCTCCACGACATCGGTGGGTTCACGCTTCAGCAGGTCCACCAGCGGCAGCGGCGAAGGATCCATAAGGCAACGCCTCACGCGGCCCCTGGCGTCGAGCCTCAGCCTGTTGCACGACGTGCAGAAGGCGTGCGACACGGGCGTTATCCATCCCACGGCAAGGGTTCGTCCTCGCCACACGAGGCGGCCCATGCGCGCCGGCGCGACCTGGCCTAGCATGGCCCGGAAGGCACCTTCGTCCGCACCTATGCGCGCCCTCACTTCGGCGGCCGGCACGTACTCGTCCCTCGCCCAGGACTCTTCGGCGCCGGTCCGCATGAGTTCGATGAAGCGTAGCTCCAGCCCTCTCTCGGAGGCGAAATCGAGGAGGGCCGGTACGTCCGAGTCCCACGTGCTGCGCCTTAAAACAGAATTGATCTTGATCGGCGCGAAGCCCTCTCGCCTCGCCGCCTCGATTCCCCGCACCGCGGCCTCGACGCTCCCGCCCCGCGTCAGGTCTCGGAAGCGGCCCGGATCGAGCGAGTCGAGGGAAACGTTCACGCGTCGCAGGCCGGCCCTCTTCAGAGCCGGCGCCCACTGCTCAAGAAGGGTTGCGTTCGTGGTCATGGAGACCTCCGAAACGCCCCTAGTGCGGCACAGGGCGTCCACGAGCGATACGAGCCCCCGCCTTACGAGCGGTTCTCCCCCAGTGATTTTTACGCGGTCTACCGCGAGGCGCTCCGCCAGCCACGCCGCCGTCTCCCGCAGGTCCTCCAGCGTGGGCAGGCTGGCGTGCGGTACGAACGGCACCCCCCGGGCGGGCATGCAGTAGCGGCACCGGAGATTGCACCGGTCGGTCACGGACAGGCGAAGGGTGGTTGCGGAGCGTTCCTCACGCTTCAGCTCGCACCTCGCATCCCGCGGCGGGGAGGACGGGCTTTCCCGGATGTGCTGAGACGTGGATTCGGCCTGGCAAGGACATCTCCTTTCCAAACAGGGAGGCCGCGTCGTTTCCCACGCGACCCTCGGGGCGCTGGAGCCTCCTCCGGCTCCGCCCACCGCCCGCCGTGCCCTGGCGACGTCCGCTTTAGGCGCGGCGGGTCGGAGACGCGTTCAGTATGTAGTGGCTGGAATCCTTTTTCAAGATTCCTTCGCGCGGATCGGCCTCAGATCGTCGGGTCGTGTTCGTGCCCCTGAGCTTCGTGCCCGTGTGCGTGATCGTGCCGGTGGGGGTGGCTGTGGACGACGGACCCGTGGCGGTGCCTGTGCTCGTGTATGAGATTGACGCTCTCGAGCAGGTCTTCGTCCTCCATGACGTTGCCGACAGGGCCGTCCGCAGCGATGCGATGGTCTTCACCGATGATGATCAGCCTGTCGGCCAGGTGCGGTAGCAGCACGAGATCGTGAGTCGCCGTGATGAGGGTGAGGCCCGCTTCGTGCAGGTCGCCCAGCAGGTCCACCAGCCGCGACTGGCTCCGGGGATCCAGTCCTGCAGTGGGCTCGTCCAGCAGCAGCACCCCAGGAGCCATCGTGAGCAGGGAGGCCAGGGCCACCGTCTTCTTTTCACCCGCGCTCAGCTGCAACGGAGAGCGTTTGAGAAGAGCCGTAATGCCGAGCAGCTCGGCCGTGTCCTTTATCCGGTGTCCCACCTCCGATCTGGCCATGTCCGTCTGCAGGGGACCGAAGGCCAGTTCTTCCTCCACGGTCGGGCAGAAGAGCTGCGCCTCCGAGTTCTGGAAAAGGAGCCCCACGCTTCTCCTGAACCGCGGTCCCAGGTCCGACTTTTCCAGCGCCTCTTCGGACAGCACGGCGCCGTCGAACAGCACCCGGCCGCCGCCGGGAAAGAGGAGGCCGTCGAGAATGTGCAGAAGCGTCGTCTTTCCGCTGCCGTTGGCGCCGGCCAGTGCCAGCCTTTCCCCCCGCCCCACCGAAAAGGCCACGTCGTCCAGGCACGTCCGGCCGCTCTCGTAACCGAACGAGACATGATCGACCTCGAAGACGTTCGCCGCCTGCTCCTCCACGCTCACAGTCCTCTCCGAAAGATCACCAGAAACGTTGCGGTCGCTACCGTGACGACGACGAACCCGGCGTCCCGTCCCCTCATCCTGAGTGCCTCCCAAGTGCGTGCTTCTCCCGTATACCCTCGCGAAATCATGGCGTCGTACACCGCGTTGCCGAGGCGCCTGGTCCGCCGGAAGAGGGCCCCGATCCCCGCTGCCGCCCTCATGCGTTCGCCTCTCACCCTCTCGGGCGCCAGCGACCTGCTGACCCTGGCGAGATGGATCTCCCCCGCAACCCGAACCAGGACCTCCACATAACGCTCCATCATGGCGAGGATCATCACGAAGAGGGCCGGTACACCCACGGCGCGGAGCCCCCTGAACAACCTGGGCGCCCCGGTCGTGGCCGCAAGGAGGATCGCCAGGGAGACGCAGGCCGTGGTCCTGAGCACGAAGCGGGACGCTATCACAAGGCCCGCTTCTGTTATCGCCAGGTGAGGGCCGCCGATCCGGGGAGAGGGCGGCCAGAGGGTCAGAAGCGGCATCCCGCCGGAAACGACGTTCAGTGCCGCCGGCGCAATGATCAGCGCCGAAAAGAGCGGTGCGGCCATCAGAACCGCGGCGAAGCGCCCGCCGGGGAGGTGCGACGCCACCGCGAGCAGTGCGCAGGCCAGGCACACCAGGCCGAGCGTGGCCACCGATTCCTGCACGCTCACGGCCAGGATGAGGGCCAGGAACCCGACGACCTTCGCCCTCGGGTCGAACCCCTGGAGAAGGCCCGGTGTCTCGGCAGTCGTCCTGTCCGACAGCGTGACGGCCAAGGCTTTCCCCAGCTCGGCGAGCGTCCGCCTGGCGGTCCTGCTCATACGCCCGCCTGATCTCCGAATCCTCACGGCGCCTGCACTCCGGATCTGCGGTTCAAGCCAGTCAGGGAGCATCGCCGTCCACCTCTCTCTTTGCGATCCAACGCCTGGCGGCCATGAAAAGCCCGAGGAGAACGCCTGCGCCCACGAGCCCCGACAGCACGTACCCCAGAGGCTCGCCCGCAGAAGCCCGGGGCCACCTCCCGGCGGTCCGTAATCCGGCACGGGCGCCCGCCACAGCGCAGACAGTTTCTCCAGCCCTGCCGGGACGTAGCCCGCAAGGCCGCCTATTTCGTGCGCGCTCCATTCCCCCCAGGCCGAGCCCGTGCCCAACCAGTCCGGAAGCAGCAGTCCCAGAGGCGAGAGAAGCACGAGAATCCCCAGGAAAATGAGTACCTTTTTGAGGCGGAACGGCGGAGAGACCTCGACTCCGGAGCGGGCCGCCGCACAATCCCCGAAAACCTGTGGCTCCGTCTTGTCGAAGTAGGCAACCGCGAAGCCCGTCACAGCCGCTTCTACCAAGCCGAACACCAGCAGGTGTTCTATGACCATTGCTGGTACGGCGATCGACAGCCCGAATGGCGCATACAGGGCCCGGCCGGCCGCGTCGTGGGCGATGGCCGGCTGGATGCCGAAGAGTACCGCCGTGACGAACGCGGCCGCGTTGAGGCCGACGTACCCCGCAACCGACGCGGCCAGCCAGCGGCGTTTCGAGCCGAAGGCCGCCCGGCCGGCCAGCAGGCGGAAGACCCACCAGCCCGTGAAAGGCATGATCACGGCCATGGTGATACAGTTTGCGCCGATGGCCGTCACCCCGCCGTCGCCGAAGACCAGGGCCTGGACCACGAGCACGAGAGACTCGGCGATCACCGCGGCCCACGGCCCCATGAGAATCGCGATGAGCACAGAGCCGACCGCGTGGCCCGTGGTCCCGCCCGGAATTGGGATATTGAACATCATGACGAGGAAACTGAAGGCCGCCGCGAGGGCGAGCGCCGGGACCTGCCGCATCCGGAGCGATTTCCTGACACGAGACGACGCCCAGGCCCAGACGGGGATCATGACAGCGAAGGCGCTCCCGTAGGTAGCCGGTCCCAGGTATCCGTCGGGAATGTGCATGGTCTCCCCCCTTTGCTTCAGTGCCGCCGCACCGGTCCGCAGACGACGAGGTGGAGCGTGTAGCGCGTCCCCTCCCCGCCTCCGTTCGGGAACAGGGCGCCTGCCAGAATGTCCAGGCGATCGTTGATACGCCAGTCCAGTCCCGCGGATGAGTAGTTGTCCCGGCCCGACGTGTAGTCGGCCATGAGCGTCAACCGCTCCGTCAGGGCACCGTCCACGCCGGCGATCAACCGGTCGGCCCCCTCGACGCGCATGACGCCGATATGTCCCCTCACGGGCCCGAGCTCCCGCGTACCCGCAATGTAGGGGCCCTGCTTGCGGAAGCGTGAATCGATATTCTGGACACCTGCGGCCACGGCCCATTTCCCGTTTCGCCCTTTCAGCGCGACCCATTTCACATTGAAATATGCCCTGTGTTCGGCTTCGTCGCTGAAATCGAAGTCGACGCCGGCTTCCAGCCTGTCGGTCAGGCCGAACTGGGTGTTGAGGATGTACGTATCCGCCGTCAACCGGCGAAGCGTGCCGTCCACCTGGAACTCGAAGCTGAAGTACCCCTTCTGGACGGTGTCCGTCGTCGGGATGACACACAGCCCGCTGTAGCAGGCACGGTCACCGTCGGCGACCAGAACCGCCAGCAGAACGAAGAGCGCGAAACGCAGCGCCCGGTGTCCGGTCGCCGTTACCCCTCGTAACCCTCGTCCCGCCGGCATACTTCCCCCCTTCGTTCAGCTTTCACACGACCTTCTTGCCGGTCGTGGTGCTCACGAGCTGACCGTGCTTCACGCCCCGCGTGCTGATGAGGGTGTTGGCTATGGTCCTTACCCTCCGGTTCGGTCCCCTGACGATGATCACCTCGAGACAGTTGTGCGCGTCCATGTGCACGTGCGTGTTACAAATTATCAAGTCATGATACTGGTGCTGCAGTTCGGCCAGCCGGTCCGATAGGTCGTGCACGTGGTGCTCGTACACCAGGCTCACCGTTCCGACGACTTCGGTATCGGGTTCCGACCATTCTTCTTTTACCAGTTCCTGTCTTACCAGGTCCCTTATGGCCTCCGACCGCGATGCGTAGCGCCTCTCATCGATGAGTGCGTCGAACCGCCGCAAGAGCTCATCCTCCATCGATACGCCGAAACGTTCCACTTTGGACATACTCACCCCCAGGTAGCACTAATTGTAAAATAGTAATACCCGCCTCCTCTTCTGTCCATCCCACAGGAAGCGGCAAACCTGCCATTTGTTGTTTTTGGAGGCCCGCCACCTTATTTTAGGGAAAAGCGTATCTTGACTCTGATTCGCCGCTGACCGGGAGGAATCAAATGGCCGAACGATCCCCTGCGGAGGTGCCTGCCGTTTCGCCTGAAGCCATGGAATCCGCTCTGGCCGAACTCGACATGTCGAAGGACGCCTGGGTCTGGCTTCCCGTGGAAAAGAAAGTCGCTCTGTTGGACAGGCTGATCGAAGACCTGCACGGCGTTGCGTCCGAATGGTCGAACGCCGCAGCGGACGCAAAAGGCGTACCGCGTGAGTCGACCGCGGCCGGGGAAGAGTGGCTCACCTTTTCCTTTCTCATCAAGACCGCGGCCATGCTCCGGAAGAGTCTCAAGGACATACTTCGCAAGGGGCGCCCTCGGATCCCCGGGGCCGTCGAGTCGATAGGCGGGGGCCAGCTCAGCGTCAGGGTGTTTCCCCAGAGCTTGTACGATCGAATCTTCTATCCTGGGATGACCGCCGACATCTGGACGCGGCCGGGCATGGACCGGACGTCCTTCACCGCGGCTCACGCCTCCGCCTACAGGAATCCGCCCGCCAAGGGCAGGGTCGCCCTCGTGCTCGGCGCGGGGAACGTCTCGATCCTGGGTCCCTGCGACATCCTCGACAAGCTGTTCTGCGAAGGGTGCGTGGTGGTCTACAAGACGCACCCCGTGACCGACTACCTGACCCCGGTTCTGGAGAGGGGCATGGCGGCTCTCATCGAAGGCGGGTACCTCAGGATCGTCAGGGGAGGCGCCCGGGAGGGGGCGTACCTGGCACGGGAGGAACGCGTCGACGAACTCCACCTCACCGGTTCGGACAGGACGTACGAGGCCATAGTCTTCGGTCCGGGCGAAGAGGGGGCGAGCAACAAGGCCGCCAACCGACGGCTCATCAGCAAACCCTTCACGTGCGAACTCGGCAACGTCTCTCCCACGATCGTCGTGCCTGGGCCGTGGAGCCGCTCGGACGTCGCCTACCAGGCCGAGCATATCGCAGCCATGCTGGTCGTGAACGCAGGGTTCAACTGCCTCACGACGCGCGTCATCGTTCAGCACGCGGAATGGAACCTGCGCAACGATCTGATCGAGGCGGTCAAGCGCGTTCTCGACAGGACGCCCCCGCGCCCGCCCTACTATCCAGGGGCACGAGCCATCCACGGGCGGTTTCTCGACGCTCACCCCGAAGCGCAACGCATGGGGCGTGCTGACGAGCACACGCTGCCCTGGACGCTCATCAGCGGACTCGATCCCGATAAGCGCGACGAGGTCTGCTTTCGCACCGAGGCGTTCTGTTCGCTCTTCTCCGAGACCGCCCTGGATGCACCCACCGTCGCCGAGTACGTTGACCGGGCGGTCCGATTCGCCAACGAGCGTCTGTGGGGGACGCTGACCTGCACGCTGCTTGTGCACCCCACCTCCATGCGGGACCCGGCGGTGGCCCGTGCCGTGGAGAGAGCCGTGCGGGACCTGAAGTACGGGACGGTAGGAATCAACCTCTGGGGCGCTCTTAACTTCGCAACCATGGCCGGGTCCTGGGGCGCCTTCCCGGGCCACCGGCCGGACGATATTCAGTCGGGCTACGGGACGGTCCACAACTGCCTGATGATTCCCTCCCCTCAGAAGACCGTAGTCCGGGGCCCCTTCCGGCAACGGCCGAAGCCTCTGATCTTCCCTAGCCACAGGACTCTCCTGC
>JBJKRE010000058.1:0-10263 GCA_046704825.1 Acidobacteriota bacterium
GGCGAAGGTGCCGTCGATGGCCTTCGCGACGCGGGCCGCGTCGTCCGGAGCGTCCACCTTGACCACGTACCATCCCACGGTCCCCTTCGCGTACTGCCTCCGCTCGTCGAGGTACTTCCAGTGGAACCAGAACTGGGTGGTGTCGTCCTCCTGGCGGGATCCGTAGTAGATGCCCCTCACGTTGAAATCCCAGACGCCGCCCCAGATGGACGCGATGATGGGGACGCGGTCCCCGATCTTGAACCCGTACTTCTCCGCCGTGCTGCGTCCGACGATACAGCCCTCCCGGTCGGCCACGAAATCCGCCCACTCCTTCGGCGGGATCTTGAATTCCGGGTACATCCTTCGCCACGTCTCGGTGTCCACGGCGAGCTGGGGGAAGAAGTTCTTCGGGTCCTGATAGTACCCCCCGAACCAGTTCGCGAAGCTCACCAGTCCGACGCCCGGTATCTGGGCGATCCTGTCCTTGTAGGCGTAGGGAAGAGGCATGATGATCGACACCTTGTTTC
Organism: Acidobacteriota bacterium; assembly: GCA_046704825.1. Lineage (GTDB taxonomy): Bacteria > Acidobacteriota > UBA4820 > UBA4820 > DSQY01 > CAVRTJ01. The sequence continues at coordinate 510 of JBJKRE010000058.1, forward strand.
GCACGACCAGCCGGTCCACGCCGGCCACCTCCACGCCCTGGTTGAAGGCGGTCTGGATCGTGGCCAGCAGGCCGAAGAGGAACAGCGCCGTGGCGAACGAGCCCAGGGTGAGGACCGTGCGAACCTTTTTCCGCCGGAGGTTGGCGAGGACGAGAGGGAGGTACTTCATGCCTGCCCCGGGGCTCCGCCTTCTATGAGCAGGCCCTTTTCGAGGTGCAGGACCACGCCGGCCCTCTCGGCGGCCAGTGGATCGTGCGTCACCATCAGGATGCTCTTGCCGTAGGTGCCCGACAGCTGGTCGAGCAGTCCGAGCACCTCGTCCGCGGCGGCCCTGTCGAGATCGCCCGTGGGCTCGTCGCACAGTAGAAAAGTCGGGTCGGCAACGAGTGCTCGAGCGATAGCTACCCGCTGCTCCTGGCCACCCGACAGCTGCCGGGGGAAATGCTGCATGCGGTCGCCGAGTCCCACGAGTTCCAGGGCCGTTTCGACGTGCCGCTTCCGGTCCGACTTCGAGAGGCGCGTCAGGAGGAGGGGGAGCTCCACGTTCTGGTAGGCCGTAAGAACGGGGATGAGGTTGTACATCTGGAAGACGAACCCCACGTGCCGGGCTCTCCAGGCGGCGAGCCGGCGTCCCGACAGGCTGGTGATCTCGTCCCCCGCCACCGTCACGCTTCCGGCGGACGGGAGGTCCAGGCCACCCAGCAGATTCAGCAGGGTCGTCTTGCCCGAGCCCGACGGACCCATGAAGGCGACGAATTCGCCCTCGTCCACGTCGAGGTTGAGACCCTGGAGGACGTGCACGTCCTGGCCGCCGCGACGATAGGTCTTGTCGAGATTTCGGACCCGGATGAGCGCGCCGTCTTCTCCGGTGCCGTCAACCGTAACCATGCGTGCCTCGCTGAAAAAATCGGTCTGAAAGCCGTTCCCCTGCGGGGAGACGCATCAGGACTTCACCCGGGCCCTTTCGCCGCCCGCGAGTTTCTCCGGGCCGGCCACCACCACGCTTTCACCGGGCTTCAGCCCCGACAGCACCTCCACGTTGGTCCCAATCTTCTCGCCGAGAGTGACCGGCCGTTTCTGCAGCCGGCCGCCCTCGAAAACGAAGCAGAATGGGCGTGCGCCGCCGCCCCGGACGGCTGCCGCGGGAACGACCGCGGCGGCCTTCTTCGTGAGGTCGTCGCCCCGCTCGAGGAAGGCCACTTTGATGCCCATATCCGGGAGGATGCGCGGGTCGAGGTCCTTGAGCTTGAAAGACAGCCTCACTTTCACGGTGGCTTTCTGCTTGTCCGCCGTGGGGATGATGGTCCTCACGGCGCATGGGATCTGCCAGTCCGGGTACGCGTCCAGCGTGGCGACCGCCTCCTGCCCAGGAACGATCCTGGCGATGTAGGCCTCGTTGACGTCGACCTCGATCTCCAGGGAGGCCATGTCCACGATGGTGGCGATCCCCGTCCGCGTGAAGCCTCCGCCCGCCGAAATGGGCGACACCATCTCGCCCACGTGGGCGTCCTTGGACACCGCCACCCCCGAGAACGGGGCGCGCACGACGCAGTTGTCCATGTTCTGGCGGGCCTCGCCGATGCGAGCCAGAGCCGCCCGGACGTTGTTCTTGGCCTCCTGAAGCCTGGCTTCGTAGTTGGCCACGAGCGTCGCCTGGTGATCCACGTCCTGGGCGGTAACGAAGCCTTTGGCCACGAGGGCGCGATAACGCGCGAGGTCCCGGCGCGCCTGCTCCAGGCTTGCCGTCACGTCGGGGACCGAGGCCTGTGCCACCACCTTCTCCGCCACGGCGGCCCTGTACGCCGCCCTGGCGTCCGAGTCGTCCAGCCGGGCCAGGATCTGTCCCGCCCTTACGTGCATCCCCTCGTCCACGTCCATCTCTGAAACCCGCCCCGTGATCTTGGCGGCCACGGTGGCCCTGCGTCGGGGCGTCACGTATCCGCTCGCGTTGAGAATGGCCCTGTCCTGCGCGGTGCCGGGCCTGACCTGCGCCACGGAGACTTCCACCGGCCGGGCAAGCGCTGAGATCACCGCCACAGCGACAACGACGAGGATCAGAGCGGCGGATACAATCCACCATTTCCAGCCGCCCCGGCCTCCGCCGCGCTGATCGTCGGAGATGTGCAGGTCCGTCAGGCTGGGATTCCGAGGCTCTTCGACGTTAGACATAGCTTCCCCTCCACTGCCTCGCAAAGTCTAGCCGCCCCGGGCGGGCTCCTTCAAGGCACGAACGAAGCGAACGGCATGTTAAGCGGCTTTTGACACCATCCTCTACTGCCAGTCGCCTATGGGCTTGTACACCAGAGACCCGGCCTTGAGGGACCGCATGCCCACCAGGACGGCCCGCGCGGCCTCCACGGTGGTCAGGCAGGGAATTTGAAGCGATATGGCCGCGGTTCGTATGGCCGCCTCGTCGTACTGGCTCTTTTTGCCCAGCGGCGTGTTGATCACCATCTGGAGGTCGCCGGCGGTCAGGAGGTCGACGGCGTCGGGCTTGCCTTCTCCTACTTTGTACACACCCCGGCAGACCACCCCCCGGCCCTCTAGGAAGGCGCGCGTTCCCGCCGTTGCGAACAGCGTGAAGCCTTCCTCCACCAGCCCTCTCGCTACCGGCAGGAAGGCCTCCTTGTCCGAATCCCTCACGCTGGCGAAGACGGCGCCCTCCGACGGGAGCGACATGCCCGATGCCCTGAGGGCCTTGGCGAAGGCCCGTCCGAAATCCCCGTCGGCCCCCATCACCTCTCCCGTGGACTTCAACTCGGGACCGAGGATGGGATCCTCACCGTAGAGGCGGGCGAATGGAAAGACAGACGCCTTGACGAAGACGCCTCCGGGCGGCCGGAGCGGCACATCGAGCTGCGCGAGCTTTCGTCCCGCGATCATGCGGGCTGCGAGGCGCGGGAAGGGCACTCCCCTTGCCTTCGAAAGGAACGGCACGGTACGGGACACGCGGGGGTTCACCTCCAGGACGTAAAGGTCGCCGCTCCTCAGGGCGAACTGGATGTTGAGGAGACCGATCACCCCCAGTTCGAGCGCGACGGTCTTCGTCGACTCTTCGATCTGCGCGATGATGTTTTCAGGCAGGGTCTGGGGCGGATAGACCTGGGAGGAGTCGCCCGAGTGGATGCCCGCCTTCTCCACGTGTTCCAGGATTCCGCACAGCACGGCGTCGCGGCCGTCGCACAGGACGTCGGCGTCCACCTCCACCGCCTCCTCCAGGAACCGGTCGAGCAGGAGAGGGTTGTCCTCGCTCACGGCCATGGCCGTGCTGAGGTAGGCGTCGAGGTGCTCCTCGCCCGTCACCACGGCCATCCCCTGCCCGCCCAGCACGTAGGAGGGCCGCACGATCAGGGGAAAACCCAGCGCCGCGGCCTCCTTCCGCGCCTCGCCCAGGGAGCGGGCTATGGACCCGGGCGGCGACTTCAGCTCCATGTCCCGGCACAGCGCGAGGAAGGCCTCGCGGTCCTCGGCCCGGTGGATGGCCGCCGGCGGCGTCCCCCTGAGGGGGTAGCCGAGTCTCTCGAGTCCGCGGGCGAGCTTCAGGGGCGTCTGGCCGCCGAAGGTCACCACCACGCCCTCCGGCTTCTCCGCGTCCAGGACGGCCGTGACGTCTTCCAGCGTCACCGGTTCGAAGTAGAGCCTCGTGGCCGTGTCGAAATCGGTGGAGACGGTCTCCGGGTTGCACTTCACCATCACCGTCTCGAACCCTTCGTCCGCAAAGCCGATGACGGCCTGGCAACAGCAGTAGTCGAACTCGATGCCCTGGCCTATGCGGTTGGGACCGCTGCCGAGCACGACCATGCGGCCCGGGCCTGCCCCGACCGCTTCGGTGTGCTCCTCGTAGGCGCTGTAAAAGTAGGGCGTCCTGGCGTCGCACTCCGCCGCGCAGGTATCCACGCCCAGGAAGGACGTCTCCACGCCCAGTTCTCTGCGGCGGCCCCGGACCTCGTCCTCTCCGCACTTCCAGATGGCGGCCAGGGTCCTGTCCGAGATGCCCTTGCGCTTGAACTGCCGCATCACCGAGGCCGGCTGGGCGCCGTTCTCGAAGAAACGGGCCCTGTTCTCCGCGGACACCACGCCCTCGATCTCGTTGAGGAACCAGGGGTCGATGCCCGTCAGTTCGTGGACCTCGGCCACGGACAGGCCGTGGTTGAAGGCCAGGGCCACGTAGAAGAGCCGCTCCCAGTTCGGGGACTGGAGCTTTTCCATGAGGGTCTTGCGGTCGGGGACGGGATCGATGCCGTCCAGAAGGCCGTAGCGCCCCACTTCCAGGGACCGGACCGCCTTGTTGAGCGACTCGCCGAAGGTGCGCCCGATGGCCATGACCTCGCCTATGGACTTCATGGCCGTGGTGAGCGTGGGATCGGCACCTTTGAACTTGTCGAAGGCCCAGCGCGGGATCTTGGTCACCACGTAATCGATGGCCGGCTCGAAGGCGGCCGGCGTCGTCCCCGTGATCCTGTTCGGGATCTCGTCGAGGGTCTTCCCGAGCGCCAGCAGTGTCGCCACGCGCGCGATGGGATAGCCCGTGGCCTTGCTGGCAAGCGCCGAGGACCTCGACACTCTCGGGTTCATTTCGATGACGACCATCCGGCCGGTTCCGGGGTGCAGGGCGAACTGAACGTTGGAGCCACCCGTCTCGACGCCCACCGTCCTGAGCACCTTGAGGGCCCAGTCCCGCATGGTCTGGTATTCCTTGTCCGTGAGCGTCTGGGCGGGCGCCACGGTGATGGAGTCGCCCGTGTGAATGCCCATGGGGTCGAGGTTTTCTATGGAGCAGACCACTATCGCGTTGTCCACCCTGTCCCTGATCACCTCGAGCTCGAATTCCTTCCACCCGATCATGCTCTCTTCGACGAGGACCGCATGCACGGGACTCAGCGCGAGACCGTCCTTGAGCATCCGGCGCAGTTGCTCCCGGTTCCGGGCCACGCCGCCGCCCACGCCCCCCAGAGTGAAGGAGGGACGGAGGATGGTGGGAAAGCCCACCTCGTCGACTCGGTCCATGCCTTCTTCAAGCGACCGCGCGGTGAAGGACCGGGAGGTGGAGAGACCCGCGCCGTCCATGGCGGCTTTGAAAAGCTCCCTGTCCTCCGCCGTCTCTATGGCGTCCAGGGCAGCGCCGATGAGCCTGGTCCCGTGGCGGTCCAGGATCCCTTCCCTGGCACAGGCCACGGCCAGGTTCAGGCCCGTCTGGCCACCCACCGTCGGCAGGATGGCGTCCACCTTCTCTTTTGCCAGGATCTGATCCACGGTTTCGGGCAGCATGGGCTCGATGTATACGGCGTCGGCCAGGCCGGGATCGGTCATGAGGGTGGCCGGGTTGGAGTTCAGCAGGACGACCCGGAGGCCCTCCTCCTTGAGGGCTTTGATGGCCTGGACACCCGAGTAGTCGAACTCGCAGGCCTGGCCTATGACGATGGGGCCCGATCCTATGACCAGGACCGACGAGAGGTCCTTAGTCATGGGTTCCCTCCTCGATCCGCCGGATGAACTCGTCGAATAGGTAGAGCGAGTCGTGGGGTCCGGGACTGGCCTCCGGGTGGTACTGAACCGAAAACACGTTCAGGCTCCGGTGCTTCATGCCCTCCACCGTTCCGTCGTTGAGGTTGGTGTGCGTCTCCACGAAGTCCTCCGGGAAGTGGTCCCTCGATACGGCGAACCCGTGGTTCTGGGAGGTGATCTCAACCCTGCCGGTCTCCAGGTTCTTGACGGGATGGTTGGCGCCCCTGTGGCCGAAGGGCAGTTTGTATGTCCCGCCCTTGAAGGCCAGCGCCAGCAGCTGGTGACCGAAGCATATGCCGAAGGTGGGGTAGTGCTCCGCCGCGTAGCGTACCAGCGGCAGGGCTGGGGCCGCCATTTCGGGGTTGCCCGGACCGTTACTCAGAAAGACGCCGTCGGGGTTCAGAGCGATGAGATCGCGCACCGGCGAGTAGGCCGGCACCACCGTCACCTCGCATCCCCTCAGGAGGAGGTTCCTGAGGATGTTCTCCTTCAGGCCGTAGTCGACAGCCACCACGTGCACAGGGCGGCTGCAGTGCCGTCCGGGCGCCAGGGTGGCTCTGAACACGTCCGATTCCTGAGTCCCTTCATAGAGGAAGGAGTAGGGCTTCGCGCAGGTGACCTGCGCCGTGAGGTCCTCCACGTCGATCCCAGCGTACCCTCTTAGCCGCTCGGCCGCCGCGTCCGGGTCCAGGTTCTCGTTGCTCAGCAGCGCCTTCATGGCCCCGCGGCTCCGAATGTGCCGCGTGAGCGCCCGCGTGTCCACCTCCATGAGCCCGGTCACACCGTGACCCTCGAGGTACGAATTGAGCGTGCCCCTCGCACGCCAGTTGGAGGCGATGCCCGAGGCCTGCCTGACCAGGAAGCCCCGGAGCCTCGGCTGGCGCGACTCCACGTCCTCCGGGTTCACCCCGTAGTTTCCCATGTGCGGATAGGTCATGGTGACCATCTGGCCTGCGTAGGACGGATCTGTCAGGATCTCCTGGTATCCGACCATGGCCGTCTGGAAGACCGCCTCGCCCAGCACGGTCCCCCTGTAACCGAAGCCTTTGCCCTTGAAGAGCCGGCCGTCTTCGAGCAGCAGGAATCCTTCCATCGCGCCTCACCTTTCCTCGTCGAACCCAAAACGGTGCGTCCTACCCGGGAATTCCAAGGTCCACGTCCCGGCGGCCTCCGCGCAGGGTTTTGACTTCGAGCCTCGGCCCCGGAAAACTGAAGAAGACGGTCCGGCCCTCGCTGCCCCCGGTCTCTTCGGCTACAAGCGGGATCCTCTCGCTGTGGAGGCAGGCCCTGAGGGCCTCCACGTTCCTGGCGCCGATGGCGTTGTCCACCTCCTGCGCCGCGGCGAAGAGGCGCGCACCGCCCACGAGGGCAGCCCTGAGGCGGCGGGGCGAAGCCCCTGCGGAGACGAGGGCTTCCCGCAGGGCGCCCAGGACCTCGCACCCGTACTTGGCCGGGAGGTCCGACGATGTGTCCTGGGGCGGTCTGGGCCCCGGGAGGAGGACGTGGGCGAGGCCGCCGACGCCCGCATCGCCGTCGAACAGGACCAGCGCGACGCACGACCCCAGGCCGTAGACGGCCAGCGAGGCCTCCCCGCTGCAGGCCGCCAGTTCGCCGATGTGAATGCTCGTAATGGTGTCAGCCGCCAAGGTATTCCCTCACGTCGGGCCGGAGGAACAGCTCGTCCAGGTCCTTCCCGGCCACTTCCTTCCGGACGAGGTCGGCCTTTTCTTCCGGGTCCAGAAACCGGTTCACGATGATGACCTGGCGCCCCCTCACGGTGCAGAGCGCGCCCCTGCTGCGAATCCTCGAGGTCTCCCTGTAGTCGATACCCATCTTGGTCAAGGCCTCCTTGAGGTCCTCTAGGAAGGCCTCCCATTCCTTCTTGGTCTTGCGCCGGCTCATGTACCCTCGAGCCTCTGCAACGCGTCCATGATCTCGTCGTCGGTCAGCATGCCGTCCGATTCTTTCGCCAGGTTCCGGATGACCGCCATCCGTTCGCTGGTGACCTCCAGACCGTGTTCCGCCAGCCAGTACGCGACGTTCGCGTCACCGGACATGGGACCGACCTCGATGGTCTGCCTCAGCCCGAACCACGACGCGGGCACCGCCGAGTAAACCATGTCCACGAGATCCGGGTCCCCCATCTTCATGGCCTTCATGATGGCCGAGGCGTGGACTCCCGTGCCCGTCCTGAAGGCGTCCGACCCGAACACGGGGTAGTTCCAGGGCACGTTGACACCCGTCCAGCGCTGGACCCAACTGACGTATTCCGTGAGGTCCGAGATGTCCCTGTCCCAGCAGCCCATGAGCTTGAGGTTCACCATGACCAGGTCCAGGGGCGCGTTCCCTATCCGCTCGCCCAGGCCGACCGCCGAGCCGTGAAGCCGGTCGGCCCCTGCCTCGAAGGCGGCGAGCGTGGCCATCAGCCCCAGCCCCCTGTCCATGTGCCCGTGCCAGTCGATGGCCACGTCCTCGCCCGACTCCCTCACGATGTCCCTGAGGAACCGCACGATCCGCCGCGCTGCCGCGGGGGTGGCGAACCCCACGGTGTCGGCGATGCAGATCCGCCTGGCGCCGCATTCGATGGCGGCCGTGTAGAGCTGCCGAAGGACATCGGGGTGGGTCCGCGTCGTGTCTTCCGTGACGTACATGATGGACAGACCCAGGCGGACGGCTTCGGATACGGACTCGCGCGTCGCCTTGAGCAGGAATTCGATGTCCCATCCCTCGGCAAGGCTCCTCGCAGCGCTCGATCCGATGAAGGCGGACACCTCGATGGGGAGGCCGGCTCTTTCCGACACCTCCTTGACGTGGCGGATGTCGCCCCTGACGGTCCGTGCGGCGCAGTTGGGCTTCAGGGGTAAATTCGACCTGGCGATCTCCCTCGCTAGGAAAATCGTGTCTTCCATCACCTGCGGGCTCGACGCCGGCAGGCCGATGTCCACGCCGGATATGCCCAGTCCCGACAGGATGTGCAGGAAGTCGAGTTTGGCCTGGAGTGGAGGCGTCCTGGCCGAAGGGCTCTGGAGCCCGTCCCTCAGCGTCTCATCGTTCAGCTCAACCGAACGGGGGACGGGCGCGTCGCCCTCCGGCTCCCGCCGGTTCCAGTCATAGACCCACTGTTCGTATCCGGAAGCCATACATTCCGCCTGAACCTGCCCCCCACCAAGCATTTACCGTCCCTTGAACGCGGCCTTTCTCTTCTCCATGAAAGCCCTGGTCCCTTCGCGCATGTCCTCGGAGGCGCAGCAGAGTCCGAACAGGGTCGCTTCGAGGTAGCAGCCTTCTTCGACGGGCATGTCCAGCCCCGCCTGGACGGCTTCCAGGCAGCCTCTTACGGCCAGAGGCCCCTTGGACGCAGCCTTGGCGGCGATCTCCATGGCCTTTTCCACGGCCCCGCCCGGGGCCGTGACGGCGTTGACCAGACCCAGTTCGTAGGCCCTGCCAGCCGTAATCATATCACCGGTCAGGAGCAGTTCGAGTGCGACCCCCTTGCCGACGAGCCGGGCCAGGCGCTGGGTGCCCCCGTAGCCAGGTATGATGCCCAGGTTGACCTCGGGCTGACCGAATCTCGCGTTTTCGGAGGCGACCCTCATGTGGCACGCCATGGCGAGTTCGCAGCCGCCGCCCAGGGCAAATCCGTTCACGGCGGCGATGACGGGCTTCGGGAAGGTCTCGATTCGTCTGAACAGCCCCTGTCCGAAAAGGGCGAAGGCCCGGCCCGATTGAGCGTCCAGGGTGTTGATCTCGGTGATGTCCGCCCCCGCGACGAAGGCCTTCTCGCCCTGTCCCGTGACGACGACCGCCTTGACCGCCTCGGAAGCTTCGGCCTCGTCGAAGGCGGAGGCGATGTCCTGGAGCGTTTCGCGACTGAGCGCGTTGAGCTTCTCGGGTCTGTTCACGGTGACGACGGCCACACCGTCCCGCTCGTCGTACATCACGTTCTTCAGTTCCATGTCTGGCTCCTTTTTTTGACTAGCCTGCGCGTGGCCCGCTAAGCGGCGACCCAACGCCGACGGCCCGTGCCGGAAGGGCGTCATCCGGGCAGGAAGGCCCCCGGACCCAATGCCCTCAGGGTCAGGCCGATTCGAGGAGGAGCGCCATGCCCTGGCCGCCGCCGATACATGCGGACGCCACGCCCAGCTTTGCCCCCCGGCGTTTCATTTCCTTCAGCAGCGTGATCGTCAGACGCGTGCCCGTGGCTCCAAGCGGGTGGCCCAGCGCGATCGCCCCGCCGTTCACGTTGACC
>JBJKRE010000059.1:0-8909 GCA_046704825.1 Acidobacteriota bacterium
CGGTCGCCCGTAGGCGAGCCCTCACAGGGCCGCGAAGGCGTCGCCGAAGGCCAGTACGGCCCAGGCCCCCGCCACGGGCCACATGACGTGCGGCGCGGAGCCTCCCGCCGCGCGCCGGACGGGATCGAGGCCCGGCGTGACGGCCGGGAAGATCAGGCAGATGAGCAGGACGACGGCGGGATAGCCGATCATGCCCGAATAGCCGCGGGCCTTCTCTTCGGGGCGCTCGAGCCTTTTCATCCCGTAGAGCGGGAAGAGCCAAAGGTTGTGCGCCAGGGCCGCGAAGGCGCACAGGGCGCCCTCCAGGGGTGTCAGCCAGTGCAGCACCAGGGCGAACAGCCCCATGGCCATGTGCAGCAGCTTGCGGATAACCTCGCGCGTCGTGTCTACGTTCATTCAGATTCTGCGCCCGACGGCGCGCCGTTCGGCGCGGTGATCAAGTGACCGAGTGACCGAGTGATCAAGTCGTTGGCGTGACCTTCGAGGGCCTTCCGTCTGCCGTCTTAAAATCCCCAATCCCAATTCCCAAATCCCAAATAACCGCTCTATTAATAGTTCCCCGTCGCGCCCTGCAGGTCCACGACGGTGCCCGCGCCCTTCAGGCTGACCAGGAAGCGGTACTGCGAATCGCGGAAGGGCCCGATGGTGCGCCGGCCGGCCTCGAAGCCGATGGCGTAGCACGAACCGTGGTACCAGAAGATGAGGCGCTGGTTGCGCCAGTCGCCCTTCTGGAGGTCCCTTTCGAGGTAGGGAGTCATGGTGACGCGGCCGTCCGCGAGGGTGATCGATCCCGCGAAGCGGAGTTCTTTTGCGGCGGGGTTGAGGGTCTGGGGATCGTACTGGCTGACGCTCAGGTCCTGGGTCTTGAGGTAGGACAGACTGATGAAGTCGTCGCTCTCGCTCTTCTTGGGGCGGTAGGTGACGGAGAGCGACTGGGACGCGAGCGCGTGGTTGAGGATGTCGTAGCGCAGGCGGAGGTCCGAACTCCAGTTCACCGTGGGCCACGCGCGCACCAGGAGGGTCACGGGCGAGAAGCGGCTGGCGTGGTCGCCCTGCACCGACAGGCCGCGGCCGAAACTGCCCTCCTGATACAGCGAGCTGTCCAGGACGAGACGCCCCTTGCGGCCGTAGAGGCGGTTGCGCACGCCGTAACGGACGAGGTTCTGGTCCAGGACGACCTGGTCCACGCTGTCGAAGACCGGGGCGTGCAGGGCGTTTGCGTCCCGGGAGACGTATGTGTAGGTGATGAACGGCTCGATGACGTGCTTCATGCCGCCGGCGTACTTTCGGAACAGGCGGGGGCCGGTGACGTCCAGGGAGAAGTGCGCGTAGTTGCGCCACAGGGATCCCGCGTCGTACTCGTTCGTGCCCGTGTCCAGGCTGCTGGTGTACCCCGTGGCCCGCAGTTCGAGTCTGGGCGTCACGTCCAGCCAGAGGGTCGGGTGCAGGGGCCATTCGAAGAAGGGGTGCAGGTCGACCCTCTGGTAGGTGAGGGAGTGCTTGACCGGCTGCGGCACGTAGTCCGCGTACTCCTTCTGGAAGGCGTCCACCGACGTGTCGAACCCGAAGTATAGCCCGTGGCCCAGGGGCTGAAGGCTGGAGCGCAGCTCCACGCCGGGGAGCGTCTTCTGGGTGAGGTCCCTGTCCTCGGTGAAGTACTGCAGCCGCCGCTCGAGCTGGGTGGTGAAGGAGTAGGGCCCCCAGTTCCTGACGAGGAAAATGCGCGAGTCGGTGCCCGACACGGTACCCTTGTAGAAGTCCCGCTGGTAGTCCCGCGGGAAGTTGATGTCCGACAGCAGGTTCACGTCCGCCACGAAGTACCAGCCCTTCCGGAAGTTCTGGATGTGCGTCCACGTGAAGTCCCACCGCTTCCTGTCGTTGGTCTTCTGCTTGATGTAGTACCCGTGGAACCAGCCGTAGGTGGACGTGGAGGGGACGTACCGGAACTCCTCGCCGACGCCCACGCCCATGGTGCTGAAGGTATCCAGGTAGACCGTGTCGTCCCACCAGTTGGTGGGGGCGATGAATAGGGCGTTGTTCATGGTGAAGCCCTTGCTCGTAGAGTTGCCGATCTCCGGGATCAGGAGGCCGGTGGAGCGTTCGGGCTTGATGGGCCAGATGAGGTAGGGCAGGTAGACGATCGGGGCCTGCCGGATGTGGAAGCGGGGATTGGTGAGGTAGGCGTAGTGGTCCACGTGGAACTTGGCCCTGGTGACCTTCATGCTCCACGGAGGCACGGCGGCGGCACACGAAGTGAACGTGCCGTCGACGACCTCGAACCAGCCGTCGCCTATCTTCTTGATGGCCTTCCCGTAGACGGTGAAGTCGCCGTTCTTCTGAACGCCGTAGGCATCCATCAGCGTGCCCGTGCCCTTCTTGAGGTCGTAGTGGAGTTCGGACCCGGACGCGGTGAAGTCCTGAAAGTCCACCGCCACGCGGCCCGTGGCCCAGATCGTGCCCTTGTTGGTGTCGTAGGTCACGGTGTCCGCGGTGAGGAACATGCCCTGGTACGAAAAACGTACGTCGCCCTCGGCATAGTAAACGCCGGGCTTGAGGGTCGTCACCTTGTCGAAGGTCATGTGGAACTTGGACGGAGCCTTTTCGGCTGGCCTGCTCTCGGCCTTCGCTCCCTTGAGGAGCCGGGGCGCGGCAGACGGCATCTGGGGGTGCCACGGGATGGGCGTGATCTGGCCCCGGACCGCGACGGTCGCCGCGAGCAGGCACAGGACCCCCAGGATCCGCTTCACACGGCCTCCCTGTAGATCCTGACGCCCGCGTAGGACACCACTTCCCGGTCGTCGCCGGTCACCATGCCCGAATGGGTGTAGTCCACGAGTTCCGACCTGTTTGCGCCCAGCGCCCTGGCCGCGTAGATGGCCGCGACCGCCGGCGCGAAGCCGCACATGGTGATGCGGTTCTTGACCACCACCCGGTGGAGCACGCCGGGCGTCAGCGCCTGGATGGCCTCCAGGGCCAGGTCGTCCTTCCTGCGGTTCGTTCCGGCGTCCTCGTAGTGGTTCATGTCGCTGGACACCACGACGGCGACCGGTTCGGAGGCGGTCGAGATCACCGAGGCCATACCCTTTCCGAGGGCCTCCAGCGCGTCGATGTCCCGGGTGCCCACGCAGATCGGGGCTATGCTGAAGCGCTCCAGCATGACCTGTAGAAAGGGCAGCTGGACTTCGATGGCGTGCTCGCGCGTGTGGGCCATCCGGTCGGCTTCCACCACCGGCGCGGCAGCCATGAGCGCGTCGCACAGCTCCTCGTCCACGGGCACCGTGCCGAGAGGAGTCTGCCAGAGGCCCCTGGACCAGCAGGCGACGGGCAGGCCCAGACCCGTGTGGTTGGGGCAGAGGATGATGAGCTTTTCGGGAAGGTTGACGGCCGCGTAGGTCTTGCCCGCCGTCGCGCCGCTGTATACGTATCCCGCGTGGGGCACGATGACCGCCGCGGCATCCACCGGATCCATCATGCGGACGAGGAGGCGTTCGACCGAAGTCTTGAGCTGGAGGGGGTGGTCCGGGTAGAACATGCCGGCCACGGCGGGATGCCTTACCGGGGTTCCTCCGTCAGCCATTGGGCACCTCCCTGTCCGGAACGGGCTCGCATGCCAATCTGGCGCGTGGTTTGAGAACCGTCCCTCACCCGACCATATGATAACACCGGACAGGCGAGGCTTCAACGCGGACGAGGGTCGCGCGGACCCTTCCTGAGTCTGCTAGATGAACAGAAGAGGCAGGAGCCCCGCCACCGTCAGGGCGGCGAGAGCGACCAGGCTCATGACGCCGGTCTTCCTGTCGGCGAAGGCGAACGCGTAGATCCCTTTGACGAGATTGTTGCTGGCGGAGGCGATCACGATGCCCGCAGCGGCCGTATGGACGGCCGTGGCGGCTCCGGCGGTCTGCGTCAGGCTCAGGATGAAGGGGTCCACGTCCGTGACGCCCATGATGGCGGAGAGGGCGTACAGGGCGCCGATGCCGAGGTGCTTGATGGTGAGGTCGGTGATCACCAGGACGGCGACGAAAATGACGGCGAAGAGAGAGGCCGCGCTCAGTTCCAGGGGGTTTCTGGACTCGTAGGGTTTGTCGACCTTTGCACCCCGCCGCTCGGCCTCGTGGGACCAGAACCATCCGGCCGCGAGCCCCGCGGCGGACAGGAAGAGAAAGGGCACGGTCAGCAGGTGCCCCAGGTGGGGGTTGAAAATGTCCACGAGGATCGTGAGCCGGAGGTACATAACGCCGGAGGCCATGAGGATCGCACCCGAAAAGAGGTGCGCGTGGTCCGCCTCGCGGGCCTTCTTGGCGAGGACCACGGTGGCGGCCGTGGAGGAATAGGCCCCGCCCAGGACGGCAGAGAGTATGACGCCGCCCCGTCCCCGCGTGACCTTCTGCAGGACGTAGCTGAGGTAGGAGATGGTGCTCACCGCCACCACGATCAGCCACGTGCGGAAGGGGTTGAGGTGGAACTCCGTGAAGGCCTCGTTGGGCACCACCGGGAGGATGACCGCCGTGATCAGAAGGAACTTGGTGAAGGTCGAAATGTCGTCGGCCGGAAGCTTCTGGGCGAGGCTCTCCAGGCCCGTCTTGAGTTCGAGGAGGAGCATGCTGAGCACGACGATGGTGGTGGCGATCCAGAACTGGTCGTGCTGAACAAGCACCCCGATGATGAAGGTGCCCAGCCCCGTGATTTCGGTGGTGACGCCCGCCTCCTGGGTCGTCTTCAGCTTGTGCATGTACGAGACGAGGAGGAAGGCGCCCACGACGACGAAGCCCACGGCGAGCGGCAGGAGCTGCTTGCCCGAGATGAGGGCCATGGCGTAGCCCAGCAGACCGATGAGCGGGAACGTGCGCACGCCGCCGAAGTAGTAGTACCCGGAACCCGCCTTTTTCTCTTCTCGCTCCAGCCCGATGAGGAAGGACAGGAAGAGGACCAGCAGGATCTTGATGCCCTCCGGCGGAAAGTGCGCGAGAACGTCCTTGAGCACGGATCACCCCGTCTATGTCAAAAGATTACCGCGCCGGGGGCTCCCGGGGCAAGAAGGAGGGGGTTGGGAAGGCGGAAATCGGAAGTGAAAGTGGAGGTATTTGTCTCCCAAGAGCTAAGGGCTAAAGCCGAAGGGCTAAAGGCTAATAAAAACAAGACGGCGGGGGACGGGCCTTCGAAGGCCGTCCCCCGCCTTGATCACTTGATCACTGGATCACTCGATCACTTGATCACTTTCTCCCCATACAGTTGCGATCCGGTCTCGACGAACTCGTGGGACTTCTCCTCCATGCCGGTGCGGATGGCCTCCTCTGTCGTGAGGCCCTTCTTCTCGGCGTATTCGCGCACGTCCTGGGTGATTTTCATGGAGCAGAACTTGGGCCCGCACATGGAGCAGAAGTGGGCGGTTTTGGCCGGCTCGGCGGGCAGGGTCTCGTCGTGGAACTCCCTGGCCAGCTCGGGGTCCATGGCGAGGTTGAACTGGTCCTCCCACCGGAACTCGAAGCGCGCTTTGGACAGGGCGTCGTCCCAGGCGCGTGCGCCGGGGTGCCCCTTGGCGAGGTCGGCGGCGTGGGCGGCGATCTTGTAGGTGACCACGCCGGCCCTTACGTCGTCGCGGTTCGGCAGGCCCAGGTGCTCCTTGGGAGTGACGTAGCACAGCATGGCGGTGCCCATCCAGCCGATCATGGCGGCGCCGATGGCGGATGTGATGTGGTCGTAGCCGGGCGCCACGTCCGTGGTGAGGGGGCCCAGCGTGTAGAAGGGCGCCTCGTGGCAGACGGCCAGCTGACGGTCCATGTTCTCCTTGATCTTGTGCATGGGCACGTGTCCCGGACCCTCGATCATGACCTGCACGTCGTGCTTCCAGGCCACCTGCGTGAGCTCCCCCAGGGTGTCCAGTTCGGCGAACTGGGCTTCGTCGTTGGCGTCCGCCAGGGATCCGGGCCGCAGGCCGTCTCCGAGGGAGAAAGCCACGTCGTAGGTCTTCATGATTTCGCAGATGTCCTCGAAGTGGGTGTAGAGGAAATTCTCCTCGTGGTGCGCCAGGCACCAGGCGGCCAGGATGGACCCGCCCCGGCTGACGATGCCAGTCACGCGTTTTGCCGTCAGCGGGATGTAGCGCAGCAGGACGCCCGCGTGGATGGTGAAGTAGTCCACGCCCTGTTCGGCCTGCTCGATGAGCGTGTCCCGGAAGATCTCCCAGGTGAGCGCCTCGGGGCGCCCAGCGACCTTTTCGAGGGCCTGGTAGATGGGGACCGTGCCGATGGGCACCGGGGCGTTACGCAGGATCCACTCGCGCGTGGTGTGGATGTCGTCGCCCGTGGAGAGGTCCATCACCGTGTCGGCGCCCCACCGAATGGCCCAGACCATCTTCTCTACCTCCTCGTCGATGGACGAGGCCACGGCTGAGTTGCCGATGTTGGCGTTGATCTTGACCAGGGCGTTGCGGCCGATGATCATGGGTTCGCACTCGGGGTGGTTCACGTTGGCGGGCAGGATGGCGCGGCCTTCGGCGATCTCCTTGCGCACGAACCCGGGCTCGAGCCCCTCGCGGATCGCGGCGAACTCCATCTCCGGTGTGACGACGCCGCGCCGGGCGTAGTGCATCTGGGTGACGTTCGCGCCGGACGCGGCGCGAAAGGGGCTGGGCCTGGGGGCCGGGAAGACCTGCACGGGCGGCGCGTCTTCCGGGCGGCCGTCGTCTACGGGCTTGACCTCGCGCCCCTCGTAGGCCTCGACGTCGCCGCGTTCTTCGATCCACCGCCTCCTCAGCGCCGGAAGGCCCCGCCGGATGTCGATCCGGGCCTGCGGGTCGGTGTAGGGGCCGGAGGTGTCGTAGAGCCGCACGGGTTGGTTTGGGGCGTTGCCGAACCGTCCGGTCGTGGGGCTCAGAGGGATCTCGCGGAAGGGGACGCGGACGCCGTCGCGCGAACCCGTCCGGTATATTTTGACGCTGCCCGGAACGGGCCGGCCCGGCCGGCTTCCGGTCGTGAATTCTTTGTCGGACATGGCGGTGTTCCTCCAGGGCCGGGCTGGGGGGCGCACCCGGCGGGATCGGGGGATCATCTGGTTTGGGGGGACGGACGACGTTGCAATCCCTCCGCCAGCATGACCTGGATCAGGTTCCTAGGGACTGTGCGGAGAGCCGTTGGAAACCCGGCACGCACATCTCAGCGGTTTTCTTGACCGCGCCCCCTGCAACACTCTGAAGGTATAATGCTGCCCTCTGTGTGTCAAGGTGGCTCGGTCCGCGTTCACAAAAAACCGGGCGGGCCGGCTGAAAAGCTCCTTGGAAATCATGCTTTTCCCTGGGGTAGGAATATTATGTATCGGACTTGTGTAATGCTTGTGTGTAAAAGGTTTGCGGCCCTCCGAATTTCCACGAAACCTGTGGAAAAGTCTCTGGAAAACCCTGTGAAATTTTCGTTAACTCCAAGAAATAAGAGGGGATTGTGCAGGTTGCACAGCGATTGGGCACTCCATAAAAACAGCTAATAAAAACAATGCTGAATAACGTACAGGTAAGAGCTTTATAGCTGGAACGGGGATGCCGCACGAGCGGTCAGCGGGTCCGGTGGAAAACGAACGTCCACCACTCCCCGTCGGTCCTTCGTCTCGCCGTTCTGAATCCGAAGGCGCCCGCGGCGGTCCGCACCGCGTCGCCCTTTTCGCACGTCACGCCGCTGCACACGAGGACTCCTTCCGCGTCGACCCGCGCGGCGAGATCCGGCATGATCTCAACGAGGATCTCGGCGAGGATGTTGGCGAGGACGAGCCCGAATCGGCCGCGGACGGCGGAGGCGCTTCCGTGGAGGACGTGGTACGGCGTGCCGTTCAACTCTGCGGTCCGCACAGCCACGCGGCACGCGTCGCCGTCCACGTCGCAGCCGACCACCCGGGAGGCGCCGAGGAGCCGCGCCGCGGCGGAGAGGATCCCGCTCCCGCAGCCGACGTCGAGCACCGAATCTGGAAACGGGGTCATGGCCTCCATGGCGGCCAGACTCGAGGATGTCGTGTAGTGCTCGCCGGTTCCGAAGGCCATGCCGGGGAAGAGCTTGAGCGGCAAGCGGCCGGGCCAGGGATTGGTGCGGTCGGGGGCGGGCAGGACGGCAAATCTGCGGCCCATAGCCAGCGGCTTGAGGGACGCCTGGTACCGGGCGGCCCAGTCCACGTCCTCTTCCACGGTCCATGCGATTTCTGCGGGGATGCCGGCGGCGGCCAGCGCAGCGTCGATCCCTTCGGGGACTTCGTCGAAGTAGGCTCTCCAGCTCGCGGGCGTCACCTCCCAGATGGCTGTGACGCCCAGGCTTTGGAGAATGCCCGCAACGTCGGCGGGCACGGGGCACAGGGACGAGATCAGCAGAACCCGGCGGCCCACGTCAGTCCTCCATGTACAGGATGGAGAGGCGGGGCAGGGCCCAGTGAGCCAGCGCCCGCTGGCGCGAGAGGCGTTCCACCGTCTGATCGAGCGTGCGCTTGTCCATGGTGCGGGCAAGCTCTCCCAGCCGCTCGAGTGATTCCCGGTTCCAGTCGTCTACGAGGTTCGGCGGGCTCTCCAGGAGGGCGATGCGGGTCAGTTCCCCGTCCAGCGGCGCGAGGACCGACTCGAGCCGTGCCTGGGAATCGCCGGGGCGCTCGAGGAGCACCTCGAGTTCGCCGGCGGCCTTCTGGGTGAAACGGGCCAGCAGCGGCATGGCCTCGCTGCGGTCAGGGTCCGCCGCGAAGGCCCGGAGGGCGGCGGCCCTGTCGCGGAGGTAGCAAGCGACCCGCTCGGCGGCCGGCTTCACCTCTTCGAGGCCCGCCCCCCGCCCGATGGCGGCGGCCCGCCTCTCCTCGCGCGCCTTGAGCACGTCGTCCTCGGCGAAGGACAGGCAGATGGCCCGCCTCATGGGCACCCTTCGGGCGGCCAGGCGTTCGAAGTAGGC
>JBJKRE010000060.1:0-14674 GCA_046704825.1 Acidobacteriota bacterium
TGCGGTGCAGTAGCCTCGGCGGTCTGGTAGGCCGGCGATGGCACCCGAGATCGCGGGGCGGCCGCTGCGCTGTCAGGGATTCTCTTGACACCGATCCTTCCGTGTCCGTTTTGACTGGACAGGGGGATCGCGGCGGCCGGCGCGGCCGCCCAGGCGCCGAGCGACACCAGCGCCGCCGCCGCGATTGCGCCGATGAGGTTCCTTGCTCTCTTCATCTCCTGCTCCTTCCTGATGGGATGCCCCGTCCACTTGTCGGCAGCCCGGGTCTCTTCCTCTGCGACCGCAACCAGACAGCCCCTGATTCCGCGGGAACACAGGCGAATCGGTCGTCAATGACGGCAACGGGCCGTGATCCAAGCCCTGGAGTCCACCCGGCGTTCGTGATAGCGGTCATTTCAACCCGTCCTTGGACCTCTACCCTCAGAAGCCCTCTTTTGCTCAAAAAACTGGGCAGACATAACGAAAATTCCTGTTCGTCAGGCTTTAAATGAAGAAGGCGCGGGGCTTAAGCCCCGCGCCCGTTACCGCTCAAGTTATTCCGCGAGCGCTCAACCCACGGGCGGGCCTTCCTGGAGGAACGCGCAACCCGTCTCGTCGTTCAGGGTATTGGAGTCGAAGAGACTTGAGTACAGCCCCGTCGTGTAGTCGTACAGGTACCCCCAGGCCGTGTGCCCGTTGGGGTCGTAGTAGATGTAAACGTACTGCGACGCGCCGGGCTTGCTCCAGAACATGGTGCCGCCGTTGTAGACGTTCAGACTGCCGCAGAAGCTCGGGCCGCCCACGACCTGCCAGTTAAATGCCCCCGTCGCCGCGTTTACGCAGGCTTCAGACGTCGGAGTGTCGTCCACGAAACCGACGAACAGCCCCGACTCGAAAGCCCCAATATCCACGTGAGCACCGACCTTGCGTGGGAATCCGGTCCCGCGCTGGTCGGTGGTCAGGTCGAGCGGATCGCCCAGGACCGAGTCGTCGCCGGCATCGTAGGCCGGACTTCCGAGCAGGAGGGCGTCGGTCATGGTCGGCCCGCCATTGGGAGCTGGCGGAGCGATCATGGCGTTCACGTTGTAGATGTCGTCCGTGGCGGGGCCGTATATATCGAAAATGTCGTAGGCAAAATCGACGAGGTTGTGGCCCTCCGAATCGAAATACCCGAACCAGTCCTGCCCGTAGCAGTAGGCGCAGTTGTAGGCCAGGATGGTGTTGAGGAGGGTGTAGCACGATTCGTCGCCGTCGCCGTAGACACCGCCGCCGAGGCCGCCGCTGTAGTTGCCCGCTACGGTCACGTTGGTAAAGCCGGCGAACAGGTCGTCGAGGCTGATTCCGCCGCCGTCTCCGCAGGCCGTGTTGTTGCTGACCGTGCTGTTGATCAGGTGCAGCGAACAGCCGTAGTCCTCGATGCCGCCTCCCGACTCGTCCGTCCCGTTGCACGTGATGCTGCTGTCCATAATGATGAGCTTGTAGTAGCTGACGATTCCGCCTCCGCTGCAGGAGGCGTAACACCCGCTTACCTGGCAGCCCTTGAGGGTAAGGATGCCGCAGTTGGATATGCCTCCGCCCTGACCCTCCGAGTACCCGTCGGCGACCGTGAGGCCGCTGATGGTCGCGCAGGCTTCGCCCACGTTGAAGACCTGGTTTTCGCAGTCGCCGCTCACGGTGAGCTTGTCCGCGCCGGGGCCCTGGATCGTCATGTCGCTCTCGACGAAGAGCGGACAGTTGAGCGTGATGGTGGCAGGGTACGAAAGGTTGAATGTGATGGTGGACCCCGATGTTCCGTTTGCCTGGTCTATGGCGTCCCTGAGGGAACCGGGGCCGCTGTCGTTGGTGTTGGTGACCGTGAGCGAAAGGCCCGTCCCGGGAGACAGCAAGGTCGCCGATTTCTTCCACAGAACGGCCTTGGATCCACGTGCGGGGTGGGTCTTTTTCGCGCGCGCCAGCGCCTCCGTCCGGGTGAGCGCACCCTGCCGGTTGGCCGGCGTGCCGAAGGCGCTCTGCACGTCGCGGGATGCGAACGTACCCGCCGCCACCTTGACCTTGTGGAGGGTGGTGTCGCCCGCCCAGACGGCCGTGGCGAACACCGCCAGCGTTGCCAGTACAACGAACACTTTTAGCCGCTTCATCCTCTACCTCCTTTTCCCGCTGCGGATGGACCCTCGCCCCGAGGTGCAGGTTCCTCTGTCCGCGGCGGATCAATCACCTGGTGATCCGACTGCAAACCCTTGATGTGCGACATGGAGGTTAAATGAGGTCGACGCCCTGCGGGGCCGACGGATTTAGCCTCTCTACCCTTGCTGCTGCGTTCGTTTCGCTGTTGGCCGCTCTACCCTTTGGTACGTTCGTTCCGAAGCTGAAACTCCGCCCCTGTGACACTTATTCCCGAAGACGGTCGGGCGCAAAAAAAAGCGCGGGACCGAAGCCCCGCGCTCTGATTACTCCAATATGCTCCGCCGCTCAGCTCTCGGGTCCGCCGCCCAGGATGAGCGCGCAGACGGGCGGGTCGTCCAGGGTGTTTGAGTCGTAGAGGCTCGAATAGAGGCCCGTGGTGTAGTCGTACAGGTAGCCCCAGGCCATGTGGTTGTTGGGGTCGTAGTAGATGTACACGTACTGGGATGCGCCGGGCTGACTCCAGAACATGGTCCCGCCGTTGTAGACGTTGAGGGTGCCGGAGAAAAGCGAATACTCCTCAAAACCACTGAGGGCGATCCACGTGAAGTTGCCCGTGCTCAGGCCCACGCATACCGCCGACTGGTCGTAGTCGTCGTAGAAGCCGAGCGTGGCTTCCGACTCGATGGCCCCTATCTCCACGTGGGCACCGATCTTGCGCGGGAAGCCAGGGCCTCGCTGGTCGTACAGAAGGCTGACCGGCGGCGCCAGGACCGAGTCGTCACCCGCGTCGATAAGGGGGCTGCCGGCCAACGGGATCTCGTTCAATGTGGAGCCGCCATTGGGTGCCGGCGGGTAGGACAGGACGGCCTCCACGTCGTAGATGTCGCCTGTGGCAGGGCCGTCGATGTAATCGATATCGTCGGTGTGATCGATGAGGTTGTGGCCGTAGGAGTAGAAGAAGCCGTGCCAGTCCTGCCCGTCTTCGTTGGCTTCGTTGTAGGCGATCACGGTGTTGAGCAACTCGTACAGTGCGCCTTCGTTGTTCCCCCACACGCCCCCGCCGTTGTAGTCGGAATGGTTGTCCGAAATGGTCACGTTGGTCATGCTGCAGTAGTCGCCGTCGAGCGACATACCGCCCCCGTCGTCCCAGGAATCGTTTTCGAGAAAGCTGGTGTTGACGAGTACGACCGAGTAGCCGTAGTCTTCCAGGCCTCCGCCGTAGTCGTACGACTCGTTGTGGGAAATGCTGCAGTTCTCCAGCGTGAGCTGATAATAGTTTACGATGCCGCCGCCGTGGCCTTCGCTGTAGCAGCCTGAAACCTGGGAGTTCCTGAGGAGAAGAATTCCGTCGTTGTAGACGCCGCCCCCGTCGTCGTAGGAGTAGCCGTCGGTAATCGTGACCCCGCTTATGGTGGCGGTCGCTTCGCCGATATAAAAGATGAAGGTTTCGCCGTCCCCGCTGATGGAAAGCTTGTCAGCGCCGGGCCCGGTGATTGTCACGTCGCTCTCGAGGTCAAGTTCACCGCTGGTGAGCGTGATCGTGGCGGGGTAGGGCAGGCTGAAGGTGATCGTCGAACCTGGGTGCCCGTTGGCCTGGCCGACCGCCGCCCGAAGCGATCCCGGGCCGTCGTCGTTCGTGTTGGTCACGACGAGCGCAAGAGGTGCAGCGGCAACAAGGGCGCTCTTCTTTGCATTCTTCCACGCGTGGGCGCGGGCACCCGGCGCAGGATGCGTGTCGGGTACCTTGGTCAGCGCCTGCTTGGTCCTGGCCCTCGCTCTGGTGTGCTCGCCGTGGCGGGCGGCGAGGGCCTGGTGCCGGGCGGCCTTCGTCAGCCCGGCACGATTTGCCGGCGCATGGGGCGCAGCCGCCCACGTCCCGAGCGCAAGCAGCGCCGCCAGGACTACAACCCAAAAACTCTTACTCTCCCTCATTCCCTCTCCTCCTTCTGCAACTGCACCCGCGCAAGTTCGAGAGCGATTCCCGCTCCGATACTGAGTCCCACGGCTCGCGTAAATCGGTGCTCTTGCCGCTCTCTTCGACTCCGACTTTTGATGCCCCCTGCTATCCCCGGTGTGGTAAATGAAATAGTATGCGGCAAGCCCGCAGATGGTCAAGCCTTTTCGCCCGCCCGTCAAATGAAAGTGAGAATACTGTCTGCGGCTGTGCTACAATCCCTCAAACGCATCGTCGGATCGGGGGAGGATATCGGCCGTGAAAGGAACCGGAATTGTGGCGCTGGCTCTGCTTTCGATGGCCCTCGTATCGCGATCGGGCGAGCTGCGGCGTGTGAAAGTCGGCGAAGTCTTCGAACTGAAGGTCGGACGGTGCGCGGCAGTCGAACCGCAGGGGACGACTCTCTGCTTCGACAGGGTGGTGGAAGACTCGCGGTGCCCGAAGGGCGCCATGTGCGTCAGGGCGGGAAACGCGAGGATCTCGGTCATGGTGACGGCGCCGGGCGGGAGCGCCGCAAGCCTCGAACTGAACACGGCGGACGGGCCTGAGAGCGGCGTCGTCCACGGGCTTGAAATCAGACTCCTGTCGGTCGACCCCTACCCCGTGGTTCACCGGCCAGTCGATCCGAAGGCCCGCACGGCGAGGTTCTGTATTACCGCCGGGAAGAAGTGACGGGGGAGGGATGACGCACCAGGCGACGGCCGCCGCCGATGCCATACGGGTCAGGTTGCGGCAGATGGCGGACGGGGAGCGCGCCCGGGTTCTGCAGCGCTACTTCAAGACAGGGCCGGGCGAGTACGCGGAAGGCGACGTGTTCCTTGGGATCACGGTTCCGAGGCTGCGCGGCCTGGCGAAATCCCTGGGCGAGGTTCCGCCGGAAACGTCTGCGGAATTGCTGTGTTCGGAGGTCCACGAAGACCGGTCACTGGCACTGATGCTCATGGTGCGGGCGTTCCAACGAGCGGACGACCCGGGAAAGCGGGGCATCTACCGTATGTACATGAGCCATCTGGAAAGAGTCGACAACTGGGACCTCGTGGACGGTTCGGCGGAGCACATCGTGGGGGCCTACCTGGCCGACCGGGACAGGTCGCCCCTGCTCAGGCTGGCCGCGTCGAAACGCCTGTGGGAGCGCCGTATCGCCATCGTGTCGACCTTACACTACATCAAGCGGGGCGAGTTCGAGGAAACGCTTCACATTGCACGGATACTGCTCCAAGACGGCGAGGCCCTCATCCACAAAGCCACCGGGTGGATGCTCAGAGAAGTGGGTAAGCGCCACAGGCCGGCCGAGGAGGCCTTCCTGCTGGAGCACTACCGGAGCATGCCCCGGACCATGCTGCGCTACGCCGTCGAACGCTTTCCGGAGCCGAGGCGCCGGGCGTACCTGAGGGGCACCGCCTGACGATCTCTAATGGACTCCGCCCCTGCGCGCCGGCGCTTGCGGGCGATGCTATAATCATAAAGCCGACATGGGAGCCCGACGATGAAAGACATGATTCTCTTCGCCTCGACCGTTGTCATGGGGTTCTTCGCCATCATGAACCCCATCGGGAACACGCCCATTTACCTGGGGCTCGTCACGGGACTCGACGAAAAGGCCAGGCGGCGCGTGGCCCTGAAGTCAGTGGTCATGGCCTTCTTCATCGTGGCGTTGTTCACCATAGGCGGCGGGTTCATTTTCAAGCTCTTCGGCATCACGCTGCCGGCCTTCCAGATCGCGGGTGGCATTCTCGTTTTCCTGGTCGGCTACCAGCTTCTCCACGGCCGTGAATCGGCCATGCACCACCCGCCGGCCGGAGAATCGGGGGAAAGTGGAGGGGCTGCGGAGGACGTCGCCATCACGCCGCTCGCGCTGCCCATCCTGGCGGGCCCGGGCACCATCTCCACGGCCATGAACTTCGCGGGTGCCCATTCGGGCTACCTGTACAACGGCGTTGTGGTCGCGGTATTCGCGTTCATGTGCGCGGTCACTTACGTCTGCTTCATTTCCGGCGAGAAGCTGGTGGCGCGCATGGGCCAAGGCGTCATCAAGGTGGTGACCCGTCTCATGGGCCTGATCCTCACAGTTATTTCCGCTCAGATGGTCATCGCCGGCGTCGTCAACGTCGTCAAGATGCACATGTGATATCAAGTGGTCGAGTGATCAAGTGATTGCGCCTGGCGGCGCAGGGAAAGGTTAAAGGGAAAAGGTCAGAGGTGAAGACGACGATCGTCCGTCCTTCGAAGAGACCGAAACAGAGCGGTCGGCGACCTTCGAAGGTCCGTCCCCCGCCGTATCTACTTTAGCCTTTCGGCCTTAGCCCTTAGCCTTTGGGAGACAGCCCTTTCCTTAGTTCACTGTCGTCCTTCAAATCCAAAATCCCAAATCCCAATTCCCAAATCACACATTGTTTCTCCTCCCTTCCTCCCGTCCTCCCTGTTCAAACCAAGCGCCGCAGACCTCTGTGGGCTCTGTGGTTCAAAAGACATTCCGCTGATCGCACGAATCCGGCTCGCGAAGGGATCGGGCTTGGACGGCGGCGTGTTTCAGGTTACCCTTTCCTTTTCACGCTGGAGGAGGGGAGGCGGCATGAGCGAAAAGCCAGGGAAGACCACCGAAGAACGGGACGTGGAAGCGCGCGACAGGGAATGGCTTCAGAACACCTACATGGGAGGGAAGGAGCCGGAAGTCACCGTACGGACCATGGTCCTGGGGCTTTTCATCGGGGCCATCCTGTCCCTGTCCAACCTCTATGTAGGGTTCAAGACGGGCTGGGGCCTCGGTGTAACGATCACGGCCGCCATCATGGCCTTCGCGGTCTTCAAGGTGGTGCGCACGGTTCTTCCTTTCCTGTTCAAACGAGACCTCACGATCCTCGAGAACAACAGCCTTCAGACCATGGCGGCGGCCTGCGCGGACACGTCGTCCGCGGGCCTCGTTTCGGCCATTCCCGCCCTCATGATGGTGTCCGGCATGACGCTCGCCCCGTGGAAGCTCATGCTCTGGATCATGACGATCCTCCTTCTGGGCATCTTCATGGCAATCCCCATGAAGAGGCAGATGATCAACGTGGAGAACCTGCGGTTCCCCACGGGAACGGCTACGGCCGAGGTCCTCAAGGGGATTCACGAGACGGGGGCGGAGGCGATCAAGAAGGCGCGGGCCCTCTTCGGGGCGATGGGGCTGGGGCTGGCCGTGGCCTGGTGCCGCGACGGCGTGATCGGCTTCCCTAGGTTCGTGCACGGGCACGTCGTAAAGAGCTGGGGCACGTGGCAGTGGAAGAGGCTGCTGCCGAGCATTCCAGCCACCTTCGTCCCGTCATCCTGGTCTGTCCTCGGGATGCCCCTCTCGCGTCTCACCATCTCTTTTGAGGGCAGCCTCATCATGGTGGGCGCCGGAGCCATCATGGGCATCCGGGTGGGGATCAGCCTGCTCTTCGCCGCCCTGCTCGGATACGGCGTGCTCGGCCCGGTGCTGATCCAGAGGGGAGACATCGAGCACCCGGCTCCGGTGATCCGGGCCGCGGAGGGATTCGGCGCCGCCGCCGAGCTCTACTCCCGGGAAGAACTCTATTTTCCCCTCACGGTCGAGGCCGGTCAGACGCTGGCGTTTCAGGTGGAGGAGGCGGGGAAGGCCCCGCGCATGCTCGCCCGGACCTGGCCTGAAACCACGACGTACCCCAGCCGTTCGGCCCTCGTGAAGGCGCTCAACGCCCCGGCCCTCAGGGACGGTACGCCCAATCCATTTGCAGGCGTGGTGACCTTCGAAGTGGACAAGGCGCAGAACCACCTCCTGGCCAGGACGGCGGAAACCCTCGCGTCCACGACCACGCTCATGGTTTCGCCGGCCACGCGCCGCCCGGCTCTGGGCTTCGCGCCGGGGTCCGCGGGGCGCGCGCTCCGGTTCCCCTTCAGCGTGCCCGCCGGCACGTCCCTCGCCTTTACGGTTGGCCGTGCGCACGGTCCCCGCAGCGAACTCACTTCCGAGACCGTCGCCCTCACCTTCGACCGCGTGACCCTATTCAAGGACGAGGGGGCCGTGCTGGCGGCTCTCAACGGCCCGACGGAACCCGACGGCACGCCCAATCCACTCCACGGGGTGGTCCGCTTCGCCGTCGTCAGAGGGCACCTGTCGGCCGAACTGCTGGACGCCAGGAAGTGGGACGCGAGCCTCGCGGTGGCGCAGGGGGCCGGCGATGGTCTGTTCGGCTTCGAGGCGGGCCAGTCCCGCCGGCAGAACTACGGCGGGTACCGCAACATGGTCCACTGGCTGATGTGGCCGGGCGTGGCCATGATGGTCACCGCCGGCCTGCTGTCCTTTTTCTACCAGTGGAAGACCATCCTGAGGGCCCTGTCGGGGCTGGCGGGCATGTTCATGCCGAAAAAGAAGGAGGAGGATGCGTCCAGCGCAGATCCGCTGGGGCAGGTGGAGGTGCCCGGCTCGTGGTTCGGCCTGGGGGTGCTGCTCGTGGGTGCGGGTGCCGTCGTCCTCCAGATCGAATTTTTCGGCATTCATTGGTGGATGGCTGTCCTGGCGGTCATCATGTCGTTCTTCCTGGCCATCGTGTCCTGCCGGGCCACGGGCGAGACCGACATCACGCCCGTGGGGGCCATGGGCAAGATCACTCAGCTCATGTACGGCGCCATCGCGCCGGGCAACATGGTCACCAACCTGATGACAGCGAACGTGACGGGCGGGGCCGCGACCTCCTCGGGCGACCTCCTGCAGGCCCTTCGGTGCGGGTACAACGTGGGGGCAAGCCCGCGCAAGCAGTTCGCGGTCATGATCGTCGGCGCGGTGTTCGGCGCGCTCATCTGCGTGCCCGTCTACAACCTACTCATCCCAAACCCTAGCGTCATCGGTACGGCCCGGCTCCCCGCACCCGCTGCGCAGGTCTGGGCGGGCGTGGCCATGCTGCTGTCCCGCGGCATTACGGCCCTGCCGGTCTCTGCGCGCTGGGCGCTCCTCGTCGGCGGCCTCATCGGCATCGTGATCACGGTGGCCGAGAAGAAGTGGCCGTCCAGCCGTAGGTTCCTGCCGTCGCCCACGGGCATGGGCATCGCGCTGGTCATCCCGGCCTTCAATTCGGTGAGCATGTTCCTCGGTGCGCTCTTCGCGTGGATCGCCGAAAAGCGTTCGCCCAAATTCGCGGAGGACTACACGATCCCCGTCGCGTCGGGCATCATCGCCGGCGAGAGTCTGATGGGCATCGCCGTCGCCATCCTCATCGCCTTCAAGTTCCTGTGATGCCTTGCCCTGGTGTGGCCCGATTTGAACCACAGAGTACACAGAGGGCACAGAGGTCTGCGGCGCTTTGGTTCCCACAGTGAGGCGGTGAGGCGGTGAGGCGGTGAGGCGGTGAGAAATATGTGATTTTGGAATTGGTGATGTGGGATTTCGAATTTGAAGGACGACAGTGAACTGAGGAAAGGGCTGTCTCTCAAAGGCTAAGGGCTAAAGCCGAAGAAAAAGATGAGACGGCTAGGGACGGGCCCTCGAAGGTCGCCGACCGCTATGTTTCGGTTCCTACGAAGGTCGGACCAATGCCGTCTTCACCGGACTCACCTAAACCCTACTCACGAACTCACGGCGCCACCGGGCGCGATCACTCGATCACTCGACCCGCGTCTCGCGGGTCAAGCGACGCCGTTGCGGACGGAGAGGCCGCGGCGGGTGAGTTCCTTGATGACGGCGCCGTAGGCCGTGCCCACATCTTCGGGCCGGTGGGCGTCGGAAGAGAGGACGACCTCGCTCCCCCCCAGCATTCTGTACTTGTCCAGGATGGCCCAGCCCGGATAGGGCTCGTTGAAGCCGACGCGGAAGGTCCCCGTGTTGACTTCCAGGAAGACTCCGCAATCCAGGCAGGCGGTCAGGATGTCCATGACGTGGGGGCCGTAGTGCTGCAGCCAGAACTCGCCGGTTAGATCGGGCCCGCGCCTGGAGTAGCGCTTTGGGAAGTCGAGGTGTCCCAGGCAGTCGTACAGGTTGCTCTCCACCGCCCTCAGACAGTTTGAGAAATAGCCGTCCAGGCAGTCTTCCAGGGGTTCGTCCTCGGCCTCCATCCTCGCGATATAGGAGGAGATCTCTTCCCGGCCCACGTAGTGTGTGGAGCCGATGACCCAGTGGTAGCGCCGGCGGTGGAGGAAGTCCGCCGTCTCCGATGCGTAGCGCTCCTGGTGGGTGACCTCCGCGCCGAAGCGGATCTTCAGGTCGGGCGTGACGGCCTGGATTTCCTCCCAGGCCTCGCGGGCCGCGTCGTAGTCGTAGGCCCCGAAGCCGGGGTCGGAGGGGTCGAACTCCACGTGGTCCGTCAGGACGAATCCGCCCACCCCCACTTTGCGCGCGGACGCCACGAGGGATTCGAGGGAGGACTCGCAGTCCCACGAGAATGCGCTGTGGACGTGATGGTCGTAGAAGGCCTCGTACATAGCGATCAGTATAGCCTAAGGCGCCCCAAAAGCGATGGGCTCGGAATCCATGAACCCCACCTCTTCGGGATACGCCTCCAGGCACTCTCGGCTGCCCGGGTATAGAAGATCCCTCACGAGATGCAGAGCGCCCGCCCGTCTGCCGATTCTTCGAGGAAGGTCATGGCGCCGGCGATCTCATCCACTTCTTCGATGAGAGAGGACCGCTCGAGACCCATCAGTTCGAGCGTGGTCGAACAGGCCACTACGCGTACACCCAGGCCGTGCGCCGAGGACAGGCTCTGCCGGAAGGATGCCACGCCGTTCCGACGCATCAGCCGCTCCATGGACAATCGGCCCAGACCCCACATGTTGAACCGTCCCAGTCTCTGGACGTCGGCGTTGTCGCGGTTGATCCAGCCGAAAAGCTTCGATAGGAGAGCGCCTCGTGCGGTCCGACCGGGACGTTTGAGCAGGTTGAGGCCCCAGAAGCTGAAGAAGAGCGTCACCCGCCCGCCCGAAGCGGCGCCGGCGAGGGCCAGGTTGCACGCCGCGAGCCCCTTTTCCATGTCTCCCGAAAGCACGAGGATCGCGAGGTTTCTGTCAGGTTGCCGTCCTGCCATCCTGCACCTCCCCTTCAAGTGGGTCCTGAAGCTCCGAGGGCTTCCAGCGCTCCATTCCGAGGCCCCATGGTACCCGCTCACCGTGCGGGGGGCAACGGGAATTCGTCGAGAGAATCGGCCACCCGGTGCCCCAGGGGTGTATACGGCGTTCCCACGGGCACTGTGAATTATGTTCCCGATCAACAATTGCCATAAGAAGCATGTCAGTCCTTATATGACACAGGATGGATGAGCCTGAGTGTGGATACTAGGTTCTCACTGAGGTGGTTCTGGGCTGTGTCGTTATCTCTATATATTCCAGTGAGATACGAAGATGGGGCCTTTATGGCACGGTGCTTGCTCCGTTTCTTCTCCGGGGAGTTTTGCCATTTTTTGGGGAAAAGACAGAATTCATTCAAGGGAGGATGCAAGGTGAAGCAACGTCGTATCAGTGTATTCTTTGTGCTGGTCGTGTCCGCTCTCCTGCTGGCCGTGTGCACACCGGCGCAGGTGGCCAAACGGGCCCGGAACACGCTCGATGACCTGGTGACCGCTTCCGGCAGTCTCCAGGTCCATGCGTCAATCGTGGACGCGAACGCGCTCAGGAGCCAAATGCGCGCGACGGCGGACCCGGCCATGCGTCAGACCTACGAAGGGTGGGATCGCTTCCTCACGGAAAACGGGATGAAGTGGCGCTGCGAGATCGACCGCAGGACGGGGATTCCGGCGCTCATCGAAGGGCAGGGCATCCCGTGGATACCCGGGCGCGGCAACACGCTCCAGAAGTCGGAGATCCGCGCCGACCTCGGGCCCGGCGGGCAGGTGAACCGCCACACGCTGGTCCGGATCGCCAAGGATTTCATCCGGAGCTATCCCGAACTCTTCGGGGTGGACGTGAGGGACCTCAAAGTGACCGACGGTGGTACCGGCGAATACGGCGGCTACCTCTGGTACGTCCAGTTCCGTCGGACTTTCCACGGCATTCCCGTGGAGAACGCCTACATCGTGTTCCGGATCAACAACGGTAACCTCATTCAGTTCGGGGGAGAGTTCCTGGGCAACATCGACGTGGACCCCATTCCGACCATTGACTCCGAGACGGCCCGCCAGATCCTGGCCGGCTACATAAGGGGAGTCGGGCCCAACGACGTCTGGGTCAACCCCGGGTCGCTCAGCATACTCCCCGTCGCCCCACAGGGCGATTCCGGCCTCTACATGGCCGCTCCCGGACACGGCGTCGACTACAAGCTGGTCTACACGGTGGCCTTCCGCCGCCCGGGCGTCCTGGGTACCTGGACCGCCAAGATCGACGCCCACACCGGCGAGATACTCGCCTTCAGGGATGCCAACGAATACGGCTCCGTGACGGGAGGCGTCTACCAGAACTCCAACGCGGACCCCGAAGTAGTGCGTCCCATGCACTACATCAACGTGTCCAACAGCGGCACCAAGACAGCCGACGCGGGCGGCAACTACACGTACAGCGGGGGCACGGCGACCGCCAGCCTGACGGGCAAGTACGTCAAGGTATCCGATTCCTGCGGGTCGTCCTCGCTCAGCACGTCCAGCTCCCCAGGCGACCTGGCCTTCTCGACGTCGTCGGGCACGGACTGCACCACCCCCGGCGTGGGCGGATCGGGCAACACGCACGCCGCCCGGACCACCTACTACCACCTGACGGCCTGGAAGGAGAAGGCCCTCGGGTGGCTGCCTTCCAACAACTGGCTTAAGGGCCAGCTCACGGACAAGGTCAACCTCAACCAGACCTGTAACGCCTACTGGGACGGGTCGGGTGTCAACTTCTTCAAGTCCGGCGGCGGTTGCTCCAACACGGGCGAACTGCCGACCG
The DNA here is from genome assembly GCA_046704825.1 of Acidobacteriota bacterium. Lineage (GTDB taxonomy): Bacteria > Acidobacteriota > UBA4820 > UBA4820 > DSQY01 > CAVRTJ01. The sequence goes on from JBJKRE010000060.1 coordinate 12,899, forward strand.
TATTTCTGCACGAGGTCGGCCACGGTCTGGACTCGAACGACGGCAGCCCCTCCTCCACGGTGGGTTCCAGCGAGTCCTACGCCGACATCAACGCGATCCTCACGACCCACGAGTCGTGCATCGGCGTCAACTTCATCCCCGGCCAGCAGTGCTCGGGATACGGCAACCCCTGCACCAACTGCACGGGCATCCGCGACGCGGACTACACCAAGCACTCCTACTCCACGACGCCCGCAAAGCCATCGCAGCTTTCCGGCTCCACCGGGTTCCACTGCTCCACAAGCAGCAGCTATCCCGGTCCCTGCGGATACGAGGGCCACTGCGAGTCTTACATCATGTCCGAGGTGGGCTGGGATCTGGCCGCGCGCGACCTCCCCGCCGAGGGGTACGACCAGGCCACGTCCTGGATGATCGCCGACAGGCTCTTTTTCCTCTCCCGCGCCACGTCGGGCGACGCCTACAGCTGCCCGAGCCTCTCGGGCGCCAACGGGTGCGGGACCAGCAACTGGTTCACGACCTTCCGAGCGGTGGACGACGACGACGGCAACCTCAGCAACGGCACGCCACACGCCGCCGCCATCTACGCGGCCTTCAACCGCCACGGCATCGCCTGTACCAGCGTGACCAACACCAGCTATTCCGCGTGCCCGAGCATCGGTCAGCCGACGCTGACCGCAACGGCGGGATCGGGCAGTGTGGCCCTCTCGTGGACGAGCGTGTCCAACGCGTCCGCCTACAAGGTCCTGCGCAACGAGTTCAGCGCGAACGCGGGCATGACCATCATGGCCACCGTGAGCGGCACCAGCTACACCGACGCCGTCGTCGCGCCCGGTCTCACCTATTACTACTCCGTGCAGGCCGTGGGCTCCAACGACGCCTGCTTCGGTCCGGTGGCCTCCGTCAAGTCGGCTGTGCCGGGCGGCGGGACGCCTCCCGCCACCTACAGTATCTCAGGCACCGTGAGCGGCGACGTGGCGAGCGGCGTGACCATGACGCTCTCGGGCGCCGGCACCGGTACGACCACCACGGGATCGACCGGGACCTACAGCTTCACGGGGCTTGCGGACGGCACGTACACGGTGACGCCTAGCCTGAGCGGCTACACGTTCTCGCCGGCCAGCCAGACCGTGACGATCAGCGGCGGCAACAAGTCCGGCGTGAACTTCACGGCCACGGCCTCCAGCGGAGGCGGCTGCAACGCACTGACGGCAACCTACAGCTCCACCTACCACTGCCCCGCCGCCACCACGGCCGGAAAGTCCGTGACGGCGCCGTCCAGCCTGCTGCAGTGCCGCGGTACAACCGGTGAGAGCAACGCGCCGAACACCATCGACGGATGCGCCGACGGCAACAGCGGCAGCTGTCACAGCGACGAATCCATCGAGGCGATCACCATCGCCACGTCGGACGGCACGAGCTGCCTGGCCCCCGGTCAGCAGGTGACGGTGTCGGTGGACACCTACTGCTACAGCACGGCGGACTACGTGACCTTCTTCTACGCGACGAACGCGTCCAGCCCCTCGTGGACCAAGGTCGGTTCCACGCAGCAGGCCACCGGAAGCGGCTACCACACCTTCACCTGGACCTTTACGCTGTCCGGGACTGCGGGTGCCATGCAGGCGGTCCGCGCGCAGATGACCTACAACGCCGACCCCGGCACGAACGCGTGCACCAGCGGCAACTACAACGACCGTGACGACCTTGCGTTCATGACCGCGAGCACGACGCCGGCCACCTACACCATCTCCGGCACCGTGAGCGGGGACGTGGCGAGCG
>JBJKRE010000061.1:0-5464 GCA_046704825.1 Acidobacteriota bacterium
CGATGAACAGCGAAACAGTGTCCGGATCGACTGTCCCCGTCCAGCGGGCGGCGATCTCGGGCCTGGCGCCCGCCGTCGTCGCCCCGTCGGCCGGCGATGTTCCGGTGACGGTGACGGGGTCCGCCGCGAATAGAATGCTTCCCCGGGAGGGGTAGAGACCGCTCTGCCCGGCCGGCAGCCGGCGCCCTCGCGCCCCGTCGCCGAACCGGACCGCCCCCGTTTCCAGGTCCAGCGAGTAGACGGAGTAGGTGACCACCTTTCCCCGCAAGGGCGGCCCGAGGACGTACTCGGGTCTGGGTGTAAGCGCGGTGAAAAGGGGCTTGGCGGAGCTGTCCGGACCGAAGAACTCGAGGTAGTAGACGGTGCCGGGTGGACCGCCTTTCCAGCGGAGCACCAGGGTGCCGGGTTCCCTCCCTGGGCCGGGTGGGAGCGGAACGATCTTCACGGCGCCGACCTGAACGACGACGTCGCGCCAGAGCGCGGGCGTGCCGGGTGTCCGGCCGGGAAACACGGGTCTCACCGACCAGCGGTAGCGCCCTCCGCCCAGGACCGCCCAGTCGAAGGCGGACGGCGTCCATTCGTCCCCGGCGACCTCGAACCGCCTGACCGCCAGGACGTTTTCGGACCCCAGGGGCCGGAAGAGGACTTCGTACCCGATGGCGCCCGGCACGAGCGTCCAGCGGAAGACGGGAGGACGGGAAAAGGCCGCTCCGGGTGCTGGCGCCAGGAGCTTGAGGGAAGTCCTGGAGCCGGTGCTTCCTATGAGCCTCACGGCGCCCGATGTGAAGTGCTGGGGACTCAGGATCTCCAGCACGAGGTCGTGCGTGCCCTGGTAGGTGAACGGGATGGGCACGTGCCCTTTGACCGCCACGGGCTCGCCGCCGGTGGCCGTTACGGCGAACTGGTCGAAAGGAACGCCGTCCAGGAGGAAGCGTCCCACCACGACGCCGGTTCCGGTCGTCGCCAGAAGTCCCCGCGGATAGATGGGACGGTCCGGCGCCAGGAGCGTGCCTGGCTGCGGAAAGACGACGGCCGCATCCCTTATGCCGAGAGGCGCGGCCAGGCCCCGGCGCCCGTAGACGTAAAGGGGCGGGGTGGGTGTGTCGAACGTGCCCGCTTCGGTCCGCGGATCGTAGACGTCGAGCCGCACGGGGCCCGTGTCGGCACTCTGAAGTACGGCGATGGCAGCGGTGGCGAGGCTGGGCGACACCACCTGGAAAGACAGTACCTGGACGTCGGGATTGCGCACGACCAGGCGATCGCCGCTTCGAAACCCCGACCCCCGGAGCGTGATGAAGGTGCCCGCCGTGCCCTGGGCCACGCGGTCGGGGCTGATCGACGTCAGGAGAATGCGTCGGGAGAAAGTCTGCGCCGGCGAGCCCAGTCCACCGGCAAACAGGAGGCTCGCCAGAACAAGAAAGCGGCAGAAGAAAAAGACGCGCATCGATGGGTCCGTCGGAACGACGGACAGTGGGCGGGATGATTTCATTTCGCCTCCCTTCGGCTACCCTGAACCCCCGTGATCGTCGATCACTCCGTCAGAGTTAGGTGGTGCGCCTGTAGAACTCTCCAATGGCGAAAAGCACACTCCGAAAGGGGAACGTTCGAACGCAGCGCAGAGATTCTGCGAAGCCGGCCAACGGGGCGAAGCCTCGTGGCATCGCTTCGGACAGGCGCCGGACGCCTCTGCTTTGCTGCGTTTAAGGCTGACATGAGCCTCCCAGCAGGAGGGGCGAGCCTGTTACGTCCCTGCCGAACACTGCGCGTGCGTTGATTGTCCCTGATGCAGATTCCTCTGACTGTGACAACAACGAATGCCGGGGGTTATTGCACGCCGGCGAAAAGCCCGCTTCACGGGCCTTCGGGGCAAGTCCGCGCGTCATCCGCACCTGGCTCGTCCGTCCGCCTGGCTGCCAAATGAGTCGCGTTGGCAAACCTGGTCCATATTTAACAGTTTGCAAAGCCGGCCGGCGAGTGCCGACGACCTCCTCCGAACGCCATCCTGAGATTGGATCACTGGATCACCTCCGCCAACGGCCCTCCTGCGAAGAAAAAAGCGCGGAGCCGAAGCCCCGCGCCTTTTCACGATGGTTCAGTCAGCCTCCGTTCACGTCGCCGGCAAGGCGCCGCAGCCGACCGGGTTGTTGAGCGTGTCCGAATCGTAGAGGCTGCTGTACAGGCCGGTGGTGTAGTCGTAGACGTAGCCCCAGGCCGTGTGGCCGTTGGGGTCGTAGTAGAGGTAGACGTACTGGGACGCGCCGGGCTGACTCCAGTACATGGTGCCGCCGTTGTAGACGGTGAGCGTGCCGGTGTACACCTTGCCTGCGTTCGGGCCGGAAAGGACGGTCCATTGGAAGGCGCCCATGGTGCTGTCCAGACAGACGGAGGATGCGCCGCCGTCGTCGAAGAAGGCCAGGCTGAAGACGCCGACCGTGTACGTCTGCTGTCCGGTGCAGCCGTTCTTGTCCGTGACCTTGATCGTGAAGGTGGACGTGCCGGTGTCGGCGTACGTCCCGCTGATCGTGCCGTCGGGCGACAGCGTCAGGCCCTGCGGGAGTTTGCCGGAGGTCATTTCGAAGCTGAAGGGCGGGACGCCGGCCGATGGCTTCAGGTCCACCGTGTAGCTCTGGCCTTTGACGCCGGAGGGGAGCGTGAGCGGATCGACGAGGATGGTGGGACAGACGATGCTGAGCGAGAAGGTCCGGCTGCCGGTGCAGGCGTCCTGCCCGGCGGCGATCTCCGTGGCGACCACCGTGAAGGTGAAATCGCCGACCACCGTGGGCGTGCCCGAGATGAGGCCGGATGGCGAAAGCGAAAGGCCCGCCGGCATCTGGCTGCCCGGCGCAAGGGCGAAGGTGAAGCCCGAACCGCCGGACACGGCCATGGAGGCCGTCAATTGCTGATTGTAGGGCAGGCTGGCCGTTGCGGTCTGGAGGGCCGACGGCCCCAGGCTCACGACGCCGCACGCCGCCGAGAACTCGGACGTGTCGCCGGTGCTCAGGTTGATGGCCGTGGCGGTGATGGCCGGAGCCGGTGTCCCCGAGGTATAGGCGTAGCTGAAGGATGCGTTGCCTGCGCCGTCCGTCGTAACGGGGATCGCGCCGAGGAACGTCGCCCCTTCGCCGTAGCCCGATGGGTCGGGTGTGGGACTGGCGAACAGTTCGACGCGAAAGTCCGTGTTCGGCAAGCTGTTGAGGGTGCCGTTAATGGTCGTGGCGGTTACGGTCAGGACGGGGTAGTTCTGGGTGTTGTTGGGCCCGGTGTCGGCATCGCCCGCGTCGTTGGGGGTGACGCCGTTGCCGCCCAGGTCGATGCCCAGGCCGCCGTTGTCGTGGATGCCGTTCTCTTCGAAAATGTCACCGGTCCCGGAAAAGACGACGATGCCGGCCTGGCCGTTGTTGGCGATCATGTTGGCCGCGCCGGAAGCCATCCCGCCCACAGTACAGCCGGATGCCCCGTAGAAGGCGAGGCCGTTTGCCGCGTTGCCCAAGGGCGAGGTGCCGTCGGCGGCCGTGCCGATAAGATTGCCTTCCACGAGGGTCCCCTGGGTGGTGTTGTCCACGAAGTTGATGCCGTTGTAGTGGTTCCCGGAAATGAGGTTGCCCTCGCCCGCGGCCGTGCCGCCGATCCGGGTGCCGGCACTGCCCGTGTAGTACGTCTGGATCCCGTAGTTGTTGCCGATCGCTTTCGTGCCGGTGGGATCGGTGCCGAGGTAATTGCCCTCGATCACGTTGCCGCTCGTGCCCGAGCCGACGATTTCGACGCCCGTGTGCTGGTTCCCCGAGATGACGTTGCGCGTGTAGGCCGTCGCGCCGCCGACGGTGTTGTTCGAGGGACCGGCGACAAGTATGATCCCGCGTGGCCCGCCGTTGGGCGAGAAAGTCGCCGCGCCGGTCTTGTCAAGCCCGATGTAGTTGCCGCTGATGGTGTTGTCGTCGGTTCCGGAGTCCTGAAGGAGGACGTTCGCGTTGTCGTAGTAGATGCCCCCTCCGTCCCGGTCGTTGCATGCGACGATGTTCCGGTCGTCGCTGTTCACGGCGCCGGAACCGGTGCCGATCCGGTTGTGGTTGGCGCCGCCGGCGATCTGTACGCCTGGTCCGCTGTTGCCCACGTCCTGAAGGCCGGTGGCGTCCACGCCGATCAGGTTGCCGGATACGACGTTGCCGGTGGCGTTAGTACCTGTGAGCACGACGCCCGCATCGTTGTTGTCCGAAAGCACGTTGCCCGAGATGGTGTTGTCGGGCCCGGTCACGTATACGCCCTGGTAATGGTTGCCCATGGGGGTGGCGCCGTCCTTGCCCACGCCGATATAGTTCCCCTGGACCGTCTCCTTCGAGGCGCCGTTGTACAGCGAGACGCCGTCGCCGCTGTTGGCGCAGATCACGTTGCGGGCGGAAGGCGATGACCCGCCGATAACGTTGTGGGTATCCGTCCCGTGGTAGTTATAGATGACGACGCCGCCGCCCCCGTTCCCCAGGGGCGATAGGCCGTTCGCCGTGGTCCCGATGAGGTTGCCCTGAACGGTGGTGTGATCGGTGAGGATGCCCACGCCTTCGTTGTGATTACCCGAAATGACGTTCCCGGCGTTGGGGGCGGTCCCGCCGATGAGGTTCCCGGGAGTCAGCACGGTGACGCCCGTGCCGTCGCCCAGGGGTGTGGTCCCGTCGGCGCCCAGACCGATGTAATTCCCGGCCACGGTCGTGCTCGATCCCCTGAGCAGGACGTTCTCGAAGCCGGTGCCGATGCCGTTGGCCGCGATGACGTTGCGCTCGGCCGCGTCATCCACACCGTCCGCGTTGGTCCCTATGAGGACCTGCGAGGGTCCGGGCAGCTCAAAGACGCCGATCTCGCTGTTGCCCGCCGCGCTCGTGCCGTCGAGCCCCACGCCGACGTAGCACCCGTAGATCCAGACGTCGTGGGCGTCCCCGGTTATCTCGATGCCGATGCCGAACCCGGTGCTGTCCAGGCCCCGCACGGTGGTGTACGGCGCTTCAACAGTCAGGCCGGCGGCGCCGTGCCCGGCGGAGGTGCCGTCCACGCGGACGAGTCGTGGACCCTTGTGGGTCGTTCCGCCCTGGCTCCAGCCGTCCAGGAAGGTCGGGAGCACGATGACGGGCAGCGGAGACGCCGGGCTGATGATCTGCTGGCTGCCCATGGGCAGGATGGCGAAGGCCACCTCGCCGCCGTAGGTGTTCGAGTGGAGGATCGCGTCGCGCAGGGATCCGGCGCCGCTGTCGTTCGTGTTGACCACCACGTAGCGCTGGTACTCGTAGGCGCCGATGTCCGGGGCGGAGGTGCCGTCCCCGTTGCCGTCCGCGTCGGGGCCCGAGCGGGTGGCGCCGCGAGCGTCCACGGTGGGCGCCGAGTTGGAGAAGGTCGGGTCGCCCGCGTCCATGCACGGGCTGCCGGGCTGGAGGGCCATGGTCTGCACCGGCCCGCCGTTGTTCGCCAGCGGGCCGATTCC
>JBJKRE010000062.1:0-3129 GCA_046704825.1 Acidobacteriota bacterium
GACCTGCACACCGAACGGACCGTCCGGACGCCGCGGGGGGGCGGCGTCCGGGCGGGGCCTCCGGGCCGGCGGGCCCGGTGCCGGGCGTGCGTTCGCACCGAGGTAGTGAGGGGGGATTAAATCTGGGGGGATCCTCATGGCTGTCGAAGCGATCCTGGAGATCCTGCGCCGCCGAAGAGAGACCGTCGTACAGAACTGGCTCGAGCGAACCATCGAGACCTATCCGGAACAGATATCGCGCTTTCTCCAGCGGGAGAAGGACCCTTTTCGCAATCCCGTTGGGCAGGCCCTCAAGGAGGGCCTTCCCGCCCTGTTCGACGAGCTGACCGGGGGAATGGACGCGGAGCGGATGACCCCGCCCCTCCACGCCATCGTGCGCGTCAGGGCCGTGCAGGACTTCACCGCCTCGGAGGCCGTTTCCTTCGTCCTCCTGCTCAAGCCCATCGTCCGCCGGGAGGCGGCCGGCTCGGCGGGCACGGAGGACCTGGCGGCCCTCGACGACCGGATCGACAGGATGGTGCTCCTGGCCTTCGACCTCTTCGTCAAGTGCCGGGAGAAGATTTACGAAATCAAGGCCGACGAGGCCAGGCGCAGGGTCTACCTGCTGGAAAGAGCGCACGCCATGTCCGACGGCCCTGAGGAAGAAGGGAAATGAGCACCCTTCGCCGCGGGCGGTCCGACCGGAAGCGAGGTGAAACTTAATGAACGTCCTCTTATCGCTCGTCACGGTGTTACTGCTCGTCGCGCTTGCGTTCCTCGGGGGGCGCGTGGCCGATCTGCGGACACTGTTCGGAATCGTGATCCCGTACGCGGCCATCGCCACCTTCCTGGTGGGGGTGGCCTACCGGGTTGTTCGATGGGCCCGGTCTCCCGTGCCCTTCCGGATCCCCACCACGTGCGGGCAGCAGAAGTCGCTGCCGTGGATCAAGTCCAGTTGGCTCGAATCGCCCTACTCCAAGCTGGGTGTGTTCTTCAGAATGCTCCTCGAAGTGCTGCTCTTCCGCTCGCTCTTCAGGAACACGAAGACCGAACTGAGAGACGGCCAGAAACTCGTATACGGCGAGAACAAGTGGCTGTGGCTTGGCGCCATCGCCTTCCACTGGTCCTTTCTCGTCATTTTCCTCCGCCACCTGCGCTTCTTCATGGAGCCCGTGCCGGCCTTCGTGAACCTGCTCGGCTCCGTGGACGGCTTTCTCCAGATCGGTGCGCCAGGGCTCTACCTGACCGACGTGTTCGTGGTGGCCGCCCTCTGCTACCTGCTCTACAGGCGCCTGCAGAATCCACAGGTGCGATACTTGTCCCTGTTTACCGACTATTTCGCGCTGTTTCTCCTGCTCGGGCTCACCCTGTCGGGCATCTTCATGCGCTACTTCACACGCATCGACACCGTGAGCGTCAAGCAGCTGGCGCTGGGGCTGGTGACCTTTTCGCCCGCCGTGCCGGCCAACATCGGGTCGCTGTTCTTCGTGCACGTCTTCCTGCTCAGCGTCCTGCTGGCGTATTTCCCGTTCAGCAAGCTCATGCACATGGGCGGCGTCTTCCTGAGCCCGACCCGCAACATGGCGAACAACAACCGCATGAAGCGGCACGTAAACCCCTGGAACTATCCCGTCAAGGTCCACACGTACCAGGAGTGGGAAGACGAGTTCCACGACAAAATCAAGGCCGCGGGCCTGCCGATGGAGAAGGAATAGACCATGGCCGAACAGACTCCAAGACCGGAGGAGGTGGCGCGGATCGACTACAAGCCCCCCGAAAAGAACTGGATGGACCCGTCCGTCGAGTTCCGGAAGGGGACCTTCTGCTACAGCGCCGCCGCCAAGAACCTCAAGTACCTCGACATGCCAAACCCGCGGGACTGGCAGCCCTTCGAAAAGGACTGGAAGCTCCCGCCCGACTGGAAGCGGATCATCCTGGACGGCATGAAGGAACGGCTCGAAAAGTTCCGGTCCTTCCGGCTCTTCATGGACATCTGCGTGCGCTGCGGCGCATGCGCCGACAAGTGCCACTTCTACATCGGGTCGGGCGACCCCAAGAACATGCCCGTCCTGAGGGCCGAACTGATGCGGTCCATCTACAGGCGGTACTTCACGCCGGCCGGCAGGGCCTTCGGCAAGCTGGCGGGGGGCCGGGAGCTGACCGAAGACGTGATCAAGGAGTGGTTCTACTACTTCTACCAGTGCACCGAATGCAGGCGCTGCTCCGTCTTCTGCCCCTACGGCATCGACCAGGCCGAAATCACCATGATCGGCCGCGAACTCCTGAACCTCATCGGCTGCAACATCAACTGGGTGATGGAGCCCGACGCGAACTGCTTCCGGACCGGGAACCACCTGGGTATCCAGCCCCACGGCTTCAAGGACAGCATCGACTTCGCCTTGGACGAGCTGGAGGACATGACGGGCATCCGGATCGAGGCTCCCATCATGAAAAAGGGCGCCGAGGTCCTCTTCATCATGCCCTCGGCGGACTACTTCGCCTCGCCCCACTACTACACGCTCCTGGGTTACCTCATGCTCTTCCACGAGATCGGGCTCGACTACACGCTTAGCGCCTTCGCGGCCGAAGGCGGCAACTTCGGGCTCTTCACCTCGCACGAGATGATGAAGCGCCTGAACGCCAAGATCTACGAGGAGGCCAGGCGGCTGGGGGTCAAGTGGATCCTCGGCGGCGAGTGCGGCCACATGTGGCGCGTCGCCCACCAGTACATGGACACGCTCAACGGCCCGGCCGACTTCCTGGAAGTTCCCCGGTCGCCCATCACGGGGACCGTCTTCGACAACGCGAAGGCGACGAAGATGGTCCACATCATGGAGTTCACCGCCGACCTCATCCACCACAAGAAGCTGAAGCTGGACAAGAGCCGCAACGACCACTGGAGCGTCACGCACCACGATCCCTGCAACATCGCCCGGGGCATGGGTCTCCTGGAAGAGCCGCGGTACGTCATCAACAACGTCTGCAACCACTTCCACGACATGCCCGAGAACACCATACGCGAACAGACCTTCTGCTGCGGCAGCGGCGCCGGGCTCGGCACGGACGAGAACCTGGAGATGCGGATGCGGGGCGGGCTGCCCCGCGGCAGTGCCGTCAAGTACGTCAAGGAGAAGTACGGCGCCAACCTCC
>JBJKRE010000063.1:0-6641 GCA_046704825.1 Acidobacteriota bacterium
CGGCTCGGCAGGACCTCCATCTCGGGGATGGCCCGGTCGGGGTTGGACGCCAGCTCCCGGAAGCGCATCAGCCACCCCTCGACCTTCGCGCGGACTTCCTCGTCTAGCGGAGCACCTCCCTCCATCACCGCGTCCAGAATCTCTTCCAGGTTGCCCGCCGCGACCCCCAGCCCGTTGAAGCCGAAGGTCCCGCTGGACCCGGCCATGCCGTGGACCATGCGGTGCAGGTTCTTCATGGCGTCCTCGCCGCCGCGCCCGGCCGAAACGTCCATCCACAGCGTCTCGATGGTGGATATCCTGTCCGGCAGGCCCTCGGCGTACACCGCCCGGAGCGCCTTCAGGTCGGCCTTGAAGGCGGCGAACTCGTCGCCCTGCTTCTTCTTCGGTTTGACGTATTTCTGGACCTTGGCCAGGAGGACCGACGTGTCGATGGGCTTGAAGATGTAGTCTTCGGCGCCCGAGTTGACGGCGTCCGTCTTGTAGCGCTCCTTCTTGTACACGCCGGTCATGAGGATCACCGGGATGTGGCTGAGGTAGCCCGTGTCCTTGATCCTGCGGCACAGGGTGAAGCCGTTGACGTGGGGGATCAGGACGTCCGAGATGACGAGGTCCGGCACCTCCCGCTCGACCAGGCGCAGCCCCGACGTGCCGTCGTCGGCCACGAGGACGTCGTACCCGTTCTTCCGCAGAAAGGACGCCACCAGATCCTGGAGCTTGGGTTCGTCGTCGATAACGATGATTTTTCCGGCCAACGGTCTCCCCCTTCCCGGCGCCTTACGTCGCCGGGCCTTCGGCCTGCCTGTCGTCCCAGAACCGCCTGAGCGTCGAGGCGAGCCGCATGGGATCGAAGGGCTTGACGACGACGCCGAGCGCGCCCATGTCCTCCAGCCGCTGGACTTCCTCTCTCTGGGCGCGCGCCGTCATGAACACGATCGGAGTGCCCGCCGTGGCCGGCCGGCTCCGCAGGGCCTCGAAGGTGGAAGGGCCGTCCATGTCCGGCATGAGCACGTCCAGAACGATGAGGTCCGGCGCGAAGCGCGGTGCGGCCTCCAGGGCCTCCTGTCCCGATCCGCACGCCAGGACCTTGAACCCGCCCAGGGTCTCCAGCGCCATCTGGACCACCATTCGAATGTCCGAGTCGTCGTCGACGTACATTACGCGGTTCAGCATACGACCACCATTCTAAGCCAATCCCTGGCAAAGGGAAACGGAGGGCCCTCGGACGGCGACCGTCCCGGGCCGGGCCGGGGCGCGCGCGGCCCGGACGCCTTCAGGTCGCTGCCTGTCCGTCCCGGCCGGGTGCCTTCTCCTGGTGAACGGGCAGTTCGAAGAAGAAGGTCGCGCCGCCGCCCTCCGTGCTCACGAAGTCGATGCGGCCGCCCATACGCTCGATGAAGGCCTTGCTTATGCTCAGGCCCAGCCCCGTGCCGCCCTTGCGCCGGGACCCCGCGTCGCCGGCCTGGGCGAACTTCCCGAACACCTGCGATTTGAAGGAGTCGGGAATGCCCGGGCCGTTGTCCCGCACGGACACGCGGACCGCCTCCCCCGCCCGCTCGACGGAGACCTCCACCGCGTCGTCCTCGGGAGAGTATTTTGCGGCGTTGGAGAGGAGGTTCGTCAGGACCTGGACCAGCCGGTCGGGGTCCACCCGGACGGGCACGTCGCCCACGTCTCCGGCCAGTTCGAAGCGCACGCCCAGCTCCGAGGCGTAGGCGGTGTTCGCCGTGATCGCCTGCTCGATCAGCGGCATGACCGGCAGGATCTGCATGCGGAAGCCCATGCGCCCGGCCTCCAGCTTCTCCATATCCAGGATGTCGTCCACCAGCCGGCCCAGGCGGTCGCTGTTCTTGAGGGCCACCCCTATGAGATCCCGGGCCCGCCCGGGCACGTCCTCCCAGAGGCCGCCCTCGGCCAGGAGCCCCAGGGCGCCCTTGATGGAGGTCAGCGGGGTCCGCAGCTCGTGGCTCACCATGGAGACGAACTCCCGCTTGAGCCTGTCCACCTCGCGGCGCTGGGAGATGTCCCGCACGTTCCCGGCGAAGGACCGGCCGTCGGGCGTGTGGAACTCGAAGAGGGACAACTCGACCGGGAACAGCGTGCCGTCCTTCCGCCGCGCCTCCCACTCCGTGACCCGCCCCAGCGTTCGCTTGAGCGCGAGCTGGAGGAAGCCCTCGCGCCGCCTTTCCGCGACCTCGGGCAGCAGGACGCTGAAGTGCCGGCCCGTGAGTTCGGCGGTGGTGTAGCCGAACATGGCCTCGGCCGACGGGTTCACCATCTCGATGGCCCCGTCGTCGCGGATGGTGACGAGCCCGCCGAGCATGTTGTCGAAGATGGACCGTATCCTCGCCTCGCTCTCGCGCAGCGCCCGGAGGTTCCGGGTCCTGGCCACCGCCGCGCCGAACATGCCGGCCAGGGTCCTGAGCACTTCGACCTCGGCCATGGACCAGGGCCTCTGGACGCGCAGGTCTTCGAATCCCAGCACGCCCCACCACGCATCCCCCGCGAAGATGGGCACGAGCAGGAGGGCCTTCGGACGTTCGAAGGGGAACACGCGGCGGGGGGGGGCGCCGCCGCCGTCGTCCGCCCCGGTGACGATGCGTCCCTGAGCCAGGGGCGAAAGCCGCTGGAGGGTCTCGCCGTCCTCTATCAGAAGACGCGCGGGCGGCTCGCTCAGCGGCCCGCCGCCCGCCGATTCCGGGTTGACCCAGGCCCCCAGGAGGTCGCCCGAGAGGCGGTCCGCCGAAGCCCGGTCGACGGCGTAGAGGTAGGTGCCGCTGACCTCCAGCGCGAAGCCCAGGCGGTCCATGATCCGCTGGATGCCGCCCTCCCAGTCCTCAGACTTGAGAAGAAGCCCGGCCGCCAGGCCTGAGGCCTCGAGGACCGCGTCCCTTCGGCGCAGGGCCTGCTCGGCGTCCCTGCGGCGGGACACGTCCGCCAGCATGGCGATGGCGAACTGGAGGTTCTCGGCCGGACCGCGCGCGATGGAGACCGACAGCCCCCCCCAGAAGACCTCCCCGCCCTTTCGCAGGAAGCGCTTCTCCACGCGGTAGCTCTCGCGCGTGCCCACCTGGAGGTCACGGAAGAGCCCGAGGTCCAGCAGACGGTCCTGCTCCACGGTGACCTGGTCCAGCGTCATGGTTTTGAGCTCCGCCTCCGAGAAGCCCAGGATCTCCACCAGAGCGGGATTGGCGGCCATGATGCGGCCCTGCGTGTCCACCATGGCGATGCCCAGGCCGGCTCCCTCGAACATGGCCTTGAACTGGGACTCGCTCTTCTTCAGGGCCAGCTCGGCCGTGAGCTTCTCGGTGATGTCGTTCTGGACGCCCACGAAGTGGGTGACCCGCCCGTCGTCGTTGCGGATGGGGGCGATGTGCAGGTCGTTCCAGAAGAGGCGGCCGTCCTTCCGGTAGTTCCGCAGGACGGCGCCGCCCTCGCGCTTCTCGCGGATCGCCCTCCGGATGGCCTCGAGTCCCGATTGCTTCCGGTCCTCGCCCTGCAGGAAGCGGCAGTTGCGCCCCAGGACCTCGTCCAGGCCGTAGCCGGTGATGCGTTCGAAGGCCGCGTTGGCGTAGATGATGGGGTTGTCCGGCAGCGTGGCGTCGGTGATCACGATGCCGTTGACGCTCGCCCCGATGGCGCGGTCCAGCAGGCGCAGCTTGTCCAGCACCCTCTTGGTGCCCGTCACGTCCCGCGCAGTCAGGAGGAAGCCCGTCAGGGCGGCGTTGTCCAGAAGGTTGCTCCCCATGGCCTCCAGGTCGATCCACGTGCCGTCCTTCCGACGCACCCTGAACTCGGCCACGATCCTCTCGTCGGGACGCCGGACGGCCTCCTCGAAAGTGCGCTTGAGCGAAGAAACGTCCGCCGGGTGGACGTAGTCGAAGAGGTTCCGGCCCAGCAGTTCGGGCGGCGCGTAGCCCAGGACCCTCTCCGAGGCAGGGCTCTGGAAGAGGACGGTGCCCGTCTCGTCCAGCACGGTGATGAGGTCCGTCACGTTCTGGACCAGCGTCCTCAGGCGGGCCTCGCTCCGCTTGAGGGCCTCCTCCGCCGTGCGCTTCTCGCTGATGTCCTGGAAGGATACGAGGACGGCATAGGCCGCCGCCTCGCCGGGGTGGAAGAGGGGTTGCGCCGTGACCTGGAGCCAGCCCGTGCCGCCGTCCGGCCTGGCGAAGCCCACCACCTCGGCCCGCACGGTCTCGCCCGTGCGCAGGGCCCTGACGGCCGGCAGGTCTTCGGCGGGGCAGGGCGTCTCGTCCTCGCGGACGGTCTGCCAGCGGCGGTCGAAGGAGGTCAGGCCCTCCATCGCCTCCCGGGTCAGCCCCAGGATTCGCTCGGCGCTGGGGTTGCACGCCCTGATGACGCCCCCGGCGTCCATGAGCACGATGCCCTCTTCCAGGTTGTCCAGAATGGTCCATGACAGCGCTTCGCCGCCATCCGGTCCACGCCTGTCGTCTTCGGATCCCGCCACGGCCGTCTCCCGCTCGATCACGATCACTGTGCAGGTACCGCCACCATGCTCTCACGCCGGGGGGCGGGGGTCAAAAGGACATTTGGGATTTGGGATTGTAAAGGCGGCAGGCGGGGGGCCTTCGCAACGGTTGCTTTCTGCTGGAGCCCCGGGTTCACGCAGCGAAGCGCCGCTTGCTTCAAATGGCCGTCCTCCGCCAGCAGTCACTTCGAGGGCTCGTCCCACGGCGTCCCTGAAATCCCCAATCCCAAATCCAAAATCCCAAATCAAATCTCCCCCTTGACCCCCCTTCGGGCGCACGGTATGGTGTGGCTTCAAACTCACGACACGGCTGCAAGGGGAAGGGGAGAACGATGGATAAACTCAGGCATCCGAAAGGTCTCTATGTACTCTTTTTCACGGAGATGTGGGAGCGGTTCGGCTTCTACACCATGCTCGCCATCTTCACGCTGTACCTGGACGAGTACTTCCACTTCGCGCACCCGGGGACCATCTACGGGGCGTTCCTGGCGCTGGTCTACTTCACGCCCATCGGGGGGGGATGGGTGGCGGACCACATGCTGGGCTTCCGCAAGACCATCATCCTGGGCGCGATCCTCATGGCCGTGGGCTACGGCCTGGTGGCGGTGCACTACCCGGAGAACCCCCAGCGCGAACAGCGGGTGGAGGCGGCGGAGCACCACTACGCCCAGGTGAAGGCGGACTGGCTGCACCGGTCCGAGGCCGCGGCGGCCGAGGGCAAACGCTTCACCGAGCCCATGCCCGCCTACGACGGACCCGGGCGCACGGCCGGCCGGCCGCTCTTCTTCATCGCCCTTCTGGTGATCATCGCGGGCAACGGGCTCTTCAAGCCGAACATCTCGGTCATGGTGGGCAACCTCTACGAGGAAGGCAACCCGCTCAAGGACGCTGCCTTCAACATCTTCTACATGGGAATAAACATCGGAGCTTTCTTCGCGCCCTTCGTGGCCGCCGCGCTGCGCAACACGCTCGGCTGGTCCTGGGCCTTCGGCGCGGCCAGCGCGGGCATGGTGTGCTCGTTGCTGATCTTCCACTTCTTCCGCCGATACGTGATGCACGCGGAGATCGGCCGCCACGCCGATTCGCTGGTCAAGGGCCCCGAGCTGTCCAGAAAGCAGGAGTGGAGCCGAATCTTCGCCCTTCTGGTGATCTACGCCATCGTGGTCATGTTCTGGATGGCCTTCCACCAGAACGGCTTCACGCTGACATTGTGGGCGCGCGACTCCACGGGCCCGCTCTTCGGCAACTGGAAGATCCCGGCGGAGGTCTTCCAGGCCGCGAACCCCTTCTTCGTGGTGAGCCTCACGCCGCTGGTGGTGCTCTTCTGGTCCTGG
This sequence comes from Acidobacteriota bacterium, assembly GCA_046704825.1. Lineage (GTDB taxonomy): Bacteria > Acidobacteriota > UBA4820 > UBA4820 > DSQY01 > CAVRTJ01. The sequence goes on from JBJKRE010000063.1 coordinate 5,821, forward strand.
ATGCGAAAGCGAAACCTCGAGCCCTCGACGCCCGCAAAGATGGGCATCGGCATGCTGCTGACCGCCACGGCCTTCGCGATCATGGGCTTCGCCGGCCTGTCCGGCGGCGACTACGGCTACGTCTCGCCCTTCTGGCTGATCGCCGCCTACGCCGTCGTGACGCTCGGCGAACTCAACCTCAGCCCCATGGGGCTGTCGTTCTGCTCCAAGGTCGCACCGCCCAGGTACCGAGGCACCATGATGGGCATGTGGTTCGGCGCCACCGCCGTGGGCAACTACCTGGCCGGCGGCGTCGAACCCCTGTGGGACCACTGGCCGCACAGCCGGTTCTTCTTCTTCCTCGTGGCCACCAGCCTCTTCGCCGCCCTGCTTCTGCGGCTGGTCCTCAAGAGGGTCAACCGAGCCGCCGCGGCGTGACGAGGGTGGAAGCCGTCAGGGCACCGTGACTCTGGCGGCGGGCGAGGGCGGACCGTCGGCCCCGCTGGCGGCGCGGTAGTGGATGCGGTACTCGACCGTGCCGGATTCGGGCTCGGCGTCCAACCCGTCTGTCGATCCGGGGGGCAGTGGTCCGGCCGCAAGCGTCCAGACCTTCTCTCCGGCGGCTTTGCGCTCCACGACGACCGAGACGCCCGCCGGCGCCGGCGGTAAGCGGATCGATACGGCCGGTTAGGGCCTGGCCCGGTATTCGACAACCGGCGCGGGCGGCGCCGTGAGGACGGCCTCGCCGACCCTGACCGCCGTCGCATCCGAGGGTTCGCTGCGGTTGCCGTTCTTGTCGACGGCGACCACCCGGTAGCGGTAGGTCATGCCGGGCACCGCGG
>JBJKRE010000064.1:0-3735 GCA_046704825.1 Acidobacteriota bacterium
CCAGCCGGGGACGGCGATCACCGCGCGGACGCGCAGGGGCGAGGTCCCGAGGGCGTCCCGGACGCCGGCCGTCCAGCCCCCTTCGCGATGGGGCAGGAAGAGCAGGCAGGCGCCGAAGCCGTCCGCGGCGGCCCGGGCGAGAAAGCCGCCCAGCGCGGTCGGCGTTCCCTCCGGCATCGAACCGGAGACCGCCAGCGCCTCGAGGGCGCCGGGGATATCTTCGGCGGCGTCGGCCCCGTCGGCACCGAAGCGCCAGGCGGGTCCGAGCATGCCTTTTTCCAGCACGGTCCGGGCGAGGTCGGCGGCGGGCTCGTCGTCGCCCGATGCCACGAGGTAGGCGCATATCCTCGGGGCTGTTTCCACCGCCCGCTCGGGAATCCGCACGAAGAGCTTGCGCGTCCTAGCATAGGTCTTCCACAGGATCATTCGCGGCGAGTCGCCGTGCCCGTACTTGCGCATGTCCACGCGGTCCCCGGCCGGGCGCCCGAAGGGGTCGGAGCGGTCCTCGCCGCCGACCATGCCCACGACCGCCGACGGGTTGTTGACGGGGGCACGCGCCGGAAGGATGGTGGTCTGGCCGGGGGCGCGCTCAGTCCACGACACCGCGGTCAGACCGAGCTGATCCTCCAGGCGGAACCGGCGCGTCACGCCGGGGAAACGCCCCCTTCGAAAAGGCCGCACCCGCTCGAGACCTTGCGGTCCGAAGAGTTCCGTTTCGACCCGTTCGGGACTCACCCAGGATACGGTGAGGACCAGGAACGGCAGCCAGCGGGGAGGCCGCGCCGAAAGCCCCGTAGTACTCCACGCGCCGCATTCGAGCTGCAACTGCCCCTGTCCTGAGGAGCGCAGGCGGCGGTGTACGAGCAGCGCCGAAAGGGGCGTGACGACGGCCAGAAGTATCATCAGAAGGACGACGAGGGCCGACGCGGTCAGAAGGATGAGGTCGAGCATTCCGACCCCGAAGAACCACAAAGTCGCCGCTGCAAGGGCTGCAACGGCCAGTCCCGACGATGTGAGCGGAAAGAGGTCGCGGGCCCTGCGGCCGGCCCTGCCGAGCCGCCGCAGGAGGGGTCGCAGGCTCTTGCGGTCCGGTGTGCGCATGGTGAACAGCCCTTTCGTCACCCTCTCATGATCGGACAGGGCAGGCCGGAGCGCAAGGGTAAAGGAAGACGGCACCCGCCCGGAAGGACAGGCCCCTCAACAAACACCCGCGTTTTCAGTCACCAGGGCGGAGGCGGCCGACTCGTTCAGGTCGGTCCGCCAGAGCGAGGCGTTGACGCCTTGCCCCGTCACGCCGTCGGAGGCGACCGACGTGAGCCAAAGTAGCGGCGAAATCATGACGGCTGGGTCCAGGAGCCTGCTCCTGGGCGTTTCCGCGACGTCTTCGGAGATCATGCCGGTGAGGGGCGCGCCGCCTGGCAACAGCGCGTTGACCGTCACGCCCGTGCCGGCGGTGTCCTGGGCCCAGATGACCGTTTCAGATCAGGACAATAAGCCCCTTGCGGGCGTTGCGCAAGGCGGTCGGACCGTCAGGGCTGGGGCGTTCATGAAATCAGCAGGCCCCAAAGCGATCGCCCATTTTGCGTTCGAAGAAGAACCGCTCCTTGCCGAAGGCAGGCTCGAGTTCGTCGAGCCAGATGGCGTCCTCGTCGTACTCGGCGAAGAAAGGGCGGCCGACCCAGTCCGGATCCCGCCCCTGTATGAAGCGCAGCGAAATTACCTTCCGCCCCCCGACGCTGGATACCCCAAGGACCTGGACCTTTCCGGGATCGGCGGACATGCTCGGGCCCCGGACGGTGCGCGCCACCCCGCTCACGCTGGAGTAGGCCTCCCTGAATATCTCCCAGGCGCGCACGAGGGGTACACCGAAGTAGTGCTGGGCCCCCGTGTCCCTCACCACGAACATATAGTAGGGAATGCAGCCCAGCTTCACCTGCTCCTTCCACATGTGGGACCAGAGCGCGGGATCGTCGTTCAGGTGGCTCAGAAGGGGGGACTGGGTGCGGATCTGCGCACCGGTGGAGCGGATCTTCCCTATGGCCATCCTGACCGCGTCGGTCTCGAGTTCGGCGGGGTGGTTGAAGTGGGCCATGAGCGCCAGGTGCCGCCCCGAGCCGGTGACGCGTTCGAAGAGGCGGAGCAGGTCGCCGGCGTCGTCGTCGGTCAGAAAGCGGTAAGGCCAGTAGGAGAGCGCTTTGGATCCGATCCGGATGGTCCGGACATGGGGCAGGCCCGCCGCCAGGATCCCGTCGACGTAGGCCGCAAGCTGCCCGGTCTTCATGATCAGGGGATCGCCGCCTGTAAAGAGCACGTCGGTGATCTCCGGGTGTTCCCGGAGGTAGCCCACCAGCTGTCCGGTCTCCTTCATGGCGAACTTCCATTCCTGGACACCGACGAACTGGGGCCAGCGGAAGCAGAAGGAGCAGTAGGCGTGGCACGTCTGCCCCTGGCTGGGAAAGAAGAGCATGGTTTCGCGGTACTTGTGCTGGATGCCCGGCAGCCGTTCGCCGTTCAGGGTGGGCACGTTGTGGGCCATCTGGCCAGCCGGGTGCGGGTTGAGCTTTCGCCGGATGACATTGGCGGCTTCGCGGACCGTTTTCACATCCGCTCCGCGGTTGATGACCGCCTCCATCTCGGTGTAGTCACCGGGCCGGAGCATGCCCTTCTGCGGAAAGTTCAGGACGAACATGGGGTCGTCGGGCACGAGGCCCCAGTCGATGAGTTCGTCCACGACGTAGTTGTTGGTCTTGAAGGGCAGAACACTGCCCACGATTTCCATCTCCCGCTTCCGCGATTCCGAAATGCCCTGGATCTGGGGGATTGACCTGAAATTGTGGAGGGAGTAGGCCGTGTAGGCGTGGGACGTGGCGCCGGACCTTCTCGCGGCGACAGGGGGGGCTGTATGAGGCATGGCGGCCTCCTTTCGGCAGGGGGTAAACCGGTTTTGTCCGAGAAGCCCACGACGGCTCGAATCAATGCGGCGGGATCCGGCACTTGCGGACAGCCTTATTCCTGAGTAACAGAACGCCGATGCTCCCGCCGTTATTCCAATCTTGCCGAGGCCCTCTTCCCGGTCGGCGCCTTGGGGAAATCGCGGATTCGGACAGGTCCGGAGTGCTCCAGCGTTCCGGTTTCAAGCCGTGCCTGTCGCTCCGTCCGTGATGATGCCGTCGCGCAGGGCGACCAGACTCGGAACGGGGACCGGCGAGAAGTAGTCGCGCCAGGGGTTGTACATGGCCCGGTAGGACACCCCGAAGTTGCCCTGCCGCTCCATGGTGCGCCAGCCCCGGACGAGGTAGGGGCAGGTATCGTTGAAGCACACGAACATGTATGGGACGTCCCACTCCGTGAAGGGGCCCTGCGGCACGGCCCACTTGGTGAGATGCTCGCCGCAGTACGGGCAGCAAAGGGTCTGGGAGGCGCTTTTCTTCCGCCGTGCGATTACGTCGGGGGGCGGCATGGGAACGGGGTCGGAGGCGGGTTCGGGCCTTGCCTCCCTGGCGGGGTTACCGCCCGTGCGGTCTGCGTAGACCGCATAAACGGGGTCGCTGGGAATGCCCAGGGAACGGTACTTGTCGTTCTCCGGCCTGGGCAGGCCCTTGGACACGAAGGTCCTGCACTCCTCGAATCCTCCGGCGTCCCGGAAGTAGCGTCTGACCAGTTCGACGCGTTCGAATTCGTCCATCTCGCGCCAGATCCTCACGGCCTTTTCGGGGAACAGTCTGCTTGAGAAGA
>JBJKRE010000065.1:0-20133 GCA_046704825.1 Acidobacteriota bacterium
GCGGCCATTGCGCGGCCCTTTGCGAGAAGCACACCCAGGTCCACGCCCACGAGGGCTGCAGGCACCAGCCCGAAGTGCGTCAGCGCCGAGTACCGCCCGCCCACTTCCGGGTTGGCGTTGAAGACCTTCCTGAAACCTCGGTCCCTTGCGAGTTCCTCCAGGGGCGTGCCGGGATCCGAAACCGCGACGAACCGCCTTCCAGGCGTATCCGAAACTTTGCCCAGCCGGTCCCAGAAGTATCGGAAGAGCGACAGCGTCTCCAGAGTCGTTCCCGACTTGCTCGAGACCACAAAGGCCGTTTTAGCCAGGTCCACCTCTCCCTCGACCCCCCTGATGGCGGCGGGGTGCGTACTGTCCAGCACGTGGAGGGTGGGATACCCTCTGCCCCCCTTGAAGGTGCGGCCGAAGACATCCGGGGCCAGGCTCGATCCGCCCATGCCCAGCAGTACGACGTGCAGTACGCCCTCCTTGCGGAACTCCTGCGCCACCGCCGCTATCTCGGCCGTCAGTGGGCGCATGGATGTCGGGAGATCGAGCCAGCCGAGGCGGTCGCTGATCTCGGGCACGCGTTCCTTCGACCAGAGCGTAAAGTCCTTCGACCACAGCCTGGACGCGAACCCGTCGTCAGCCCAGCGCCTGAGGCGGGCGTCGCGGTTTTCGTCCCAGGGCCCCGGCGAATAGCTGGCAGGGGGGGGCATGGAGGCCTCGATGTCGGCTCTCTTCTCGGCGATGGTTTCCAGGAGTTCCTCGTAGGATTTTGCGAAGGCCTCCACGCCGTCCTCCTGGAGCTTTTCCGTCACTGCGCGGAGGCTGATGCCGAGCCCTTCGACGGCCTCGATCACCTTCTCGGCCTCGTCCACGTCTTCCGTGACGGTCACACGTGCAGTGCCGTGGTCCCTGAACGCGTCGACCGTCTTGGGCGGCATGGTGTTGACCGTGTCCTCGCCGATGAGCTCCTCCACGTACATGACGTCCGAATAGGCGGGGTTCTTCGTGCTGGTGCTGGCCCACAGGGGCCGTTGGACGTGGACGCCCTTTTCGGCGAGCTTGGCGAAGGGGGCACCGTAAAACACCTCACCGAATCGCTTGTATGCGAGTTTGGCGTTCGCCACGGCGGCCTTGCCCCGCAAGGCCAGCGCTTCGGGCGTGCCGATGGCGTCGAGTTCGCGGTCCACCGCAGTGTCCACACGGCTGACGAAGAAGGACGCCACCGAAGCGGACCGGACCGGTTCGTGGGCACTGGAGACACCGTTTATGAACGCCCTGGCCACGGCCTCGTAATGGTCGAGCGAGAACATCAGCGTGACGTTCACGTTGATCCCCTCGGCCAGCAGAGCCTCGATCGCGGGGATACCCGCGGGCGTCGCCGGGACCTTGATGAGCAGATTCGGGCGATCCACCTCTCCCCAGAGACGCCGGGCTTCCTGGATCGTGCCTTCCGTGTCTTCCGCCAGTCGCGGCGATACCTCGAGGCTCACGAAGCCGTCACTGCCGCCGCTCTCATCGAACACCCGCCGCAGAACGTCGCAGGCCCGGCGGATGTCCTCGACCGCAAGCTTCTCAAAGAGCTCCTCGTTCTCTAGGAAAGGCTCGGCCTTGAGGAGGCGCCTGATCCGCTCGTCGTACTCTCCGCCGGCGGCGATTGCCTTCTGAAAAATAGTGGGATTGCTCGTCACCCCGCGGATGCCGTCCTCCTCGACCATTTTCTGCAGTTTTCCGCTGTCCAACAGGTCGGCTCTGATGTAGTCGAGCCATACGGACTGTCCCTTATCGTGCAGCGCTATCAATGGATTCATCATTCAGACCTCCTTGACCGGATCGGCCTTCATTCAATTCGTTATTGCCGCACCCTGTGTCTTCTCGATTCGATGGTTCGCCCCCGACCGCGTGCGGTGCAGACACACCTGACGGGATGCGCCTAAGCGTCGCCTCTTTCCATGGACGACAGCCTGCTTCCAAAGCCCTCCTCCAGACGGCGTACTTTCTCGAGCCGCCTGAGGTGCCTCGTTTCTCCCGTGAAGGCGGCGCCGAGAAAGGCCTGGACGATCTCTTCGGCCAGCGCCTGGCCTATCACGCGCGCCCCCATCACGACCACGTTCATGTCGTCGTGCTCAACTCCCTGGTGTCCGGAGTAGACGTCGTGACAGACGCCGGCCCGGATTCCCGGCAGTTTGTTCGCGGCTACCGAGGCCCCTATGCCGCTGCCGCAGATGAGGATGCCCCTGTCAGCCCGCTTCTGCAGGAGGGCCTCGCCTAGCGCCTGAGCGTAATCGGGGTAATCCACGGGATCGGGCGAGCCCGTACCGAGGTCCAGGACTTCGTGGCCTCTGCCCTCGACGAAGGCGGCCAGATGGCTTTTTAAGTCGTACCCGGCGTGGTCTGAAGCGATGGCTATTCTGATGGTTCACCTCCGGATTTGTGGAGGGCGAGTGCCGCCGCGCCCGCAACACCCGCGTCGTTGCCCAGGGCCGCCCGGACGAAGTGAATGTCCCGGACCGCCGCCCCCAGGGCACGCATTCGGGCGGCTTTCTCAACGCGTTCAACCATTTCGGGGTTCCCTTCGATCACGCCACCGCCGAAAATCACCACGGCGGGGTTGAAGGCGTTGACGAGCCCGGCCGTTCCGGCCGCGAGGTAGTCCACGGTCACCGCCATGATCTCGGCACAAAAGGGATCGTTTTCACGGGACAGCGCGCCCACATCCAACGCCGTTACGGCTTTTACCCCGCCGGCCCGTTCGAGGAGCGCGCGGGCCCCCGCCGTGTCGCGGGCGGCCGCCTCGCGCGCCCTGGCGGCTATGGCCCAGCCCCCCGCGTAAGCTTCCAGACAACCGGTGTTCGGGCAAGTGCACTTGCGTCCGCCGAATAGCAGAGGCGTGTGGCCGATTTCGCCGGCCGTATTCGAATGGCCCTCCAGCATCACTCCGCCGCTCACGATGCCGCCTCCTATGCCCGTTCCCACGAAAATGCAGAGAAGGTCCTTAAAACCCTTCCCGACACCGTAGCGCCACTCGCCCCACGTGGCCGCCCGAACGTCGTTCGTCACGTGCACGGGAGTGTCCAGGGCTTTCGACAGAGTCGTCCCGAGCGCCACGTCCCGCCAGTCGAGGTTCGGTGCGGCGCGGACCATGCCCGAGTCCGAATCCACCTGGCCGGCTACCCCGATACCGACGGGTACCGCTGGACATCCAGCCTCCTGACGGACCTCGCGGACGGATGCCTCGATGGCGTCGATCACGGCGGAGGCGCCGTTTTTGGCGTTAGTGGCTCTCCGCTTTGAAACGGTTATTCGTCCATCGGCGGTTACCAGCGCCGTTTCGATCTTGGTCCCGCCCAGATCGACGCCGATTGCAAGAATTTCAGATTCAGTGCTTTTCATTTCAGCAATTCACATTCCAGTAAGCGAATCCCCGCGAGGAGGAGCCGGGTCGTTTGACGGGCCTAGTTCTTCTCAGTACCTAAAAATATAACAAACTGGACGGTCGCGAGCAAAATTTCTCCGGGAACTGAAGCATCAACGGGTTTCCAAACGTTGCGCATCCTCTGTCCTCCGGCTTCTTGAGGCGGAGTCCCCTGCGGTCCTTGCAACGCCGTGTATGTGGTATTATTCTCTGCGCAGTCCGGCGGGCCTCTTGTCCCACGCCCGCGGCGGGGAGGTTCGTTTTGAAAAAGAAGATCGCCGTTCTCATCTCCGGACGCGGGTCCAACATGCTGGCCCTGCTCGACGCAATCGACCGGGGAGTAGTGCCCGCGACCTGCGCGCTCGTCGTATCCAACGTCCCCGGCGCCCCGGGGCTCAAGACCGCGGCCGACAGGGGTATCCGCACCGTCGTGATCGACCACAAGGAATCGTCCTCGCGAGAGGAGCACGACAGCAGGGTCCTCAAGGCCCTGTTGGACGCCCAGGTGGACGTCGTCTGCCTGGCCGGGTACATGCGGCTTCTGTCGCCGGTCCTGATTCACGCCTACAGGAACCGCATCCTGAACATACACCCGGCGCTCCTGCCGGCCTTTCCCGGGCTCCACGTGCAGAGGAAGGCACTCGAGGCGGGCGTCCGCTTCTCCGGCTGCACCGTCCACTTCGTTGACGAGGAGGTGGACCACGGTCCCATCATTCTTCAGGCCGTGGTGCCCGTCATGCCGGGAGACGACGAACGCGTCTTGAGCGACAGGATCCTCAGGTACGAGCACGAACTCTATCCCGCCGCTCTCCGGCTCGTCTGCGAAGACAAGGTGCATCTGGAAGGGAGGCGGGCGAGACTCCTGCTGACCAACGCAGAATACCTCACCATTTTGAATAACCTGGTGGACAGGGGGGACGCCCGATGAATCTCTCCGTAGACGAATCTCTGGCGTACCTCACGAAGGGCGCCGTAGACCTGGTCACAGAGGACCTCCTGAGGAAGAAGCTCGAGCGCTCACAAAAGACCGGCACTCCGCTCGTGGTAAAGGCGGGGTTCGACCCGTCCGCACCGGACTTGCACCTGGGGCACACGGTCGTCCTCAGGAAGATGAAGCATTTTCAGGACCTGGGGCACACGGTCGTGTTCGTCATCGGAGATTTCACCGGGATGATCGGCGACCCCACGGGCAAGAAAAACACCCGTCCCCAGCTCACCCGGGAAGAGGTTGCGGTGAACGCACAGACCTACCGCCGCCAGGTCTTCAAGATTCTCGACCGGGAAGCCACGAGCATCCGGTTCAACTCCGAGTGGCTGTCCCAGCTGGGCGCCGAGGGACTCATCCGGCTCGCGGGCAAGTACACGGTGGCGAGGATGCTCGAGAGGGACGACTTCAAGAAGCGCTTCCACAACCAGCAGCCCGTGCACATCCACGAATTTCTATACCCCCTGGCCCAGGCCTACGACTCCGTGGCCCTGAAGGCCGACGTGGAACTGGGCGGCACGGACCAGCTGTTCAACCTGCTCGTCGGGCGCGACATCCAGCGCGAGTACGGGCAGGAGGAGCAGGTCGTCCTTACCATGCCCCTGCTTGAGGGCACCGACGGCGTCGAAAAGATGTCCAAATCCCTGGGGAACTACATCGGCATAAACGAAACGCCTGAAGACATATACGGCAAGGTCATGAGCGTCTCGGACGACATGATGTGGCGCTACTACCTCCTGTGCACCGATCTCACACCGGAGGAGGTGGGCCGCCTGAAGTCGGACGTCGCGTCGGAGAAGCTGCATCCGATGCAGGCCAAGAAGGACCTCGCCGCCACGCTGGTCGGTTACTACCACAGCGCGGGAGCGGCCCAAAAGGCGGCCGAACACTTCACGCGCGTCTTCAGCCAGCGAGAAGACCCGGAGAAACTCGAGGAGGCTGTGATCAAAGTCCAGGCCTCCCCCGTTCCCTACTACAAGCTCCTGCAGGAATTGGGGCTCGCCTCCTCGGGGAGCGAGGCGAAGCGGCTGATGAAGCAGGGCGGCGTCTCCCTGGACGGGACGAAGATAACGGACATCGCTGCAGTCTTCGACCGCAGCGCCAAAGCGTGTTATGTTTTGAAGGTGGGGAAGCTGAAGCACCGCCGACTCGTTGTCGAAGACTAAGGAGCGACAATGAACCTGATTCCCGCTTTAGGCCTTTTCGGGACACTGGGGACCCCGGAACTGTTCATCATCTTCGTCATTCTGCTTCTACTGTTCGGGGGGAGCAAGCTGCCCCAGCTGGCCAAGTCCATGGGCAAGAGCATCCGCGAATTCAAGTCCGAGATGAGGGACGCGCAGGCGGAGAACGGCTCCAAGCAGGCCAACGGAGCGACCGCCACCGAACCGAACCAGGTGGAGCCCCAGGCCTCGTCGTTCTGCAGCAAGTGCGGCGCACAGGTGTCGGACTCCGAGGCGCGGTTCTGCCCCAAGTGCGGAAAGGCCCTCTGAGCGGGGGCAGTTGTCCGGTGTGAGGTTGAAGCCCCGCTCTCTGTGTTGCTCCCGAAGTCAGGCCTGCGTGCGCCGCTGACGTCTTCTCGTTCGCCAGGCTCCCGACGAATTCGCTTCCCCTGCCGCCCGTTCCGCTCTGAATCCCCCCGTCCCGTGGTGGCGCACCGCAACTTTCCGGTCTATAATTGAATACATCACCGGCTTTTTGCTTCGCCAAGTAAAACCATAAGTCATCCAGAACGAGGAGAGGCGATGCTGGTAAAAGACATCATGAACACCCGCGTCACGACCATCCCTCCCGACACGAGCCTTGCCGACGCCTACGCCCTGATGCAGAACAAATCCATCAGGCACCTCCCGGTCGTGGAGAAAGGCAGGCTGTTGGGTGTCGTCACGGACAGGGACCTCCGTCTTGCTACGAGCGCGCTCGCCTCGGTCCCCTTCCCCCCGGAGGCCCGAGTCCAGGACGTGATGGCCGCCCCCCCGCAGACCGCGGACCCCATGGACCCGGTGGAGGAGGCCGCGCGCACCATGCGCGAGCTGAAGATCGGCTGTCTGCCCGTGCTCGGCGACGAGGGCGACCTCGTGGGGATCGTGACGGGGATAGACCTCCTGGACGCTCTGGTACGCCTGACGGGCGTCGACAAGCCTTCGGGCCGGATCGAGGTCCGGCTCCCCGACCGTCCGGGAGAACTCGCGCGGCTCACGGGATTTCTAAGCAAGCGGAACGTGAACATCCACTCGATTCTATCCTACCCGGAAGGACCTGACACCGTGACCTCGGTTCTGCGCGTGGGCTCGATCGAAATCCGTCCCATCGCGGAAGCCTTGCGCGAAGCCGACTTCGAGATCCTCTGGCCTCCGCCGAAACCATGGGCAAGATAATCTACAGTCCCCAGTACCGCTCCTACGACTTTGGCCCGAACCACCCATTCAGCCCCACGAGGGTCGACATGATGCTGGACCTCATGCGGGAGCTGGGGACCGATCTTTCCTTCATCGAGCCGGAACCCGCCCGGGACGCCGACCTCCTCTCGGTTCACGACGAGGCCTACCTCTCGCTGGTGGATGCCGTCAGCCGGGGGCAGGAGGCCCCGGGAGCGTCGGACTACGGCCTTGCTACGCCGGACAACCCCGCCTTCGACGGAATGGACGCGGCGGCCAGGTGGCACGTGGGCGGAACGCTGACCGGCGCGAAGCTGATCGATTCCGGGGAGGCCGCGAAGGTCCTCCAGCTCGGGGGCGGGCTCCACCACGCCCAGCGGGCCAAGGCTTCGGGATTCTGCATCTACAACGACATCGCGGTCGCCATCCGTCACCTAACCGCCGCCGGTCACTGGGTGGCCTATATCGACATCGACGTCCATCACGGCGACGGAGTCCAGCGAATCTTCTACGAGGATGAGCACGTCCTGACCTTGAGCCTCCATGAGTCGGGCCGCTTTCTCTTTCCCGGGACGGGTGAAATGAGGGAACTCGGCAACGGAATGGGACGCGGACTGAAGCTCAACGTCCCGCTCGAACCGTTCACCGACGGGCCGAGTTACCTGGAGGTCTTCGACAAGATCGTGCCCCGGGCCCTCGAGTGGTTTTCACCCGACGTCCTGGTCGTCCAGGCCGGTGCGGACGCCCACTTTGAAGACCCGCTGGCCGACCTCATGCTCACCACCCGGACCTACGAGGGCCTGTACAGACGAATCCTGGACCTGGCCCAGCGGTTCGCCGAGGGACGCGTACTGATCACCCTGGGCGGCGGCTATTCACTGCTGAGCGTCCCCAGGGTGTGGGCCATCCTGTGCCACGTCTTCCTTGGGCTGTCCCCCATCCCCACGGACCTTCCGGAGGCCTGGCTCGCGCGCTGGTCGGAACGGATGGGCGACGACCCGCCGGGCACTCTGCACGACGGCGACCCCGCCTTCGAGCCCGTGCCGGCCTCGGCTCAGGCGTCCCTGCGCAACCGGCACCTCGCTGACAGGTTCCTCGATATCATGAGCCCATTCTGGTTCTGACCGGAATTGAAGCGCACCGCTCGTGTTTTTGATAGTGGAAGTGCACGTCTCTGACCGGATCCGTCCCAACGCGAAAGGAAGGTGCCGAGATGCAGATCGTCAATCCCGTCGTCAACCGGTGGATCAGGAACGCGAACGAAAACCCGGAAGCTTTCTGGGCAGAGGCCGCCGATGAGCTTCCGTGGTTCAGAAAATGGGACCGGGTCCTGGACTGGCAGCCTCCGAGCTTTCGCTGGTTCGTAGGAGCGCGCACCAACCTGGCGTACAACGCTCTGGACCACCACGTGGCCCTTGGACGGGGAGGGCATGCGGCCCTGGTCTACATCAACGAACGCGGTGACCGGCGAATCTTCACCTATGCGCAGGTTCTCCACGAGGTCAAGCGGACTGCAGCCGCCTTGAGGGCGCTGGGCGTGAGGAAGGGCGATACGCTCACCATTTACATGCCCAACTGCCCGGAGGCCATATTTTCCATGCTGGCCACGGTCCGTCTGGGCGCGGTGCACTGCGTAGTGTTCGCCGGATTTGCGGCGAATGCGCTCGCTGAGAGGGTCGAGGCGAGTGGATCGAAACTCATCCTCACGGCCGATGTGGTCTACAGGAAAGGCCAGGCCATCCCGCTCAAGGGCATCGTGGACGAGGCCGCCACCAAGCTCGGGAGTTCTCTCGAAAAAATCGTCGTTCTCAACCGCTCAGGCTCGGACGTGCCCATGACGGAGGGCAGGGACACGACCTGGGATGACTTCCTGGCCGGAGGCGAAGGGGGTGACACTTCCTACGAATCCATGGAATCCAACGATCCCGCCTACATTCTGGCAACATCCGGCACCACGGCGCGCCCCAAACTGGTGGTGCACACGCACGGCGACTACGCGGTGGGCATCGTGACGTCGGGCAAGTGGTGCTTCGGCCTGAACGAGGACGACGTCTGGTGGTCCACCTCCGACATCGGCTGGGTGGTCGGGCACAGCTACATCGTCTACGCTCCCCTGCTGATCGGCTGTACGAGCATCGTCTACGAAGGTGCGCTGGACTACCCCAAGCCGGACGTGATCTGGAAAATAGTGGAAGAATTCGGTGTGACGGGCATCTTCACGGCCCCCACGGGGGTGAGGCTGCTCATGCGCTATGGAGTTGAACTGGCCCAGAAGCACGACTTCTCCTCGCTTGAGCGGGTTTTCTGCGCGGGAGAGACCCTCAACGGACCCGCCTGGGAGTGGTTGCAGAAACGCGTGTTCGACGACCGCATACCCGTCATCGACCACTACTGGCAAACCGAAACGGGCGGCCCCGTCCTCGGCAACCCCTACGGTCTCGGCATGCTCCCCATCAAGCCCGGCTCCGCCTCGGTCCCCCTCCCCGGGAAGGAAGTGGCGGTCATGACCCTCGACGGGAAGGTCTGCAAGCCCAACGAGAAGGGCATCCTTGTTATACGCAAGCCCTTCCCGGGGCTGACGGCCCGCCTGTGGAAAGAGCCCGAGCGCTACGGTCGCGACTACTGGAACCGCATCGAGGGCGTCTACTTCACGGGGGATTCGGCGCACATCGACGAGGACGGCTACGTCTGGGTGGCCGGTCGCGCGGACGAGGTGATGAACATCGCCGGACACAGGGTCGGGACCATCGAAGTGGAATCCGCCTTCCTGAAGCACGAGGCCGTCGCGGAGGTTGGTGTCACGGGCCGTCCGGACGAGTTGCGCGCCGAAGTCATATCGGCCTTCGTGGTCCTCAAGAGCGGCTACGAGGCCACGGAAGAACTCCGATCCGAACTCGTAAAGACCGTCCGCGAGGAACTGGGAGCCATAGCGGTCATCGGCGAAATCAACTTCGTGGCCATGCTGCCCAAGACGCGCAGCGGAAAGATCATGCGGCGCGTCCTCAAGGCCGTAGTGCTCAACCAGGCACCGGGCGACATCTCCACCATAGAAGAAGAGGGATCGGTGGAAGACGTCCGCCAGGCCTGGGAGGACATGCGTCGCTCCATGGAGAAGCGCGACTAGGACCGCCAGACGCTGCGGGGCCAAGGAATTCGACAGGAGACTGCACATGGCTGGTATGACTGACGCACGCAACAAGGTCCGCGTACTGGACCTTCACTTCAAGGCCCCGGGGACCATAGCGAGCTTCCTGCTGCCCACCTCCGAGGGGCCGGTGCTCATCGAAACGGGTCCGGAATCCACATACGGGACGCTGACTGAGGCCCTCAAACGGGAAGGCCTCGCCCCCGGGGACATACGGCATGTTCTGGTCACGCATATCCACCTCGACCACTCGGGCGCGGCCTGGCGCCTTGCGCGAGAGGGCGCGACGGTCTGCGTTCACCCGATGGGAGCGCCTCACATGATCGATCCATCCAAACTCATGGCGAGTGCGGGGAAGATCTACGGCGAACGCATGGACGAACTGTGGGGACGGGTCGAGGGCATCCCGAAAGAAAACGTCCACGTGGTCAAAGACGGAGAAATCCTCCAGTACGGCGACACCGCAATCGAGGCCCTCTTCACCCCCGGCCACGCCACGCACCACGTAGCCTACCGCCTCGGAGACGCCGTCTTCACGGGCGACGTCGGAGGCGTTCGTCTGGAGGCGGGCCCCGTCATTCCACCCTGTCCTCCCCCGGACATCAACGTGGAAGATTGGCTCTCCTCCATCGAAAAGATCCGGCGTGTACAACCCCGGGTGCTCTTTCTGACCCACTTCGGTCCGTACACCGACGCCGAGGGGCACCTCGGGCGCCTGGCGCAGAACCTCCAGCTCTTTGCGGGCTGGATGCGCGATCGCCTCCGCGAGAAGGCGGATAGTTCTTCACTTGTAAAGCAGTTCGAAGCCTACACCCGGGGCTTCCTCGACGGAAACGGTCTGGCCGAAGGAAGAACCGACGAGTACGAGATCGCCAATCCCGCCTACATGAGCGTGGCAGGACTGATACGCTACTGGAAGAAGAGTCACCCCGAGGTCCTGCCGAACTCGGAGTGACAAATGGCGGCGATTTGACATCGGGTCCTTACGCAAGGCCGGAAAGCGTGCTACCCTGTATACATAGCGGGGAGGTCCGCCCAACCCATGTTCCGTATCATCACCGAAAGCGAAAGCTACAGGGAATACGTACTCCTGCGCAACGGGCAGGGCATCCTGCTGCGCATGGCGACGCCCGGCGACGTCCCGCTGGTGGAAGCCCTCATGCAGAGGGTATCGAGGCAGAGCCTTCAGATGCGTTTCATGGGCGGGGTGGCGCAGGTCCCCAGAAGCTTCATCGAGAGCCTGTGCGACGTACTCCCCCGCGAGCGCGCCTGCCTGCTGGCCATAGTGGGTGAAGGTGAGGCGCAGACGGTGGTGGGGGTCGGCAACTACGTCGCCCTCGGTGTGCGCAACACCGCCGAAGTGGCCTTTCTGGTGGACGACTCTTTCCAGGGTCGCGGCATCAGCACGCTCATTCTCGAACGGCTGGCGGGCATAGCCGCCGGTGAAGGCTTTGTGGGATTCGAGGCGGAGGTGTTGTTCGAGAACCAGGCCATGATCAACGTCTTCAAAGACTCCGGCTTCGAGACGAGGCAGGCGTTCGAGGGCGGCAGCATCCACGTGGAGTTTCCGCTCGGAGGCGCCGCCGCCCTGCGGGAACGCACCGAAGTCCGGGACAGGATCGCGGCAGCGAATTCGGTCACCGCCCTGCTCAAGCCACGTACGGTGGCCGTAGTGGGGGCCTCGCGCGACCCGGACGCCGTCGGCAGCATGATCTTCAGGTACCTGATAAAAAACAACTTTTCAGGAACGGTTTATCCCGTAAACAACCAGGCGGCCTCGGTGAACGGTGTCCGCGCCTATCCTTCGGTCGACGAACTGCCCGAGTCGCCCGAACTCGTGGTCGTCGCCGTCCCAGCCGGGAAGGT
This sequence comes from Acidobacteriota bacterium, assembly GCA_046704825.1. Taxonomy (GTDB): domain Bacteria; phylum Acidobacteriota; class UBA4820; order UBA4820; family DSQY01; genus CAVRTJ01. The sequence continues at coordinate 11,775 of JBJKRE010000065.1, forward strand.
CATCGATGTGGCGGAACAGGCCATCAAAGCGGGTGCGAAGGGACTCGTCGTGGTCGCATCCGGTTTTGCGGAGGCGGGACCGGAAGGCGCCGCCCTTCAGCAGAAGCTCCTGGACATCGTCCGCTCCCAGGGCGCGAGGCTGGTAGGTCCCAACTGCCTCGGTATCATGAACACCAACCCGGAGGTCCGTCTGAACGCCAGCCTGGCCTCGTCCCTCCCACCCGTCGGCCGGGTGGGCTTCTTTTCGCACTCCGCGGCATTGGGCCTCGTCATCCTGGACTACGCCGGTGAGCGCGGGCTCGGTTTTTCGACCTTTCTGTCCGCCGGCAACAGGGCCGACATCTCGGGCAACGACCTTCTGCAGTACTGGGAAGAGGACGCGCAGACCGACATCGCGCTCCTCTACCTCGAGACGTTCGGGAACCCCCGCCGCTTCGCTCGCATCGCTCGCCGGATCACCTGCAGGAAGCCCATTCTCTGCGTCAAGAGTGCCCGCAGCCGGGCGGGACGCACCGCCGCCCGCGCGCACATCGCCGCATCGACGCAGGGCGACGTGGAAGTGGATCTCCTCTTCAGGCAGGCCGGCGTCATCCGAGCCAACACGCTCGAAGAGATGTTCGACGTGGCCGTCCTGCTGGCTAACCAGCCGCTCCCCACGGGCAACCGCGTGGCCATCATCAGCAACTCGGGCGGGGTGGTCACCATATGCGCCGACACCTGCGAAGCAAACGGTCTGGAGGTGGCGCCTTCGGCCGCGATCAGCCTCGGGCCCCTCGCCACCGCCGAAGCCTACGAGAAAGCGGTTCGCGAAGTCATGGAGCGCGAAGACGTGGACGCGCTCATCGCAATCTTCGCCTGCGTGGGTGACTGCGACCCCGAACCCGTCGGAAGGGCAATCCGCCGGGGCACGATCCGCGCCGAGAGAGAGACCGGGGTGTCCAAGCCTGTTCTCCTCTGCCTGATGGGCGCTTCGGGCGCCGTCGAGCTGGCGGCCCCGAGGAACGCTCGCGGCCGCGCGGGGCGTCACGTATTTCCGTCGTACAGGTTCCCGGAGTCGGCCGCCCTGGCCCTGGCCCGCGTGGTTCAGTACGCCGAATACCGCCGGCGCCCGCTCGGACGGGTGACGTGGTACGAAGACGTTGACGCGCCGGCGGCGCGCCGCGAAGTCACCGGCCTTCTGGAAGGCGCTGCAGACGGCGTCGAGACATTATGGGCCGAAGGCGACAAGGCTCTCGAGATACTCGCTCTTTTCGGAATCCGAAATTCGGCGCCGCCCGAAGAGGTCGACATCCCGTCGATCGAGGTCGAGGTCCAGTCGAACCCCAACTTCGGCCCCCTTCTCAAACTCGTCAGGCCGGGCAGGGAGGCGATCGTGCGGATCACTCCCCTTACTGACACCGATGTCGGCGAAATGGTCCAAGGGATCGGGCTGACATCCGACTGCGGTGTGGAGGAAGTCCTCGCTCGCATCTCCCTCATGATCGAGGAACTCCCGTGGCTCTGCGGCATGCACGTCCAGCTGTATCCCACCCGCAAGGGTGGAGACTCCTGCGCCCTGCTGATGGGCCAATCCGTGCGCCTCGGCTTCTGTGCTCACAAATTCAGCGTTCAGCCATAGCCGGCAGCCCTGCGGTTCGTCCGGCTTGAATCATCTTGCGTCAACCCATCATTCGGAGGTGACTCATGGGAGCGTACGACAGCATGGACCGCGAACAGCTTCGCGCGGCCCTCGAGATGTTTGCAAAGAACTGGCTGGCTCACGACGGCTGCTGGTTTCTAGCGGTCGAGGAGAGGGAAGGTATGGAGACCGCCATAGAACTGGACGCGGCCTCATGGCAGCGCTTCGCCGCGGCGGAGGCCAGGCGCATCATGGAAACCTTCCGCATCCCCGCCGGGGGCGGCCTGCCTGCCCTGGAGAAAGCGCTGAACCTGCGCATGTACGCGCTGGTCAACGAGCAGCACGCTGAGTGGTCCCCCGACCGGTCCCGCCTGCGGTTCGTCATGGACTCCTGCAGGGTACAGGCCACCCGCCGCCGAAAGGGGCTCCCCGATTTCCCCTGCAAGCCTGTGGGAAGGGTCGAGTTCACCACCTTCGCAAAGACCGTCGATCCCCGCATCCGCACCGAGTGCGCCGAGTGTCCGCCCGACGCGTCGGGCGGGCGCTACTGCACCTGGGAATTCTATCTGGAGGAATGACCTGTCCTCCAGCATGTCCGTTGACCGTCCCGGAACCCCACAGACAGCACGGAGGAAAAGATGAGCGAAGACAAGAATCATCGAACCGAGGACGAGACAGGGACGCTTTCGCAGGACGCGGCCGGAACAGGCGCAATCTACGAGGGCAAGCCCCTCATCCCCCCCACCGAAGAACTCACGGAACAGGCGCCCATGAGCCTCTTCGACGCCGGGTGTTACCTTGAAGAGGCGCGAAAGGATCCGGAGGCATACTGGGCCGAGATCGCCGGAGAACTGAAGTGGTTCTCGACCTGGGACAAGACGCTCGACGGCGCCTTCCCCCACTTTCGCTTCTTCGTGGGGGGGCTCTCAAACGTCGCCGTAAACTGCATCGATCGTTTCGTAGAGACCCAGCCCAACCAGGTCGCCTTCTTCTGGGAGCGCGAGGACGGGGCCAGGGAGACGTGGACCTACCGAAGGCTCTACGACGAGGTCGGCCGCTTTTCCAATGCCCTCAGGCGGCTCGGGGTACGAAAGGGAGACCGGGTTGCGATCTACATGTCCAACATTCCTGAGGCCTTCGTTGCGTGCCACGCCTGCTACCGGATCGGGGCCATCTATTCGGTCATCTTCGCCGGGTTCTCCTCCCAGGCCGTCCACGAACGCCTTGCGGACTCCCAGCCGAAGGTCGTGGTGGTCGCCAACGCAAGCACCAGGCGCGGAAAGGTCGTGCCACTGAAAGATACGCTGGAAGAGGCCATGAAGGGCGTGGACTCCATCGAACACGTCGTCGTGGTGCCGCGGATGCCCGTCGACGTGGACATGAAGGAGGGGCGGGACCTTTCATACCCCGACCTGGTGGCGCGCGAACCGGTGGAATCGCCGGCCGAGCCCATGGAAGCCAACGACCCGGGTTTCATCATCTACACCTCCGGCACCTCGGCCAAGCCCAAGGGGCTGATCCACGCCGGTATCGGCTTTCTGGTGGGAGTCTACGCCGACGTCAAGTGGTCCATGAACGTCCAGCCCACCGACGTCATGTGGTGCACGGCGGACGTGGGTTGGCTGACGTTCCCCATCTGGTGCCTGGTGGGGGGGCTGGCGAACGGCGCCACCATGGTGGCCTACGAAGGGTCCATGGACTTCCCCGAACCGGGCCGTTTCTACGAGGTCCTCGAACGGTACGGTGTTACCAAGATATTTACCGCCCCGACGGTTCTCCGCATGCTCAGGCGCGCCGGAGACGAGAACGTCAAGAAGCGCGACCTCTCCCGGCTCAGCCTTGTCTCGCTCGTAGGTGAACCCCTCGACCCGGAGACCTGGTACTGGACGCGGGACGTCCTCGGAGGCGGGAGGATCTTCGTCAACAACACCTACGGCCAGACCGAAACCGGTACGGGATGGACGTCGAGCATGGTGGGGATGACGCCGACCAAACCCGGTTCCTGCGGCCACGCGCTTCCGGGCTACACCGCCGAGGTGGTCGACGAGGCGGGGGCACCCGTCCCGGCAGGCGAACTCGGGTATCTCACCATCGCGAAGCCCTTCCCATGCCTGGCCCGCACGGTCTGGGGAGACCCCCAGCGCTACGTCGACGCCTACTTCTCCCGCTATCCCGGGCGCTACATGTCCAACGACGCGGCCATCATAGACCCCGAGGGCCAGATCTGGGTCACGGGGCGCGTCGACGACGTGATCAACGTGGCCGCTCACCGGATCGGGACTATGGAGATCGAAGCCGCGCTCATCGGCCACCCCGCCGTCAGTGAGGCGGCCGTCGTGGGCGTGCCGGACGACGTGAAGGGTGAGGTCCCGCTCGCATTCGTGATTCTGCGGGCGGGCCAGCAGGCCGGTCCGGATCTCGAGAAGGAGCTGAGCGATTCCATCGTGAAGGATCTCGGCGGTTACGCCAGGCCCGTTCGAGTGCTGCTCACCACCACTCTGCCCCGGACGCGCAGCGGCAAGATCATGCGGAGGCTTCTGAGAGACCTGGCGCGGGACGGCAAGGTGAAGGGCGACGTCAGCGCGCTCGAGAACCCGGACGCCGTGGACAAAGTCCGTGAGGAGATCACGAAGGCTCTGCCCCGGAAGTGACGCCGGCCCAGCCGTTGAGCGCGTCTTTCAGCGCCGACAGGGCCGCCCGTTCGGAATCGAGTAGAGCCGCCGCCGCCGACGCACACGACGCGAAGAGCGATCGATCGCCCGTCACGAACACCTGCTTCAACAGGCCGGCCAGCGCTTCCCAGCGTTGGCCGGCTTTTATGTAGTAGTGAGCGGCGCCTGAAGATTGAAGTGCGGGCAGGCAGCCCTCCGCTTCACGGAGGAAATCCGCGTACATAAACCTGAACGACGCCCCGTCCGTGCCCCTTTTCCGGATGCTCTGATAGGCGAAACGGGCGCACCACTCCGCGTCGTCGAGCTCGCGCCACCCGGGCAGGTCGCGGACGAAGCGCTCCAGGGCCGGCAGTCCCACCAGGCCGTCAGGCGTGCCGCTCATTATTCCGACCGTGCGTTCGATGGCCGATCTGAAGGCCCGAGGACGACGGAGAGAGTCCCCTTCGACCACGGGTGCCGGAGCCCACCGGTAGGGCTCGGTCAGCAGCGGCGGAGACGTGGACGCCATGGCGAGGCGCAGGTTCTCCAACCCGGTGCGCTGCACCTCGGAGAAGCCCTGGTCGGTTACCCAGGCTTCACCGGCGTCGAGGTCGATCCCCGTCACGACGATGCCGTGGCCGGGAAAATGAACGCTCGGCTGGTAGTAAGGGAGGTGGTAGAGGTCCGTCTGTGCCAGGATCGGCCTGCCCTCTTGGAGGGCCCGGGCCATGGCCTCGGGAGCCCAACGCCCCGACCAGGCCAGCGGATTCCCCGTCCTCTTGAAAAAGGATCCTTCAAGGTCCGGCGCGCGACCGTTAATAACGCGGGCGGGAGATTCGTCCTCGTTAAGGATATAGAAGAAGCCCAGGCCGCTGCCCAGACCGTAGACCAGAGCCTCGCTCGCGGCCAGGCCGTCGTATTCGAGGACCTTGCGGACGGACGTCGAAGAACAGTGGAGGCCTTCGGCCGCCGGGAAGTCCCGAAGAATGATTTTCCTGCCGGTGGACACGCGGACACCTCACGATTGGGCGGGACCGGGCGGGGTACGAGGCGGGGTGACCGCCCCTCCCGACGGCCGCCGTTTCCATTGTACCCAGCCCGGATTCGGTCAGTCTCCGGCCCCCCTCGCCTTCTCGCGAAGCCTGAATTTCTGGATCTTGCCCGTGGATGTTTTCGGCAGGGGGCCGAACTCCACGTGCTTCGGACACTTGAAGTGGGCGATCTGCTCCTTGCAGAACGCGATGATGTCCTCGGCCGAGGCGTGCTGACCCTCTTTCAGGGTTACGTACGCCTTGGGGACCTCACCCCATTTCGCGTCGGGGACGCCGACCACGGCGACCTCCAGTACGGCCGGGTGCCGGTAGAGCGCCTGCTCCACCTCCACCGTGGTTATGTTCTCTCCGCCGCTGATGATGACGTCTTTCATGCGGTCCCTGAGTTCTATGTACCCGTTCGGGTGCATCACGGCCAGGTCTCCCGAGTGGAACCAGCCACCGCGAAAAGCCGTGGCCGTCGATGCCTCGTCGCGGTAGTACCCCTTCATGACGTTGTTTCCGCGCATCACGACCTCCCCCAGAGTCTTTCCGTCTGCGGGCGTATCGTCCATGTTCTCGTCCACGACCCTGACCTCCGGCGCGTGGACGTACCCCACGCCCTGCCTGGCCTTGATCCGCGCCCTGCTCTCCATGGGCTCGTCGTCCCACTCAGGAAGCCACTCACAGACCGTGTGCGGTCCGAAGACCTCCGTGAGGCCATAGACGTGGACAATCTCGGCTCCCATGTTCTCGACGCGCTCGATGACGGCGGGAGGGGGTGGCGCACCGGCCGTCGCGATACGCAGCCTGCGTGGAAACCGGTAATCCTTTGAAGGAGCACCTTCCGCCAGCATGATGAGGACGGTCGGCGCCGCGCAGAGATGCGTCACCTTCTCCATTTCGATGAGGCCGAATACGCGGCCCGGCTCCAGCCTGGGCAGGAGGATGTGGCGCGCGCCCACGCCGGTGACGGCCCACGGAAAGCCCCAGCCGCCGGCGTGGAACATGGGCAGGGTCCAGAGGTAGACGCTCTCTACGGACAGCCGCGCCGCCAGCATCTCGCCCAGGGCGTTCAGGTACCCCTGCCTGTGGTGGAGCATGACGCCGCGCGGGCGCCCGGTCGTTCCGCTCGTGTAGTAGATTCCCAGGGTGGATTCTTCGTCGTCCAGGACGTAGGGAAAAGGCTCCGCGCTTTCGCCGGCGATGAAGGCTTCGTAATCGGGCCCGGACGGGGCGTCCTCCCCCGGGGCGCCTCCGAACCACACGAAAAGGGACAGACCTGGGGCGTGCGGAGCCGCAGGACCCGCCACGCCGGACAGATCGGCGCTGGCGACGAGCGCCTTCGCCCCCGAGTGATCAAGGATGTAGCCCACTTCACCGGGGGAAAGCCTCGTGTTGATGGGTACGAGTACCGCCCCGATCTGCGGGACGGCCATGTGGGCCTCGAGGATCTCGCGGGTATTGGGACCGAACAGGGCAACGCGGTCGCCCTTCTCGATCCCGGCCCGCCGGAGCGCCGCGGCGAGACGGTACACCCGGCTGGCAAATTCACCGTACGTCATGCGCCGGTCGCCGTCCACGATGCCGATGCGCTCACTGAAAGCGCCGGCGGCCCTTTCGAAGAGTGACAGGGGCGTCAGCTTGGCGCGGTAGACGGGCAATCCCTTCCACTGGTCCTTGGACCAGATCTTCTGGTACAGGGTCTTGGCGTCGTTCATGAAGGCCTCTCCACGTGAAGTGCGGTCAGTCGCCGGTCCACGGCCAGTTCTTGTACGCGTCCCTCAGCGCACGCTTCAGGAACTTGCCCGCGGCCGTGCGCGGGATCTCGTCGACGAAGACGATGGCCTCCGGCAGCCACCATTTCGCGAACCGCGGTGCGATGAACGTCCTGAGTTCGTCGGCCGTGACGGACCCCCCGGCACCCTCCTTCAGGACAACGGCCGCAAGGGGCCGCTCCACCCACTTCGGGTGCGGGACTGCGATCACGGCCGCCTCGGCGACGGCGGGGTGTCCCATGAGGGCGTTCTCCAGATCCACGGAACTGATCCACTCTCCCCCCGACTTGATCAGGTCCTTCGTTCTGTCCACGATCTTCATGTAACCTTCGGGGTCGATGTTCACCACGTCCCCGGTCCGGAACCAGCCGTCCGCCGTGAACTGTTCGGAAGCCTCCGGAAGGTCGTAGTAGCTCGCGGCGATCCAGGGACCTCGAACCTGCAGTTCACCCAGACTCCGGCCGTCCCACGGGACCTCACGGTCATCCGCCATGACGCGCATGTCGACGAAGGGCGGTGCGAGGCCCTGCCTGGCCCTGTAACGGTACTGTTCATCTGAGGGGAGATTTTCCATCCCCTTCTTCAAGAAGCTCACGCTGCCGATGGGCGTGGTTTCCGTCATGCCCCAGGCATGGATGACCTTGAGACCGAAGGCGTCGTAGCCCCGGATCATGGATTCGGGCGCCGCGGCGCCGCCTACGGCCAGCCGCATGCCGGGAACGAGGTTCCAGCGCTCCGGCTCCTTCTCCAGGGCCTGCAGGATGCCGAGCCAGATCGTCGGAACGCCGGCCGTCACCGTGACCCCTTCCGACTCGAAGAGGTCCAGAAGGCTCACCGGGTCGAGATGGGGACCGGGCATGACCTGTTTTGCGCCCACCAGGGTGCACGCGAAAGGGACTCCCCACGCATTGGCGTGGAACATGGGCACCACCGGGCAGACCGAATCCTTTTGAGCCAGTCCCAGAGCGTCGGTCATGGTGCAGGCCAGGGAGTGGAGGACGAGGGCCCTGTGGCTGTATACCACGCCCTTCGGGCGGCCCGTGGTCGCCGAGGTGTAGCACATCCCCGCGGCCTGCTCTTCCTCCAGGGCCGGCAGTTCGACGTCTTCCGGCGCCCGCCGCACGAATTCCTCGTAGTCCTGATAAGGCGCGCCGACCCCTTTGCCCGTCAGCGGAACCACCAGGACCTTTTGCAGATCGACCTCGCCCCGGACCCTTTCCAGGAGCGGCAGAAGAACGTCGTCGACCACGACAATCCTGTCGCGGGCGTGCTTGAGGATGT
>JBJKRE010000066.1:0-12970 GCA_046704825.1 Acidobacteriota bacterium
GGCGTATACGGGCAGGCCTCGTGGCCCGGCGAGGAGGAGGACGAATGAGCACCGACGGTTTCGTGGAGGTCGCTTCGGTCGACGAGATCGGCCCCGAAGGAAAGCACGCCGTGGTGGGTGAGGAAGAAGTGCTTCTGGTCCGGCACGAGGGCAAGGTGTACGCCCTGGGGTACCTGTGCAGCCACCAGGACATGGAACTGGAGGGCGGCCACGTGGAAGACGGGGGATGGGTCTGCCCGCACCACGGAGCCCGCTTCGCCCTGACGACCGGCGAAGCCCTCGCCATGCCCGCCTTCGAAGACGTGCCCGCATACGAGGTCAGGGTCGAGGGTGGAAAGGTCTACGTGAAGGAGCCGGCTCCATGACCGAGTCAGCCTTGAAGGAAAACGGCGCGGCCTACGACGTGGAAAGCATCCGCAAGGACTTCCCCATCTTCGAGCGCCGCGTGCACGACAAGCCGGTGATCTACCTGGACAACGCGGCCACGACGCAGAGCCCGCGTCAGGTCATCGACGCCGTGACCCGCTACTTTCAGGAGTACAACGCGAACATCCACCGCGCCATCCACACGCTGGGCTACGAGTCCACGGTGGCCTACGAGGACGCGCACAAGAAGGTGGCCAGATTCATCAACGCCAGGTCCTGGCGCGAGATCGTGTTCGTTCGCAACGCGACGGAGGCGCTCAACCTCGTGGCCATGACCTGGGGCCAGGCCAACCTGCGGGCAGGCGACGAGGTGGTCGTATCGCTCATGGAGCACCACAGCAACATCGTGCCCTGGCAGATGCTGAGGGACCGCCTGGGCATCGTGCTGAAGTTCATTCCCGTGACGTCCGACGGCACGCTGGACATGGAGGCCGCCGGGAAAATGATCACGCCCAGGACACGTCTCGTGGGCGTCGTTCACGCCAGCAACGTACTCGGCGTCATCAACCCCGTGGAGGACCTCCGGGACATGGCGCGGGCGGTCGGGGCGCTCTTTCTGGTGGACGCCGCGCAGTCGGTGCCTCATATGCCCGTGGACGTCCAGACTCTCGGGTGCGATTTTCTCGTGGCATCGGGGCACAAGATGCTGGGGCCCACGGGCGCGGGATTTCTCTACGGGCGCAAGGACATCCTGAACGACATGCCGCCCTTCCTGACGGGGGGCGACATGATCGCCACGGTGACCACCCAGGGCGCCACGTGGAACGAGCTGCCCTGGAAGTTCGAAGCCGGGACCAGCGCCATCGCCGAAGGCATAGGTCTCGGTGCGGCGGTGGACTACCTCACCGCCATCGGAATGGACGCCGTGTTCGCCTACGAGAAAGACCTCGGCGCCTATGCGCTCGACGCCCTGAGGGGGATAGACCGCCTCAACCTCTACGGCCATCGGAAAGGGGAACACCTTGCCGTGTTTTCCTTCAACATCGAAGGCGTCCATCCGCACGACGCGGCCAACCTTCTCGACCGGTACGCCATCGCTGTTCGTTCGGGACACCACTGCGCGCAGCCCCTCATGACGGCCCTGGGCATGGACAACACATTGAGGGCTTCCCTTTACCTCTACAACACCAGGCAGGAGGTCGACCGCCTCGTGGAGGCCCTCAACGAGGTCAAGAAACTGTTCCTGAGAGGGGAGTGAGCGATCCTGCTCCGTCGTGGCTTATCCGTCCCTGTTACCGTTGCGGCCCGTCAGCATCTATAGTACCTTGGACAGGAGGTGCTGATGAGCGTTGACCGCACTTTGCGAGGCATAGCAGGCTTCTTTATCCTTCTTTCCCTGGCCCTCGGCCACTGGGTGAACCCCCTCTGGTACCTCTTCACGGCCTTCGTGGGCCTCAACCTGCTGCAGTCCTCGCTCACAAACTGGTGCCCCATGATGTGGATACTCAGAAAGGCGGGCATGCAGTGACGGGCAAAGACCTTATCATTTTTGCCCTGGTACTCGGGTTCTGGTACATCCTGAACCGGTTCCTGTTGCCGAAGGCCGGGGTAAGTACTTGAATGTCGCAATCTTGCGGGGTCGGGTCCGACCCCTCCAATAATCGGTATGACCAGGAGGAACACCGATGGCCAAAAACGTGATGGAAGTCAGTGATGGTAATTTTCAGGACGAGGTCCTGAACGCGGACAAACCGGTCCTCGTCGATTTCTGGGCGCCCTGGTGCGGGCCCTGCAGAATGGTCGCGCCTGTCGTCGAGGAACTCTCCGAAGAAATGGACGGAAAGGTAAAATTCACCAAGCTGAACGTGGACGACAACCAGGCCACCGCAGCGCAGTACGGCATCATGGCGATCCCGTCGCTCTTGATCTTCAAGGGCGGAGAAGTGGCCCAGCAGCACGTCGGAGCGCTTTCCAAGTCCGCTCTCAAGGGCCTTCTCGACAAGGTTCTTTGATGGTTAACCCGGCCGGCGCCGCCGGCCGCTTGTGCCAGAATTAGCGAGGGTTAGGAAACCATGCCTATCTTCGAGTATCGCTGCACCGAGTGCAACGCCGAATACGAGAAGATCATCTTCAACCGGGAGGCGCCACCCCCGCCGTGTCCGAAGTGCGGCTCCGAGCACGTGGAGAAGCTCATTTCGGCTCCCGGCGCCTGCGGCGTCTCTTCCGGCAGCGGATCTTCCGGCCTTTCGGGCGGTGCACCGTCCTGCGGTTCCGGCTTCAGCTGAGCGGGCTGACTGTTCGGTGCCGTGGGCACCTTTCGCCAGCCATTACAGCACATTACGCACCAGTTCTTCACCTACGTAGGTATGCATGACATCAGAGGGGCCTTAGGGCCCTTCTTTTTTTGAATAGTACTCCCGCCCTGATCGGAGTTCCCATTCTTGCCATCGGTCTCGCGCGCCCATATATTTATCACAGGTTTGCATATGGGAAGCACGTGGCAATATCTCAGGGGCCTGATCGCGTATCCTGAACTGCGGTCCCTGCCGAAACGTCGGCCACGAGCGACGCGGCCAGAAGGAGGTAGCTGAAATGGGCGACTCCCGCAAAGCCACGCTTGAAAGGAAACTCCCGCGAATCCACGAACCCCGGGACACGGATGACTGGCAGGACATGAAGGACCTGGAGTTCGAACCGGGCGCTGTCGACGAAAGCTTCGAGCAAGCCCTTGGAGACGAACCGGGACGAGAACCGGGACGCGGGCGCGTCAGCGTCTCTAAACCTGAAATTGCAAGTGAGGAGCTCGAACAGGCGGCCGGCGACGTTCCGGTAAAGGTGCATAAACCCTAGGAGTAGCGCCGGGTGGGGCGCACCTGCTTGCAGAGAAGGAACGCCGGGGTCTTGTACCCGTTATCATAACGTCTGATAAGATATCTTATGTTAAATACAGTATCCCGCCAGGAGGCCACCTCGATAAAACTCGCCGCGTATTTCACGCGTCCGTCGCCGTCCACCTCTTCTTCAAGGCCTGGTTCGTGGTAAACTTTCGCTTCCGTCGCACCGTTTATTCTATTTATTTCGGTGTGTTCGCCCGGTGGTCTTCGCCACCCCGGCTGGGTCTGTCCACGGAGGGCGCGGTCATGTTCTGCCTCGAGCTGCATTTCAAGGGCTACGCAGACGCTTCGCGCCTCCCGGCGGCGCTGGTGATCTTGCAGGATTTCCTGCTCATCCACGGTCTCGACGTCCAGGCGACCGAACGCGCGATGAACGCAGTCAGAGACTGCGCCGCATCACGCGCCTTGGATCGCATAGACGTGGACTGCGGCACCGACGAATTGAGGGTGAGCGTGCACTTTTCCGGCGAAGGCAGCGAGGATGTGATCGTGCCGGGTATCAGGTGCGCCTGCCTTCCTCCCCGATGAAGAGCCGGCTCTCACCTACCCAGTGACTCCCCTCCTCCGTGGTCTCTCTTTTCCAGATCGGAACGACGTCCTTGAGCCGGTCGATGAGCTCCTCGCACGCCGAGAAGGCCTCGGAGCGATGGGCCGAAGCCACGGCGATGACCACAGCGTCCTCGCCAATCGGGACCGCGCCGAGGCGATGGACGATCGCTACGCGCTGCGTGTGCCAGCGGCCCTGTGCATCTTCGGCAAGCTGGCGCAGCATGGCTTCCGCCATGGTTTCGTAGGCCTCGTATTCAAGAGCGATCACCCTTTTGCCGTTGCTGTGGTTCCGCACCCGCCCATGAAAGACCACCACCGCCCCCGCCGCTTCAGAGTGTATCCACTGCGTTAGGTCCTCGACATTAATGGCCTCATATACCAGGCGAATAAGCATTCTGTTATCGCGTGCCATGTTCAACCTCCACTCATGGGCCCGAGAAAGACGAGCTCGTCGCCATCGGAGAGGGTCGTCTCCCAGGAGGCGTACGCGCCGTTGACGGCGGGGAGGGGGCGAAATGGCAGATCGGCGAGCGGCGTATGGTGTTTTATCAATAAGTCCCAAGCCTCTGAGACTGAATAGTTAATCCGCACGGTCAACACTTCTTCCGTTGCACCGCATAGTTCCCGCAATTGCGCGAAGTGCAAGACCTTGACCTGCATGACCCGTCACGCGTCCCGCGCTTCGACGAGTTTGAGCATTTCGGCGCAGAGGGAATCGATGCCTCGCTGCAGTTCTGGCAGGGATGTGGCCTGGGTGTTGCCGGGCGTAAGGAGCCGTCGCCCGCCTTCGTCGACGAGGACGTCATCGGCGGCCATGTCGAAGCAGCCCTTTCCACCGGGCCAGGGGCCCAGTGCGAGTGAAACCACGAATTCGGCGAGGGAAATGGCGGCAATGACGGATCCCGCCTCATGAAGCTCGCGCAGGAACGTCCCGAGGGGCTCCGCCAGTGACTTCTCCTCGAGTGACCCGAAGTTCGTCACGAGGTTTTTGACGGCGCCCTGGCCGCCCGGTATTATAAGTGCGTCCAGTAGCTTAGGCGATAGTTCTTCAAGTTGAAATATCTTGCCTCTGATCGCGCGAGCCGCCTCCTGCATCTGGTTTCTCGCGTGGCCTTCGACCTCTTCTCCTGTTGTGTGGTCTACGCAGTGCATCTGCGGCAAGTCCATGGCCAGTGGAACCACCGTGTGGCCTGACCGTTGCACGGCCAGCATCGCCAGGACGGCCTCCTGGGGATCCGTTCCATCGAACGCCCCGCAGCCCGACAGCAGGAGGCCGATGCGCCGCTTCAAGGCACGTCTCCCAGGGACTGGGAGGCCGCGGGTATCACGGTGGCCATGGCCTCGTCGATTCCCATCCTGAGGCGGACTCCGGCGGCGTGCTGGTGGCCGCCTCCTCCCCAGCGGTTTACGAACTCGTCGATGGCGAACTCTCCGCGCGATCGACACGAGACCTTCGTGAGCCCTGGTTCGAGCTCCTTGAAGTAGAATCCGACCACCACGCCGTCCACCTGGAGCGTGAAGTTGACCATGTCGTCGGCGTCTTCCATGCAGGCGTCGAGCGAGTCCAGCATGTCCCGCCGCACCTGGATCCAGGCGACCTTCCCGCCTTTGGAAGTTTTAACGGTCGACAGGATGGCCCCGGTCAGGCGGAGCCGTGTGAGGGAGAGGCGCTCGTGGATCTCGGTGTAGACCCTCTGAGGATCCACTCCCGTTTCCAGCAGGCGCGAGACGAGGAGGTGCGTTGCAGGGGTGGTCCCGGGATAGCGAAATCCGCCTGTATCGGTGTGGATCGCCACGTACAGCGGCTCGGCGATGTCGAAGCCTATAGGAATTCGAAGCGCGTCCAGGATGCGCGCGGTGACCTCGCCGGTGGCGCAGGCTTCCACGTCGAGAAGGTAATGCACCTCCGGCAACTTCTCCATCCGGTGATGGTCGATGACGAGAATGCCCTCCGAATCGCGCCTGGCCGCTCCTAGGACCGATCCGAGTCTCTCAAAGGCGCCCATGTCCAGAACGACCGTGAGCGCGCCCGAAAAATAGCGCGTCAGATCTTCCCCCGCCGTCGGGGTGATGATCTCGTCGGGATCCCGAAGAAGGAAGAGCAGGTTTTGAGGTACCGGCGTGGCGTTGATGATCGCCACTTCGCAGCCGATGGACCGCAGCCCCCTGGCGAGAGCCAGCTGGCTTCCGATGCCGTCGCCGTCTGATGAGATGTGGGTCGTCAGCACGAATTTACGGTGCGAGCGCAACAGGTCGAGTTCGTTCGAAGGTTCCTGCATAAAATCTCCCAATTGCAACCTGCAATGTTAATGAATACGAGCGTGCAATTCAAGCGGAACCCGAAGGCAGGCACGTCGCACCGGACCTGCGGCGCGAGTCCATCCGTTCTTGTAGTTCGGGAGGTTTCGGCGGGTGACGAGCGCGGATTGGCACGGTGACCTGAACGTCGGCTACTCGATGTATTTCATGAGAACAGTCTGGAGCTGTTTGAACTCCAGGGGTTTGAGAAGGTATTCGTCCACGTGGAATACCTTCATCGCCTCCATCCTGTATTTCGCGGACCTGTAAATGGAGGTCATCACAACCACCTTGATATGCCTCGTTTCGTCGGCATCTTTGAGCCTGCGGGCCATCTCGCGACCGTCGAGCTTGGGTAGGAGCGCATCGGTGATCACGAGATCCGGCAGGCAGTTCCTGGCGAGTTCGAGCCCCTGGATGCCGTTCGCAGCGGTTATCACGTTGTACCCCAGGTTCTGGATTGCGATGGCGGCCATCTTGCGCACGCCCGGCTCGTCTTCTACCACCAGGATGAGCGGATGGGCGAGTTCCTCCGCCCTTGGAACCGCGGTGGGCTTGAAGTTCGCGTCTTCCGGATAAGAGCTGAGCTTCTCCTTCCAGAGGCTCTGGGGCGCAGAAGACCAGAAACGGTTCTTGTACTCCTGTGGTGCCTTGCAAAAACAGTTCAAGCAGTGGGGACACACGAGCGACCTTGGCGACACGAGGCAAGAGCACCACGTGCTGTCGATGGCGTCGAAGTCGTGCCCGCAGTGATAGCACTTGACCTGGTAGGATTCTCTCGAGTGCGGCGCCCGACGTTCCATGTAAATATTTCCTCCAGCCCTCACGACCTCTCGCGGCATGGCCGCTACCGTTCCACTTGCTGACCCTGCTAAAGTGTTTAGATTATATAGGTGGTGGATAGAGGGTGCAAGACTGGTCTCGCCGGCGGGCCGCGCCGAGGGCACTTGGCCCGGTCCGGCGTGGAAAGCCCGCAAGACAGGGATCCGAGGTGCAATTCCGGCGCGGGGGCTATGCTATCATTATGCGGTCCGAATGAGGGTCCGGCATGCTGAAGTACTATCGCAGACAGTTCAATTTCGTATGCGCACTCGCCGACATGCTGGCCCTTGTATCGGCCTTTCTGCTCGCCTTCTGGATCAGGCGCGACGTCATTCCCGCCCTCTTCACACCCCTTGCCGCCCGGCCCATGTTCCCTCTTCACGACTACTTCCCGGTGTTTCTGCTGTGCTCCCTGGTCACGCTGGGCGTCCTGATCGCCCTCAGGGCATACAGGCAGAGCCCGGGCATCCCTCTGAGTTCCATGTTCTTCCTGAACGTCCGAGCCGTGTTCGCGGCCCTGCTCGTCACCCTCGCACTGGCTTACCTCCTCAAGATGACCTTTCTGAGCAGGATGTTTCTTCTCCTGTTCGTGATCTCCTTCCTGGTGCTCTCAACGGTCCTCAAACACGGCGTCGCCATCTGGTTCCGGAAGGGCATGGCGAAGGGAAAGTACCTCAAAGTCGTCTTCCTGGTCGGCGCCAACGCCCAGGCAAGGGCTCTGGCCAGGCGACTGCTCGACCGTCCGGAGCTCGGCATAAGAATCCGGGGTTTTCTCAGCCATCCCCAGGAAGACGGAGAGGCCAGCATACGCGCCATGAAGGAGATGGGGGTGGAGCACCTGGGGAACCTCTCCTCCCTGCCGCATCTTCTCGAACGAGAGGTGGTCGACGGCGTGGTTTTCTCCGTCGGCGCCGGAAAGCTCGGGGGCCTGGAGGAACTCTTCCTCATCTGCGAGGACCTGGGCATCGACACCCTGATGGCCGCCAACCTCTTCCCGCACCTCATCGCGCAAGTCCACCTGGAGCGTCTCGAAGAGCTTCCGCTGCTGCGCTTCACCACAGTTCCTCACGATCAGATCGCGCTCTTTCTCAAGCGAGCCTTCGACCTTTGCGTTTCTCTATTGGCGCTGGTCATCCTCTCTCCAATTCTCGCGCTGGTCGCGCTCCTGGTGAAGCTGACCAGCCCCGGCCCCGTCCTCTTCAAGCAGGAGCGCGTCGGGCTCAACGGCCGCCGCTTCCAGTGTCTCAAGTTCCGAACCATGGTGCAGAACGCTGAAGACCTTAAGCAGGAACTGGAACACCTGAACGAAGTGAGCGGGCCCGTCTTCAAAATCCGGAACGACCCGCGCATAACTCCTTTGGGGAGAGTCCTTCGAAAACTTTCCCTGGACGAGCTGCCCCAGTTCTGGAACGTTCTCGTGGGGGACATGTCGCTCGTCGGTCCACGACCGCCCATCCCGAGCGAGGTCGAAAAGTACGAACGGTGGCAGAGGCGCCGCCTTTCCATGCGGCCCGGAATCACCTGCCTCTGGCAGATTTCTGGGCGTAGCGAGCTGGACTTCGAAACCTGGATGAGGCTCGACCTACAGTACATAGATCACTGGTCTCTTGCCCTGGATTTCATGATTCTGATCAAAACGGTGCCAGCCGAGCTATCCGCCCGGGGGGCGGCTTGAGCCGCTGAATTCTTTCATTTTCACGGGGGGGTACGATGCCGCGGGACTGGGAGATCGCCAGGGACGCCCGAATGTTTCCCATCAGGACCATCGCGGATTCCATCGGCCTGGACGAAGGCGAGGTGGAGCCCTGGGGCCTCTGGAAAGGCAAGGTTCCACTCTCCGTCCTCGCCCGGCTGAAAGACCGTCCGGCCGGACGCCTCGTTCTCGTCACTGCTATTACACCCACGGCCGCAGGCGAGGGGAAGTCGACCGTCACCATAGGCCTCGTGGATGCCTTCAAGCGGCGCGGGAAGAAGGCCTGTGGAGTCCTGCGCGAACCCAGCCTCGGCCCCTGTTTCGGCATCAAGGGCGGGGCCACCGGGGGCGGCCTCGCGCAGGTCGTCCCCATGGACGAAATCAACCTGCACTTCACGGGCGACTTTCACGCCGTGGCGGCCGCCAACAACCTGCTCGCGGCCATGGTGGACAACAGTCTCCACCACGGGAACAGGCTGAACCTCAACCCCGACCGAATCCACATCAAGCGATGCATGGACATGAACGACAGGAACCTCCGCTTCATCGTGACGGGACTCAGAGGTCCGATGAACGGCCTGTCGCGCGAATCGGGCTTCGAGATCACCGCCGCCTCCGAAGCCATGGCGATACTGGCCATGGCGGACGATCTGCAGGATATCAAGAAACGCTTCGGAGACATCTTGATTGGAGAAGACTTCGACGGGATGCCCGTGTTCGCACGCCAGCTGAAGGCGGAAGGGGCCATGGCCGCGCTCATGAAAGAGGCCATCAAACCCAACCTCGTACAGACCCTTGAAAACGCGCCGGTCCTGATCCACGCGGGCCCCTTCGGCAACGTGGCCCACGGCACGAATTCCGTGCTCGCCACTCGGATGGCCATGAAACTAGCCGACTACACGGTGGTCGAGGCGGGATTCGGCGCGGATCTAGGCGCCGAGAAGTTCTTCGACGTGGTCTGCCGTCATCACGCCATGAAGTATCCTGAGGCAGGCGTCCTCGTTGCGACCGTGAGGGCTCTGAAGATGCACGGCGGCCTTGATCCAGCGCGCCTGAAGGAACCGGATATGGGCGCTCTGGCGGCGGGACTGTGCAACCTCGACAAGCACGTGGAGATCATGCGCGTGTTCGGCGGGCCCTTCGTGGTGGCTCTCAACCGGTTCCCTACGGATACGGACGATGAGATCAGGGCCGTCCTGGACCGGTGCGGCGAACTGGGCGTCCGCGCCATCCTGTGCAGCGCGTGGGCCGAAGGCGGACAGGGCGCACTGGACCTGGCCGATGCCGTGGCAGAACTGTGCGACTCGGACGGCCCCTCCTTCCACGCCCTCTACCCTCTCGAGATGGGCCTCGCCGACAAGATAAGGACCATCGCCACGTCGATATACGGTGCCTCGGGCGTAGAGATGCGGAACGTTACGGCCCGCAAGCTCTCGGCCATCGAGCGCTTCGGCTACGGCCGCCTCCCCGTCTGCATCGCCAAGACCCAATCGTCCCTCTCGGACGACCCGAAGGCTCTCGGCCGGCCCGAGGGCTTCAAACTGATCGTGACCGACGCGAAGGTGGCCACGGGAGCGGGTTACGTCGTAGCCTACGCGGGGGACATCATGACCATGCCCGGCCTTCCCACCCGCCCCGCTGCCGAGTCCATCGATATCGAACCGGATGGAACCATCCGGGGCCTTTTCTGATAGCGTTGTCCGCGACCCACCCTAGGGGTCCTCTCCGGCTGCCTCTATCGCCACGTCCTCCGAGTTCATTTCCGAGGTGATCCAGCGGGCGGCGAAGAAAATGGACGCCATTACGGCGTACCCCACGGCCCATGGCCACGCCGGCCTGAGCGACATGACCGTGTCGGTGGGCGTCCATCTGTAGGAGTGAATCAGGCCCACGGCCGACAGGGCAGCCGCGGCCCAGCACCAGAGCGATGCCGTGACGAAGCGCCTCTCAATGACGGCCACCGTCGCGGCCGCAAGGATCATGGACGTGAAGATGAAGCCCTGTTCCAGCGCGAAGGCGCCGTGAATCCAGGTATCCGACCGGCTGAACGCCTGGACGAGTGCCTCCGTGAAGGGCGGTCCACCGGGCACGCCCATCCCCGCGGCGCGGAGGCCGTTCTTGGCCATCATGGCGCCCCAGGCCGCGAGGGCGGGCAACAGGCCGATAACGACCGCGGGGGCATGGTGCCGGGGCGTCGCCTCGAAGGCCTGCGCGGATATGACGATGCCTATCCAGAGGACGATGGCCATGCCGGCATCGATGGGCACTGCCCAGGCGATGTAGGCGATGGTGCCCGTCAGGCAGACGACCGTTATGAACACCCCGTTGATGATCGAATAGCCTGCGCGCGCCCCGAGGGCCTTCCACCCCGGATGGCCGATGTATATGGTCGTCGGGAAGCAGGATCCGAAGAGCGCCGCGGCCATGGAGCCGAGTCCGTTCACGGCGAGCGACGGCATGGTTTCGTAGGCGTCCCCGGCGGCTTCCGCCGATTCGATATTCTGAAGGGACCCGACCACGTTGAAGAGCCCCATGGGCAGGATGACGGCCAGGTAGGTCAGACCGTATCCGCCGGCGAGTGCGTGGACCAGGTCCCCGATGACGGGAACCGGGACGAAAAGCCCTGCGCCGTGAGGGCTCGTGGCCGCAGGAGCGATGCCCGTGACCCATGCGAGGAGCGTGCCGAGAGCGACGGCGACGAGACCGCCGGGCAGACCGCCCCTGAACCTCACCTTCCCGAAATAGGTGAGCATGATGATGCCCAGGGTCGTTAGCCCCACGATCGGGTGCGCGAAGGTCCTCAGCAGGAACCCCAGAGAGATGAAGCCGATGGCGATGCCGCTGAGCGTTGCCAGAAGCGCCGCCCGCGGGGTCGCCTTCCGCAAGCGCTCCGCCACGAAGGAGCCCAGGAATTCGATAAGCCCCGATCCCATGCACGCCACGAGGCCCGCCTCCCAGGCGACCCGTGCCGGATCTGCGGCCCCCGCCGCCTCGGCAGCGAGTTTCGCGGGCAGCATGACGAGGAACACGTAGGCGAAGAGCGATACGGTGTTGATGCCGTACGGGAGGGCGCAGACGTCGCTCCGGCCAGTCTTTCGCGCAAGCCGCATGGCCTGCCAGGCATAGAAGATGTTCCCCAGGAGGAGCGATACAGCCACACCGGGCAGCACGTGGCCGTAGAGCAGGGCGTTTGAAAAGCCCAGCACGGTCCTGCAGAGCACGTCTATGAGAAGAAGCTGGACCAGATTGTCCAGCGCGAGCCCGAAGAAGCCGTCTATGTCCCCCCGGACGAACCACCTCATATTCCCCTCCTTCCCAAGTCCGCTCCGTGCCATGTTACCCCAGATCCTGCCGCCCCGGACCGTTCGGCCATCTTCATGTGTGCGGCGGTATCCTCTCGAGGTACGGCAGGCTGTGCTCCACCCGTCCTTGCGGGCGCTGCCCGGACGGCGGCAGGGGAACCACGGAGGACCAGCCCGCACCTCGAGACGGCCCGAGCACACAATGGGCTATGCCGGAGAAGGCATGCGTGTCATACTTATAAGCCATACGATCGGACACACGGCGACCGAGGCCGTGCGGGACACGGGGCCCGCCATCTCCGAAGGAGAGAGCGACGTGATCTTCGAGATGTCTAAAAGGCGGGCACGTTCACAGCCTTATGCCCCCGCAGTGTCCCGTTTCGCCGAACCTGCGCGCCGGATCCATCGGACACAGGTAGCCTGCGAAGGTGAAGGCGGGGCCTTTGCCTGTCGATTCACGAGGGAAGAAATATGAAGGGCAAGAAGGGCGACGCCACGGTCCGGCCCGGAAGGCTCGTTCCGGCCTCCCTCTTCCTCTTCGGCATCCTCCTCATGCTGTTTTTCGCCGGTCTAGGGCGTATGGCCCTCATGGAACCGGACGAGGGGCGCTACACCGAGATCCCGCGCGAAATGCTCGCCACGGGCCAGTACGTCCTCCCCCACCTCAACGGCGTCCTGTACTTTGAGAAACCACCCCTTTACTACTGGCTGAACGCCCTGTCCATAAAGGTGTTCGGCCTGAACGAGTTCGCGGCGCGATTCTGGAGCGCGGCGCTGGGCTTTCTCGGGCTGTGGCTGGTCTTCGCGCTGGCGGACCGCGTGCGCGGCCGCAGGGCGGCGTGGATTTCCGTGGTCGTCCTGGGCACCTCCCCGCTCTACCTGGCCATGGCGCACATCGCCACCATCGACATGACCCTTACGTTCTTCTTCACGCTGACCATGGTCTGCTTCTATTTCGCCCACGATGGACCGGAGGGCGGGCCGGGCCGCGAACGGCTCTACTGGTACGGCATGTTTGCGGGTTCAGCCCTTACGGTGATGAGCAA
>JBJKRE010000067.1:0-4508 GCA_046704825.1 Acidobacteriota bacterium
CCTCATGGCGGCCTCGGACCAGGGCATCGCCGCCATGGCGGCGGCGGGCGTAAGCGCCACCCTGCTTCCCGCCACGTCCTTCTACCTGCGGAAGGCCTACGCGCCGGCACGCCGCTTCATCGACGCCGGCTGTCCCGTGGCCCTGAGCACGGACTGCAACCCCGGCTCATCGTTCACCGCGAACCTCCTGCACGTGGCCACCCTCGCGGTGTTTGGCATGGGCATGATGCCGGAGGAAGCCCTCTGGGCCACGACGCTGAACGCGGCCTACGCCCTCCGCCGCGACCAGGAAGCGGGTTCGCTCGTGCCGGGCAAGCGGGCGGACCTGTGCATCTGGGACGTGCCCAGCCCGCTCCACCTCTTCTACCCGTTCGCCGAAGACCCCCTCAAGGCTGTTATCTGCGGGGGAGAGACGGCCTGGGAGGCCTGATTCGTGATGTCGACGAGCGGGGTGAGGGACCACGCGCGGATGAAAGACCGCCCATCGGGGCTCAGGCACGTGGTGGCCATGGGCGGCGGAACGGGCCTGCCTGCCCTCCTGGAGGCCATCAAGCCCTCGCGGCACGAGCGGGGAGGGCCCCGGTTCGACCTCACGGCCATCGTGACAGTCATGGACGACGGGGGCTCGTCCGGCCGGCTGAGACGCGACCTGGGCACGCTGCCTCCGGGCGACATTCGGAACTGCCTGGCGGCTCTGTCTGACGCACCGGAAACCTTCAAGACCCTCCTGCAGTACCGCTTCCACCAGGGCGAACTCAAGGGGCACTCCCTCGGCAACCTGTTCATAGCCGGGCTTGCCGAGATCACGGGGGATTTCGCCTCGGCGATCAAGCACATGCACGACATACTGGCCATCCGGGGTCGGATTTTTCCGTCCACCACGGACAGCGTACAGCTCGTGGCCGACCTTGCGGACGGGTCCATCGTCCGGGGCGAGGGCGCCATCACCCGCTCGGGCTGCCCCATACGGCGGCTGCGCCTGGATCCTCCCGACTGCCCGGCCCTGCCGGAGGCGTGCGACGCCCTGGCCCGTGCCGATCTCGTCCTTCTGGGGCCGGGATCCCTGTTCACCAGCGTCCTGCCCAACCTTCTCGTCGGCGAGCTGGCCCGGGCGCTCGTGGACTCCCCGGCCTTCAAGGTGTACGTCTGCAACCTCACCACCCAACCCGGGGAAACGGACGGCTTCACGGCGTCCGACCACCTTGGCGCCCTCAGGAACCACCTGCCGGACCTGTCGGTGGACGCCATCCTCTGTAACGCCGCGCCCCTTCCCGCACCCCTGCTGGAGAGCTACGGGCGGTTCAACGCGGAGCCCGTACGCGTGGACGCGGAGAAGCTCGCCGCGTCCGGCTGCCGCCTCATCCACTCGGACCTGCTGGCGGCCGACCTGTACGCCAGGCACGACCCCGCCAAACTGAGGCGGGCCGTGTTCGGCCTGTTCCAATCCGCACTGGAGGTCGCATGAAGCGCTTGATCGTGGTTCTGGCCGCGGGCCAGGGCACCCGCATGAAATCGCCGCTCGCCAAGGTCCTGCACCCGCTGCTCGGACGCCCCGTCCTCACCCACGTGCTCGAATCGCTTCAGGCGCTCTCGCCCGACGCCGCATTCGTGGTGGTGGGCCACCAGCGCGAAGCGGTGATCCCCCTGCTCGAGCCCTTCGGGGCCAGGCCCGTGGTGCAGGATCCGCAGCTTGGAACGGGGCACGCCCTCATGTGCTGCCGCGACGCCCTGACCGCGGAGGGGCCGGCGGAAGTCCTGCTCGTGGCTGGCGACGTGCCACTCCTCCCCGTGGGCGATCTCGGCCGCTACTGGGACGCCTTCGGCGCGTCGGATGCCCGTGCAGCCCTGGTCGGCATCCGGCTTTTGGACCCCACGGGCTACGGCAGGCTGGTCCGGGACGACGGCGGCGCACTGGCGGCGATCGTGGAACAGAAAGACGCCGATGCGCGCCAGCGCGCCATCACCGAAGTCAACTCGGGCGTCTACTTCCTGCGCGCGCCGGACGTGCTCGAACACCTTGACCGTCTGGGGCGTGACAACGCCCAGAACGAGTACTACCTGACCGACCTGGTGGCCGCGCTCCACCGCGAAGGCCGTCCCTTCGTGACCTATGATGCCGCTGTGCCGGAGCCCTGGCTTGGGGTGAACACGCAGGCGGAGCTCGCGAGGGCGGCGCGCGCCCTGCGAATCCGCATCGTGGAAGGCTGGATGGCGGAGGGTGTCACGGTCATGGACCCCGACAGCACCTGGATCGAGCCGGGCGTGCGAATCGGACGGGGTGTGGTCCTGCACCCCTTCGTCAAGCTGTGCGGTACCACGAGCCTGGGGCACAACGTGGAGGTGAAGAGCTACTCCAGCGTGTCGGACTGCGACGTGGGCGAGGGGACGGTCATCAGGGAGAACTGCGTGCTCGAGAAGACGGCGGCCGGACCCGGGTGCATCATCGGCCCCTTCTCCAGGACCCGCGAGGGCACGTCGCTCGGCCCGTCGGTCCACCTGGGCAACTTCGTCGAAACCAAGAAGGCGGATCTGGGCCGGGGCGTGAAGGCCAACCACCTGTCCTACCTGGGGGACGCCTCCGTGGGTGCCGGCTCCAACATCGGCGCAGGCACCATCACGTGCAATTACGACGGCGTCCGCAAGCACCGTACCATCCTCGGCGAGCGCGTTTTCGTGGGCAGCGACACGCAGCTCGTGGCGCCCGTCACAGTCGGCGACGGGGCCTACATAGGCGCGGGCGCCACGGTCACGAAGGACGTCCCCGCCGGTTCCCTCGCCATATCGCGGGCACCGCAGAAGAACATCGAGGGCTGGGCGGATCGCAAGAGAAGGTCCGGCAAAGACTGACCCCCCGGTATTCGCAATCCGGCCCCGGGTCGCATAGAATGGGGCCGGGAGGCGACCATGTGCGGAATAGTCGGTTACATCGGCCCGAAGGACCCCGTGCCCATCCTCATGGACGGCCTCAAGCGGCTCGAGTACCGCGGGTACGATTCGGCAGGGATCGCCGTGTTCGATCGTGCCGGGGTGGCGAGCGAACGGGCCGCCGGGAAGATCCTCAACCTCGAGGAGAAGCTCCGTCTCCGCCCCCTTTCAGGCACCTACGGCCTCGGGCACACGCGGTGGGCGACGCACGGACGCCCCACGGAGGAGAATGCGCACCCCCACACGGACTGCAGCGGGAACGTGGTGGTCGTGCACAACGGAATCATAGAAAACTACCTCGCCCTCAAGGAGGAACTCCTGGCCAAGGGCCACACCTTCCGCACGGAGACAGATACCGAGGTGGTGGCGCACCTGCTGGAAGACGAAGGCGAGGACCTGGAGATGGCCATGCGTGCCGTGGCCGGCCGGCTGCAGGGGATCTTCGCCCTGGCCGCGGCCAGCACGAGGGACCCGGACCGGATCGTGGTGGCCCGGATGGGTCCTCCGCTCGTGGTCGGGCTCGGGCGCGAGGAGAACTTCGTCGCCAGCGATATCCCCGCCATCCTGGGACACACCCGGGACATGATCTTTCTGGACGACGGAGAAATCGCGGTGGTCACCCGGGAGAACATCCGGTTCACCGATTTCGACGGCGCCTCCCGGACCAAGAACCCCACCCGCATCGCCTGGGACCCCATCCAGGCCGAAAAAGCCGGCTTCAAGCACTTCATGCAGAAGGAGATCTACGAACAGCCCCGGGCCATCGCCGACACCCTCATGGGCCGGATCTCGCTGGACAGGAGCCAGGTCTTCCTCGAGGAGCTCGAGGTGGCCCCGGAGGTCCTGCGGTCCGTATCCCGCGTCGTGCTGGTGGCCTGCGGAACCTCGTGGCACGCCACGCTGTGCGGCCGCTACATGATCGAGAACATCGCCAAGGTGCACGCCGAGGTGGACTACGGGTCCGAGTTCCGATACCGCGACCCCATGGTGGACGAAGGGACGCTCTGCATCTTCGTCACCCAGTCGGGCGAGACCGCCGACACGCTCGCCGCCCTGCGCGAAGCCAGAGCGAGGGGCGCCCATACGATCGCCGTCTGCAACGTGGTGGGCAGCATGATCACCCGGGAGGCCGAGGGCACCCTATACACGCACGCGGGACCCGAGATCAGCGTGGCGTCGACGAAGGCCTTCACGACGCAGCTCGCGGCCCTCAACCTCTTCGCCCTGTACCTGGGGCAGGCACGCGGGTCGCTCCGCCCCGAGGTCATGGCCGCCGGGCTCCAGTCGCTCACGAACGTGTCCGGCCTCCTGGAGCAGGTGCTGCAGCTTGAGGACCAGATCGAGGACGTCGCCCGCCGATACAGCCGATACCGCGACTTCCTCTACCTGGGACGTGGGATTCAGTACCCCATCGCCCTCGAAGGAGCGCTCAAGCTCAAGGAGATCTCCTACATCCACGCCGAGGGGTACCCCTCGGGCGAGATGAAGCACGGCCCCATCGCGCTCATCGACGAGAACCTTCCCGTCGTGGCGGTGGCCCCAAAGGACGCGGTTTACGAAAAGCTGGTTTCGAACCTCGAGGA